>JANPHJ010000165.1:0-14111 GCA_031424395.1 Chthoniobacter sp.
GGCGGCTACGCGCAGCAGTATCTTTTTCATTATGCCCGGAAGACTTGGCCACGCGGGCGGGGGAAAGGTTGATGGACGCGGAGAGTTGATGGATAAATGACGGCGCACTCACGCCAGCTTTTCACCCATTTTCCATGCACATCGACGTCGTCCTCCATCCCGCAGAAATCGCGACCATTCTCCCGGCGCGTGATTTGTCGGAGACGACGTGCGTGGTTTTCGACGTGCTGCGGGCCACGTCCTCGATGATCACGGCGCTGGCGCACGGGGCCACGGAGATTTATCCGGTGCGGACCATCGAGGAGGCGCACGGGCTGAAGGCGCGGATGCCGGCCGCGCTGCTCGGCGGCGAGCGGCAGGGAGATGTGATCCCCGGTTTTGAAGCGGGCAATTCGCCGCTGGAATATCGCGAGCGCGTGCGCGGGCGGCAGATCATTACCACGACGACGAACGGCACCATCGCCCTGCGCGCGGTCGAGCGGGCGGCGCACGTGCTGGTGGGCGCGGTGCTGAATGTGGAGGCGGTGGCGAATGCGCTGCGGCAGGCCTGGCCCGAGCGGGTGCTGATCGTATGCGCGGGCACGTTCAGCGATTTCGCGCTGGAAGATGCGTGCGCCGCCGGGCTGCTGATTGGTTATCTCGGCGCGGAAAGCCTGAGCGATTCCGCTCACGCGGCGCTGGCCATTACGCGACTGTACTCGGAGCCGCTCTCGGCCCTGCGGGCGTCGCGCAATGGGCGCGTGCTCATGGGCACGGATCGCGCCGCGGATGTGGAGTGGTGCGCGCAGCTTTCGCTCTACCCGGTGGTCGGCGAAATGAAGTCGGCGGTGGTCCGCGTGCTCACGCCATGAGGACGGTCATCGGCCGTGTCACCGCGCCGCTTTTCGCGTGGATTCCCGACCTCTCGGCGGTGCCGGTGCGGCGTCAGGTGACCATCGGCATCGCGGCTTCGGTGGTGCTGCATTTGCTCGCGTTCGTGGTCCTGGCACTGCTCGCCGGAGTGGTGCGAAAGCCGGACGCGCTGGCTGCGACGAGGCCGCCGCCCGAGGAGTTGGAGCTGCAAATCATCCAGCCCGAGGAGCCAAAGATTCTGGCCGCGCCGGTCGCGCCGGAGAAGCAGTTCATCGACTCGCGCGGACTGGCAGAATCGAAGCCGGCGGAGCACGCGATTTTTGAAACTGACAAGGACATGACCGCTGCGAGCGAGCAAGCGGCAACGGGCGCGCTGCCGCTGCCGAGCCAGGACGGGAAGGGCTGGTTCGACAATGTCTTCGACACGCAGCGCGCGGCGGTCGGCTCCGTCAAAGAGCCGCCCGCGCTCGAAATCATTTCCGCGCCCGCTGCGCCGCCCGTGCCGCCCACGCCCGCGCAGCCCGCACCCGCCCCGCCAAAGCCCGCCGCGGCCACGCCACCGCCGAAGACCGCCGAGAAGCCCGACCCCGCCGCCATGGCGAAGGCGACGCTGGAAAAACTGCGCGAGGTCGAGCAGAAGCGGGACGACGAGATCGCCCTCGCCGCCAAGCCGCTCCCGCCGCTGCCCGAGCCGGTCACGAAGCTGGAACCACCCACGCCCGAGCCGCCGATCCCGCGCGCCATCCCCGTCCACCCGACCCCGCAGCAAATGGCGAAACTGACCACGCCCGCGCCTTTAGCGAAGCCGCCGAGCAAGCCCGGCTACCAGCCCGAGCAGGAGAAAAGCAAAGTCGAGGGCGCCATCTCCAACCGCGGCAAAAACGCCGTGGATGCCGTGGCCACGCCGCTCGGGAAATACAAGGCGCAGGTCTATAATGCCATCGGCTCGCGCTGGCTCTACTACGTGAAAAGCCAGATGGACGTGCTCTCGATCGGCACCACCAAGGTCAGCTTTTTTGTCACGCGCGCGGGCCGCGTGCAGGGCATCCACATCGATGCGAATACGGCAAATGCGAGCTTTGCCGAGGTCTGTGAGCGTGCGATTAGAGACGCCGAAATTTCCGCGCCGCCCGCCGGTTCGCTCGATCAGATGCGCGATGGCCGGCTCGAATACTCCATCACTTTCACGCTCTACTCCTTCCGCGAATGATCCTCACTCCGCCGCTCGCCGCCTCCTTCCAGTCGTTCCTGGCCTTTTTTGAAAAGGGCGGCGTCTTCATGTATTTCCTGGCCGCGTGCTCGGTCGTGTCGGTCGCGGTTATCGTGCTGCGGGCGCTGGCGCTGCGGCGCGATCTCGTGGTGCCGCCATTCATCGAGCGGGAGATCGAGGCCATCCCGCCGGGCGATGCCGCGGCGGCGGCAGTGCGGCTCTCGCGCGTCGTGGAAAACGACCGGTCGGCGCTCGGCCGCATCATTCAGGTGGGGCTGCGGCATTTGAGCTGGCCGAAGTCGGAGAACATCGAGGCCGTGCAGACCCGCGCGCAGCATGAAATCGTGCGGCTCGAAAGCGGGCTTTTCGTGCTCGAAGTCATCGTGGGCATCGCGCCGCTGCTCGGGTTGCTCGGCGCGGTCTCGGGGCTGGTCACGGTCTTTGCGTCCTTCGGCGCGGACGCCACTTCGCAGGATCCGCGCGGCATTGCGAAAGGCATTTCCGAGGCACTGAGCACGACCATCGTCGGCCTCGCCATCGCCATCCCGAGCCTCATCGCCTACAGCTATTTTTCGCGCAAGATCGAAACCATGGCCGCGGAGATGGAATCGCTCACCGCCGACCTGCTGGCGAAGTGTTACTACCAAAAAGGCCGCGCCGCGGAAGCGCCGCGCCGGGCCGCGAGCGCGCCGGAGCCCGAGCGCGAAAGCAGCCAATATGCGGCGGCACCGCCGCGCGCGGAAATCCCGGCGCTCAGCGTGCGGCCGACGCAGGAGGGCGCGGGGTGACATTCTACCGGCGGAAGCGGCGCATGCCGCAGGTCATCATCGTGTCACTGATCGATATTTTCGCGATCCTGCTGATCTTTGTCATCGTCACGACGACTTTCAAAAAGGCGCAGCCGCAGGTGACGATCAAACTGCCTGAGTCGAAAAGCGCCGTCGCCGCAGACAAATCCGACGAGCCCGTGGTGCTCTCGATTTCACCCGACGAGCAGCTCTTTCTCGACCAGCAGCCCGTGACCCTCGCCGCGCTCAAGGACGCGCTCGCGCCTTTGCTCCAGCGCACCCCGCCGCCGCCGCTCGCGCTGAAGGCGGACCAGAAAGTGTCCTACGGATTTTTAGTCAGCGTGCTCGACGCCTTGCGTGATGCAGGGGTCAAGGGCAGCATGTCCGCCTTTACCGAATCGAAATAATGATCCTGGAAATCGTGCAATACGGAAACCCTGTCCTCCGCGAAAAAGGACGGGAAGTAAAAGACGTGGACGCCAAAGTGCAGAAGCTCGCCGAGGACATGCTCGAAACGATGCGCTCCGCGAACGGCGTGGGTCTCGCCGCGCAGCAGGTCGGCGTGCCGCTGCAGATAACGGTGATCGACGTGGCGGACATCGAGGACCGGCCGAGCGCCATGTTCATCGGCGACGACGAGGTGAAGCTCGAGGACTACATGCCGCTCGTGCTGCTGAATCCGCAACTCAAACTGAGCAAGGACAAAGAGGTCGGCAGCGAAGGCTGCCTCAGCTTTCCCGAGATGAGCGCCGACATCACCCGCGCCGCCGGCGTGCGCTGCAAGGCGAAGCGGCTGGATGGCACGGAAATCGAGTTCGCCGCCTCCGGCCTGCTCGCCCGCGCGCTCCAGCACGAGGTCGATCATTTGCACGGCATCCTCTTCATCGACCGCATGAACGCGGCGGCGAAAGCGAGCCTCGCCGGGAAGCTCAAGCGGCTGCAGCGGGAAGTGCGGAAATAGCGGCGCGGCCTTGCCCTCCGGCGCGGTGCGCGGCACCCTGCGGCATGGGTTTGCTTTCTCTACTCGCGCTCGCCGTCATGCTTGTGCTCATCGGCTTCGGCATGGTGCTCGGGGTGGTGGCGGTGGCGCTCACGCTGGGGCTGGTGGCTGCGGGTGTGGTGTCATCGTCGGTGATGGTTGGCGTCTGGCGCGGGCGGGCGCAGGCGGGGCTGCGGGCGCTGCTGCTCCAGTGCGGGATTTTGGCGGGCATCCCGGCGGGCATGCTGTGCGCGTGGGTGGCGACGACGCTGTGGGAGCAGATCAGCGGCACGCTCGTGGTGGTGCTCGCGGCGGGCGGCCTGGCCGGGGCGCTGGGCGGCGCGGTGGTGGCGCTGTTGTTCGACTTCCTCGCCGTGCGCGTCCACGGCTGGCTGGCGGCGCGGCTGGGCGGAGTGAAAGTGCGCGAGCAGCCGCGCGGCTGAGCGGCCTACTTGACCGCTGGCTTTTCGAACAGCGGGAGGAATTCGCCGTAGCCGAATTCCTTGAGCTTCGCCACGGGCACGAAGCGGAGTGATGCCGAATTGATGCAGTAGCGCAGGCCGGTGGGTTTCGGGCCGTCGGGGAAGACGTGGCCGAGGTGGGCGTCGCTTTTCGTGGAGCGCACCTCGTCGCGCTGCATGCCGTGGGAGGTGTCGCTCTTGTCGCGCAGGGCGTCCTTTTTCAGCGGCTGCCAGAAGCTCGGCCAGCCGGTGCCGGAATCGAACTTATGCACCGAGGCGAAGAGCGGCTCGCCGCTGATCACGTCCACGTAGATGCCGGCCTCATGATTGTCCCAGTAGGCATTGCGAAAGGCCGGCTCGGTGCCGTTTTCGCAGGCCACATGATATTGGTCGGGCGTCAGTTTTTTGCGGAGTTCCTCTTTGTTCATTTTCGACAGGTCGGCGGGTTTTTCGGTGAGTATCGGCGCATCGCCCGCATGGCAGCTCGCGAGGGCGAGGGCGATGGAGGCGAGGAGTGAAAGGTGGCGTGGGAGAGCGGTCATGGAGCGGTGAAAATAGCGGCGGGTTTGCGGATTGGCAAAGGACGGGATGCGGCGCGGCGCACTTTATTCCGGCGCGGTCAGTTCACGCGCTTCATGCGTTCGAGGTTCACCCGCTCCTCGCTCTCGCGCCGCAGCCGCGCGCGCTTGTCGCGCCAGAAGCGGGCCAGGGACACGGCGAAAATGAACGCGGGCAGCATCATGATGACACGCTGTTTGCCTGGCAGAAAGACGAACGCCAGCAGGAAAATAAAACCCACCAGCCACGCGAAGGCCGACACCCGGATGGTGATGGCGCGCTCGGTCGGCGTGACGCTCCGCCGCACGCTGCGGTGCGTGCGAAAGACGCCGTAGAGCAGGACGGCGAGGAGCAGGAAGGTCAGGATTTTCATCGGCGAAGGCGGCGCATCATTCGCCGCTGCGCCGCGGAGGCGCAAGCCCGCGGGCGCGCATTGACTTCCCGCACTCTTCCGCGTCCCTTCCGATGCCATGAAAATCCTCGCCGCCCTGCTCCTCACGCTCACCGCCGCCGGCGCGCTTTTTGCCGAAGGGCCGAAAGTCGAAACCCTAGCGCCGGGCGCCGCCGCGCCGGATTTCAAACTGCCCGGTGTCGATGGCAAAGACTGGGCGCTCGCCGATTTCGCGGAGGCGAAAGCGCTCGTGGTCGTCTTCACCTGCAACCACTGCCCGACCGCGCAGGCCTACGAGGAGCGGCTGAAAAAGATCACGGAGGACTACAAGGCGAAAGGCGTGGCCGTGGTCGCCATCTCGCCGAACGATCCGAAATCCGTGCGCCTCGACGAACTTGGCTACAGCGAACTCGGCGACGGCTTCGACGACATGAAAGTCCGCGCTCAGGCCAGCGCCTTCAACTTTCCATACCTTTACGACGGCGACACCGAGACCGTCTCCCGCGCCTACGGCCCCACGGTCACGCCGCAGGCCTTTGTCTTCGACGCCGCGCGCAAGCTCCGCTACGTGGGCCGCATCGACGACAGCGAGCGCGCCCCGCTCGTGAAAACGCAAGACCTCCGCACCGCGCTCGACGCCGTGCTCGCCGGCCGCGCGCCCGAGCCCGCGCAGACGCCCGCCTTTGGCTGCTCGGTGAAATGGGCCGGCAAACAGGAGCAGGCCGCCGCTTTCCTCGAAAAGCTCGCCAAAGAACCCGTGAGCGTCGATCTCGTGGACGCCGACGGTCTCGCCGCGCTGCGCCAAGGCGAGGGGACGAAAGTGCGGCTTGTGAATTTCTGGGCGACGTGGTGCGGCCCCTGCGTGGCCGAGTTTCCCGAGTTGGTGGAAATCAGCCGCATGTATCGGAATCGCGACTTCGAGTTCGTTTCCGTCGCCGCCAATTTCCCCGACGAGAAAAACGAGGTGCTCAAGTTCCTCACCAAACAGCAGGCCGCAAATCGCAACCTGCTTTTCGGCACCACCGACAAATACGCGCTCATCGCGGCCTTCGACAAAACGTGGACTGGCGCGCTGCCTTACACCGTCCTGCTCGGGGCGAAAGGTGAGGTGCTCTACCAAAAGGAAGGCGCCATCGAACCCCTCGAACTGAAGCGCGAAATCCTCAAGGCGCTCGGGAGGGAGATGAAGAAGTAGGGGGCACGGACGGCGCATTTCCGGGTTGTGGTTTGCGCAATGGCAGCCACGCTCGGCGGTATGCTCCCCCGATTGCCCGCCCCGCTTGTGCTTGCCGCGTTCAGTCTGTTGGCGGGGGGGGGTTCCGCGGCCGCGGGCAACGACGCCTTTGCCGATCGCGTGCCGCTGAGCGGGGCCAGCGCCTCGGCTGTCACCAGCGCGTTCGCCGCGACCAAGGAAACCGACGAACCCAATCACGCCGCCGGAAATGCCGGCGGATCATCGTGGTGGAGCTGGACCGCGCCCTCGACCGGACTGGCGAACTTCAGCACGTTCGGCGGCGCGGCGGTGTCGCCGAGCGATCCGTTTCTCTACGGCCCGAATCTGGCCGTCTATACCGGCGGCACGCTGGGCGGGCTGACGGAAATCGGCAGCACGAATCAGCGCGCCACGGGCTACTACAGCAGCAGTTTCGGGGTGCTGGATACGGGCGTTTCGCTGAGCGTGCCGGTCGTCGCCGGGCAGGTGTATCAGATCGCGTTCGCGACCGGGGTTCGGCCCGCCGATCCTGCGGTGCTCAGTATCAACCGCCCGCCGACCATTGTTTCTGGCGCCGTCGCTTCGGCGGTGCTGGGCGCGGCGTTTAGCTATCAGATCCAGGCGAGCGGCATCCCCGCGGGTTTCAGCGCCAGCGGACTGCCGGGCGGGTTAAGCGTGAATCCGTTCACCGGTCTCATCTCGGGCAGTCCGGTGGAAGCCGGCGTGTTTGTCGTGCCGCTGGAAGCGTCGAATTCCGCCGGAACCGGCGGCGCGATTTTGACGCTGAACGTCATTGCGACGGCTCCACCAGTTCCGATGACGCCGCCGGTTTTCTATGGCGATGCGGCGGCGGGGGGCACGGTCGGCGCGGCCTTTTCGTACTACGCGTTCGCCTCCGGCTTGGTGGAAAGTTACACCGTCGGTGCGCTGCCGCCGGGGCTGGTTTTCAATACGGCGAGCGCCCGCCTCTCCGGCGTGCCGACCGCGAGCGGAGTCTGGCAGGTGAACCTCGGGGCGACGAATTCCGCGGGAACTTCCAGCGCCGTCGTGACCATCGTCATAGCGGCCGCGCCACTCGCGCCGGTCATCACGAGCAGCGCGGCAAAGAGCGGGACGGTCGGCGTGGCCTTCAGCTACACCGTCGCCGCGAGCAACTCGCCGGTGAGCTTCAGCGCCTCGAATCTGCCGCCCGGTTTTTCCTTCGTCCCCGGCTCCGGCGTGATCTCGGGCGTGCCCGCGGGTGATGGAATTTTCACGGTACCGATTGCCGCGACCAATGCGGGCGGGACGGGCACGGCGACGCTGACGATCGCCATCGCGCCGGCGGCCGCGCCCGTGCCCGTTTTGCAAATCGGCAGCAGTGCGACGGCGAGCGGTGTGGTTGGCACGGCGTTCACCTATCTGCTCGATGGCGGAAATGCGGCGACTGCTTTCACCGCCAGCGGGCTGCCGCCGGGGCTGAGTTTCAACGCGCAAAACGGCTACATCACCGGCACGCCCACGGCCGCGGGCGTCTTCACGCCGGTGGTCACGGCGAGCGATGGCAGCGCCACGGTGAGCGCGAGCCTGCGCTTCACGATCACCGCGACGGCACCGGCGGCGGCGACGGTTTCGAGCGTGCTTTTCACGAGCAAAGCCGGCGCGACGGGCGTGGTGGGAACGTCGTTCTATTACGCCGCGACCACGGACTCTTCCTCCTACTCGACGACTTATTCCGCGACGGGTTTGCCCTCGGGTCTGGGGATTTCGAGCACCGGCGTCATCTCGGGCACGCCGACATTCGCCGGGACTTATTCTGTGGCGCTCTCGGTCGCGATTCCGGCTTCCGGCGGGACAGCGGCGACGAGCGGTTCAGCCGTGGTCACCATCCGCATCCTCGCGGCGCAACCCGCGCCGACCGAGGCGCCGCTCATCATGAGCAGCGCGTCGGCGACGGGCGTGCTGGGCGCATCATTCAGCCATTACCTGAGCGCCGACGGCAGTCCAACGGCGTTCGATGCGAGCGGCCTGCCGGCTGGACTCGCGATCAGCGCGACGACCGGGGCGATCACGGGCACGCCCAGCGTGACGGGTTTTTTCCCCGTGGCGCTGTCGGCCACCAACGCGGTCGGCACGGGCACGGCCGCCCTGGCGCTCACCATTGCCGCCACGCCGGCCGCGCCCGTCATCACCAGCGACTCGACCGTTGCCGGCGCGGTGGGCGTGGCGCTTTCCACTTACACCATTCCCACGACCCCAGCGGCGACGAGCTACGCAGCGGGCGGCCTCCCGGCGGGCCTCGCCTTTGACGCCGCCACGGGCCGCATCACCGGGACGCCGATGACCGCCGGAATTTTCACCGTGCCTTTTTCGGCGACGAATGCGGGCGGCACGACCAGCGCCGTGCTCACGATCACGGTCGCCGCCGCGCCCGCGGTGCCGGTGGTCTCGTCGGCCACGGCGGCGACGGGCCGCGTGGGTTCGTCGTTCAGCTATTACGTCAGCGCGTCGAACTCGCCGTCGAGCTATGCCGCGAGCAATCTCCCCGCGGGCCTGAGCATTAGCACGAGCAGCGGCGCGATCAGCGGCACGCCGACGGTCGCGGGGACTTTCGCGGTGCCGATTTCGGCGACGAATGCGGGCAGCACCGGTAGCGCGACGCTCACGCTGACCATCGGGGCGACGGGGCCCGCGCCGATCATCTCCGCCGCCGCGACGGCCCCAGGCAACACGGGTACGCCGTTCATCTTTTCCCTTTCCGCCTCCAACTCCCCGACCAGCTACACCGCGTCCGATTTGCCGCCGGGGCTCAGCGTGAACACGGCGACTGGTGCGCTCTCTGGCACGCCCACGACGGTGGGAGTCTACAGCGTGCCGTTCTCCGCGACGAACGCCGGCGGCACGGCCAGCGCCACGCTCACCGTCACCATCGCCGGCCCGGCTGCGCCCGCGGCGCCGCTGTTCACGAGCAGCGCCGCAGTGCGCGCACTCGTCGGCTTGCCATTCAGCCACACGCTCACGGCGAGCGGTGCGCCGACGGCATTCACGGCCACAGGGCTGCCCGCGGGGCTGAGCCTGAATGCGGCGACCGGCGCAATCACCGGCACGCCGGGCGCGGCAGGCGTGAACGGCGTGGCGATTTCGGCGACGAACAGCGGCGGCACCGCGAGCGCCGTGCTGACGATCCAGATCGCCGGCGCGCCGACCGAGCCGCCGGTCGTGACGAGCAGCGCGGGCGTGTTGGGGGCGGTGGGCGAGCCGTTTTTTTATGCCGTCACCGCGAGCAATGCGCCCACGACTTTTGCCACCACCGCGCTGCCCGCGGGACTCAGCCTCGACGCGGCGACGGGCATCATCGCTGGCACGCCCGTTGCGTCCGCGACCACCCCCGTCACGCTCACCGCCGGCAACGTCAATGGGAACAGCACGGGTGCGCTGCGCATCGCGATCGGGACGGTGGCCGCGCCGCGGATTTCCAGCAGCGCGGCGGTCGCTGGGGTCGTCGGCACGGCATTCAGCTACACCATTGCCGCGAACCGCTCGGCGAGTTCCTACAGCGCGCCTGGTCTGCCGGCGGGGCTGGTGCTGAACACGGTCACGGGCGTGATCAGCGGCACGCCAACGACCGCCGCCACGTCGAGCGTCACCCTCTCGGCAAACACCAGCGTCGGCACGGGCAGCAGCACTTTGAAAATCGTGATCGGCGCGACGAGTCCGACCGTCCCCGTCGTGGCGAGTGCCGCCGGCATGAACGCCGCGGTCGGCGATCTCTTTGGCTATCGCATCATGGCGAGCAATGGGCCGACGAGTTTCGCCGCCACGGGCCTGCCGGCCGGACTTTCGCTCAATGCGGCCACAGGCTGGGTTACGGGCGTGCCGACGGCGGCGGGCACGTTCACGGTCACACTTATGCCGTCGAATTCATTCGGCGCGGGCAGCGCGAGTTTGAAGATCGTGGTGGCGGGCAGTCCGCTGACCGGGCGCATCTCGAGCGCGGGTGCGGCGGGGGGCCTGGCTGGCGCGCCTTTCACCTACAGGCTGACGGCCACGGGCTCGCCGTTTTCCTACGCCGTCACCTCGGCGCTGCCGGCCGGCCTGACCTTTAGCGGTACGACGAACACAATCACCGGCGTGCCGGCCAGTGCCGGGCTCACGTCGCTCACGGTCGTGGCCTCCACGAGCGGTGGCACGGTCACCGGCACGGTGGTGGTGACCATTGCGCCCATCCCGCTGGCGGCTCCGGTGATCACTTCCGCCGCGGCCGCGCGCGGGCCGGGCGGGGTTGATTTCACGTATGCGGTGGCGGCGACGAACCTGCCGACCGCGTTTGCGGCGACGGGTCTGCCGCCCGGTCTCGCCATCGATGCGGCGAGCGGCTTGATCTACGGACGGCCGACGGGCGAGGGGATTTTCGCGGCGACGCTCGCCGCCACGAACGCCCGTGGCCAAGGGCCGGCGACGGTCACTTTCACCATCAGCGCCGGGCCGCCACCGCCCGTCATGGGCGGTTCGGCGGCCGTCTCCGCGACGGTCGGGGTCACGGGCGTGATTGTGAAAATCGCGGCGAGCAATAACCCCGACCAGTTCACGGCGAGCGGGCTGCCGCCGGGGCTGAGCCTCGACTCGGCTTCCGGGGCGATTTCGGGTACGCCCACGACGGCTGGCGTGTATGCGGGGCAAATTTCGGCGTCAAATTCCGGCGGCACCGCCACTGCGACGCTCACTTTCACCGTCGCTCCGCCAGCCGCGCCAGCTTTCTACAGCGCGGCGGCGGCCAGCGGCATCGCGGGCTTTGCTTTCAGCAGCTACCTGTCGGCCTCGGGCGGCCCCACGGCTTATGGCGCGACGGGGCTGCCGCCGGGATTGGTGCTCAATGCCAGCTCGGGCGCGATCACCGGGATGCCGAGCACGGCGGGCACGTTTCCCGTCCAGATTACTGCCAGCAATGCCGCCGGAAGCACGAGTGCGATCTTCACCATCGCCATCGCTGCCGCCCCGCCGCCGCCGCCTATCGTCTATAGCGACGCGACTGCGGGCGGCGAAGTCGGCAGTCCGTTTTCCTATGCGGTCGATGCCACGGAATATTTCGGTTCCAATTCGGTTCCGGCCACGTTTGGCGCGAGCGGTCTGCCGCTTGGGCTGAGCCTGGACACCGCCAGCGGGGAGGTGTCGGGCACGCCGACGGTGGCGGGAACTTTTCCCGTCACCGTGTCCGCGACGAACGTCTCGGGCACGAGCTTCGCGCAAGTCGCGATCACCATCGCGCCCACGGCGGCGCCGGCCATTACGAGTGCCCTGGGGGCGACGGGCTATACCGGTCACGCCTTCGCTTATTACAGCGCGGTGAGCCATACGGCGGGGGCGTTCGGTGCGACGGGACTGCCGCCGGGCTTGAACGTGAATGGGGTCACGGGGCTGATCGCCGGCTCACCGACGGCGGCGGGTGAATACCTCGTGACGCTCACCGCCAGCAACGGCGCGGGCGCGGGCGGCGCGCAGGTTCGCATCAGAATCCTCGCGGCCTCGACGGCAACGCCGGTCATCACGAGCGCCGCGTCCGCGCTCGCCCCGCTGAACAACAATTACTCGTATCAATATCCCGTCTCGGTTTTCTCCTACACGATCACGGGCGCGGGTTTTCCATCGAGCTTCACTGCGTCCGGCCTGCCCGCTGGCCTGAGCCTAAATCCGTGGACCGGAGCGATCACCGGACGGCCCACGGGGTCGGGAATTTTTCAGGTACCCGTTTCCGCCACGAGCGCCGCAGGCACGGCCACGGCCACGCTGACCATCGTGGTGCCGGTGAGCCCGCCGACGATTTCGACAGCCGCCAGCGTCATCGGCCATGTGGGGGTTGCTCTGACCAAATCTTTCACGTCGAATTCCTCGTCCGGCTACTCCTTGTATCCGCCGAATTTTCCGATCACCTACGCCGCAAGCGGCCTGCCGCCGGTCTTGAGCGTGAATACGGCGACTGGCGTCATCTCCGGCACCCCCACGGCGGCGGGCTCATTTCTAACCACGCTGGCCGCCTCGGATGTGGCCGGGGCCGTCAGTGCTCCGCTGACCTTTTTGATCGACAACATTTTTCCCGCGCCGACCGGGCCGCGCTTCGTGACCGCGCCGGCTGCGCAAGGCGGGGCGCTGGGCGTCGCCCTCACCTACGATTTCTGGGTCGATGGACGGCCGGACACGCTCGCCGCGAGTGGTCTGCCGCCGGGGCTGAGCTTTTCGACACCGGACGGCATTCTCAATGGAGTGCCGACGAAATTTGGGCGCATCTCGGGCACCCCGACGTTCACCGCCACTTACGCCGTGCCGATGCAGGCGCAAAATGCCGCGGGGTCCGCCCGTGCCGTCGCCACTCTGGTCATCGCCGCTGCGCCCGCCGCGCCGGTCATCACGAGCGACGCGAGCGAGCGCGGCACGGTCGGGGTGCCTTTTTACTATTATTTCTACGTCGCGTATGACGCCACTTCGTCGGGTTCGCCGATCGCCTATGCCGCGGTGAATCTCCCGCCGGGGCTCACGCTCGACTCTGCGGCGCGCAGGATTTCGGGCGTGCCTACGGCGGCGGGTACCTTCGCCGTCCCGGTCAGCGCGACGCTCGGCGGCGCTACAGGCAAGGCCATCGTTACGTTCACTGTCGCCGCGGCTCCGGCGGCTTCGGCCACGGTGCCGGCGCTGAGCGCGGCGGCTGGTGCGCTGGGCTTTGTCGGCGTGCCATTTCAATTCTCGATCAGCGCCAGCGGCACGGATGAACTGACGGTCGCGGGGCTGCCGCCCGGTCTCAGCGCGGCGATCACCGACGGCACTCTCGGCGGTGCGGCGGCCAAGTTTGCGACCGTGAGCGGATTCCCCACGGGGCCCGGAACGTTCGCCATTCCCGTCTCGGCGCACAACGCGTTCGGCACCGCGGGCGCGACCGTCACCGTGACCATCGTCACCCCGCAGGCCGCCATGCCTTACATCACGCAGCAGCCAGCGACGCAAAGCGCGAACCAAGGCGACGCGGTCGTTTTCACCGTCGCCGTGACCGGGCTGCCGGCGCCCGCCTTCCAATGGCGGCGCGATGGTGCCCCCCTCGCGGGCGCGACGTCGGCGACCTTGACGCTGCCGGTCGTCACGACCGCGGATGCCGCGAGCTACACCGTCACAGTGGGCAACTCCTCGGGCTCGGCGATAAGCGCGGCGGCGGTGCTGACCGTCGTGACGAGCTACGCGCAGTGGCAGGCCGCGCATTTTTCGCCCGAAGAAATCGCGGGCGGCGCGGCTGATGCGACGGGGGATTTCAACGGCGACGGCGTGGCGAATCTGCTCGAGTACGCATTTGCGCGCGATCCCCGTACGGGTGCCGGCGGTGCGCTGCCCACGGCCAGTCGCACGGGTGCGGGCGGGCGTTTGCGCCTGGCGTTCACGCGCGAGACGGGGCGTGCGGACCTGCATTACGTGGTCGAGGCTTCGGACGATCTCGCGGCTTGGAGCGCCATCGCCAGCAGTGTCTCGGGCGCGGTCACCGCGAGCATCGGCCCGGCTTCGTCGGTGAGTGAAAGCGGCGGCGTGTTGAAGAGCGTGACCGTCGAGGATGCGCAGGATCCTGCGACATCGCCGGGGCGTTTTCTACGTTTGCGGATCACCCATCCGTGAGGCGGCGGACGGGGCGGGTTTTGGGCGCACAAG
>JANPHJ010000166.1:0-22937 GCA_031424395.1 Chthoniobacter sp.
CGCTCATCTTGATGCGGCGCAGGAGATACTTCACCTGCGTCACCGACGACGGCGACACGCTCAGTTCATCCACGCCCAGGCCGAGCAGCAGCGGAATCATCAGCGGGTCGCCCGCCATCTCGCCGCACACGCCGACCCAGATGCCCGCCGCGTGGGCGGCGTCCGTCGTCATCTTGATCAGGCGCAGCACGGCGGGATTCGTCGGCTCGTAGAGGTGCGCGATCTTCTCGTTCAGCCGGTCCACGGCCATCGTGTATTGGATCAGGTCGTTGGTGCCGATGCTGAAGAAATTCACCTCCCGCGCAATGATGTCGGCGGAGATGGCGGCGCTGGGAATTTCGATCATCGCGCCGACCTCCATGTTCTCGCTGAAGGGCTGGCCCTCGGCGCGCAGCTCGGCGCGGCATTCTTCGAGGATGACGTTGGCGCGGCGCAGTTCTTCGACTCCGGAGAGCATGGGATACATCATCTTCACGTTGCCGCCGGCGCTGGCGCGGAGGATGGCGCGGAGCTGGGTTTTGAAAACATCGACGCGCTCGAGGCAAAAGCGGATGGCCCGCCAGCCGAGGAAGGGATTCAGCTCCTCGGGCATGTGCAGCGTGCTCATGAATTTGTCGCCGCCGAGATCGAGCGTGCGGATGATGACGCTGTGCGGCGCGGCGGCTTCGGCCACTTGGCGGTAGGCGGCGTACTGGTCGTCCTCGGTGGGGAGTTCGCTTTTGTTGAGGTAGAAAAATTCGGTGCGATACAGCCCCACGCCCTCGGCCCCGTTTTGCCGCACCTGCTCCATGTCGCCGGGCAGCTCGATGTTTGCGGAGAGGATGACGTGGCGGCCGTCGAGCGTGGTGGAGGCGGTCTCCCTGAGCTGGGTAAGCTTTTCCTCGACCTCGGTTTTTTTTATTTCGAGTTCTCCGTATTCCCACAGGGTCTGATCGCTGGGGTTGACGATGATGAGGCCGTTGTAGCCGTCGAGCAGGATGTGGTCGCCGGTGGCGAGCTGGAGGCTGGCGTCGTGCAGGCCGACGATGGCCGGGATGTTCAGCGAGCGCGCCATGATGGCGGTGTGCGAGGTCTTGCTGCCGACGTCGGTGGCAAAAGCGAGGACTAGCGTGCGGTCGAGCTGCGCGGTGTCGGAGGGCGCGAGATTGTGCGCGATGAGGATGTGCGGCGTGGTGACGTTAGCGAGGTCGCGCGCGTCGCGGCCCATGAGGTTGTGGATGACGCGGCGAGTGACGTCGTGGATGTCGAGGGCGCGCTCGCGGAGGTAGGGGTCGTCGATTTCGCTGAGCGTCTTGGCATAGCGGCCGGCCACGTTTTGAAAGATGTGCTCGACGTTCATCTTGTCGCGCGCGAGGGCGCGAAGGACTTCGTCGATGAGGGTGCGGTCCTCGACGACGAGGAGGTGGGCGTCGAAAATGCCGGCGTCTTTCGCGCCGATGGATTCGGCGATGCGCTGCTGCATTTCCAGAATCTGCGCGCGGGTGGCGAGCAGCGCGGTCTCGAAGCGCGCGATCTCCTCGGGGATTTCACTTTCCTCGATGCGCCGCGAGGGCGCGGCCTCATCGTCCGGCCGATAGACGAAGACGGTGCCGCGCGCGATGCCCGGCGAGACGCCGGTGCCTTGAAAGCGTTTTTCTTCGGCGGTGCTCATGCGCGGACGGGGCGTTCAGTCCTCATCAAATTTCCGCGTGATGACGGCTTCGATTTCGGCGAGCGCCTTGTCGGCGTCCACGCCTTCGCAGGTGAGGAGCAGCTTCGAGCCCTGGCCGGCCGCAAGCATCATCAGGCCCATGATGCTTTTGCCATTCACGCGCTCGCCGTCCTTTTCGACCCAGATCTCGGCGCGGAAACGGCTCGCCGTTTTGACAAACATGGCAGAGGGGCGCGCATGCAGGCCCAACCGGTTCAGGATCGTGAGCTCCTTGGTGGCTTTGCCGGGCGGGTTGGATTCGGTTTTTCGGCTTAACAGGCCCATTACGGCTCTTTCTTTTTCTGCATGGTGTTCAGTAATCTTTCATTGAATTCCACGGCGCTGTTCTGGCCCATGTTTTTAAGCTTCTGATCCAGCGCGGCCACCTCCACGAGGCGGGCCAGGTCGCGGCCCATGCGCACCGGTATGGTAATGTGGGGAACCAGAATGTCCAAAATCTCGTAGTATTCCTGATCGAGCCCGATCCTATCGACCTCCTCCAGCTCCTGCCAATCCTTGAGTGTCACGATGAGGTCGAGCCGCTTTTCCAGCCGCACCGAGCCGACGCCGAAGATAGACATGATATTGATGATGCCGAGCCCGCGCACCTCCATGTGGTGCCGGGTGAGGTCGGGTGAGGTGCCCACGAGTTCGCGGCCTTCCAGGGCGCGAAAGCGCGTCATGTCATCGCTCACGAGGCTGTGTCCGCGCTCGATCAGGCCGAGCACGCATTCGCTTTTCCCGATGCCGCTGGAGCCGCGGATGAGCGTGCCCACGCCCATGACATCCATCATGCTGCCGTACTCGCTTTTCGTCGGCGCAAAGTCGAACTCCAGCGCGAGCGTGGCCGCATTGGTGTAGCGCATGGTGATCATGGGCGTACGAAAAACGGCCACGCCCGCGGCCTCGGCCTCCTCGAGAAGCGAAGCCGGCGGTTTGGCCGAGCGCGAGACGACGATGCACGGGATGGCTTGTGCGCACAGCGTGCGAAAACGGAGGCGCACGTCCGCATCGGTGAGGCTCTTGAGATACGACAGCTCGGCGCTGCCGAGCACTTGGATGCGCTTGGCGGCGAAGTAGCTGAAAAAACCGGCCAGAGCGAGGCCGGGGCGGTTGATGGTGGGCTCGCGGATACGGCGGTCGAAACCCGTGTCCGAGCCGAGCAGTTTCATCTGCAAGGATTCGGAGTGGCGGGTGTAAAACTCGCCCACGGTGACGGACGGGCTTTTGGTTTCGGGCGCACTCATGGGTTTCGCCGGCATTCTAGGCAGCGGCGAAAACCGGCAAGAAGCGGAAAATCAGGAATTTACGAGATTGGGCAAATGGATGGTTTTCAGCCGGAGCGTCGCTGGGGGTCATTTTTAAGCAAGACGCGGAGACGAAGAGGAGGAAGGCGCGCAATGAGGAAGCGGGGGCCTTGCGGAAAAGACACGGCCCCCATCCGAGGCGCGCCCAAAGCAGCCGACGGTTAGAACATCCGTCCGAAATTGCTTCCGGCTCCCAGCAGTCGCCAAAGTATTTATCGCACTCGCGCCAAGCCTGGGTTTGCTTTTGACGATGCTTTCCGGTTTGCTAAGCGAGTTCGTCGGCCAGCCCCGTATGTTGGGAAACTCACTCCAAGTTATATGAAAGACGCCCTTCTGCCCGCTCTCATCATCGCCTTGGCTCTCTCCTGCCCGATGGCAGCACAAATCAAAGGTCCCAGCACCGGTTCTTCGCCTTACCTGCTCCCAACCCAGCCTTACGTCTCCACTTACTCGATCATCACGACGGACAATACCGGCGCCAGTTCCGACGATAACATTGGCGGTTATGGATTGGTCGGCCTCCCCGACGGTCTGGGAGCTTTCGACAATAACGACGGCACCTTTACCTTGCTGGTGAATCATGAACTCAGCTCGGGTTCCGGCATCGTCCGCGCACACGGAGCCGGCGGCGCTTTCGTTTCTGCCTGGGTGATCAGCAAAAGTAACTTTGCCGTAATCTCCGGCTCGGATCTCATGCGGCGGGTTTTCACATGGAACAGCGCCACCCAGCACTCCAACACCACCGCCGTGACTGTTGCCTTCAGCCGTTTTTGCTCGGGCGATCTCCCGGCCCCCACCGCGTTTTACAACCCCGGAAGCGGCCTCGGCTCTACGGCGCGGATCTATCTGCACGGGGAGGAGAGCACCTCCAATGGCTACCAGTTAGGCACCATCGCTACCGGTACGGACAAAGGCAATAGCTATGTCCTGGGCAAGTTCAACCTCAGCACCAATGGTTCCGGGACCAGTGGCCTGGGCTCTTGGGAAAACGCCCTGGCCAATCCCTACGCTCAGAATAAGACCATCGTCATCGGCAACAACGACGGCGGCAGTGGCGTTATGAATATCGCCATCGCTATCTACGTCGGCACCAAGTCCAATGCCGGGTCGGAGGTGGACAAAGCCGGACTAACAAATGGCACCACGAAATTCATCAGGATCACGGGCAATCCGGTGGAAGTCGTCAATGCAACCACGCGCGCCACGAACATCGCCTCTGGCACGCCTTTCACCCTTAGCAGCACCGCCTCTACCTCATTTTCGCGTCCCGAGGATGGTGCTTGGAATACCCTCGACGCCAAGCAGTATTATTTCGTCACCACGGATGTTTTCAACGCGGCTGCCGACGGACTTGGAACCCAGACCGGCCGGAGTCGGCTCTGGCGCTTGAATTTCACCGATCTTACCAATCCCGATGCCGGGGGGACGATTGACCTGCTCCTCGACGGCACCGAAGGGCAAAACATGTTCGATAACCTCGCCGTAAGTCTGGATGGTTCGGTTTTTCTCGAAGAGGACGTCGGTTCTTCTCCCACAATGACAAGGTGTGGAAATATAATCCTGTCACGGACACCTTGGTGCAGGTCTTGAAGCATGATCCGGCTCGCTTTGGCGATTTGAGCACTGCCGCCACCTTCCCTTTCACGACAGACGAGGAAGCTTCGGGCATCATCGACATTTCCAGCATCATGGTGTCGATGGGGGCACCGACCAATGGCTGATCTCGACCGATCAGGCGCACTACACCTCCGGGATTTCGCCCGCACAGGTAGACGGTGGTCAGCTTTTTGCCATCCATGTAATTCCGGAACCGACGACTGCACTCAGCCTCTCCTTTGGCGCGGGATGGCTCTTGGCTGGGCGCCGCCGACGGCTGCCCTAGTCGGCGCAGTGGCCGGTAGCGCGCCGGAGAAACGCTGCTCAGGCTGAGAGGGCGGGCACAGTCGCGGCCTACTACTTCCGGTTGAGCCATTGCTGGCAGTCGGCGGCCAATTCGTGCTTCGGGTATTTCTTCGCGAGGTCCTGCCAGATTTTTTTGGCGTCGTCCTTTTTCCCCAGCTCAAACATCGCCCGCGCGCGGTAGAAATCGGCGGGGATTTGATACGGGCTGTCGGGGTTCATCTGGCGGAAGGATTCGATCTCCTGGAGCGCCTCGTTCCAGCGGCCAAACTCCATGAGCACGCGCCCGCGCAGCAGCAGAAAGTCGCTCTCGTATTTCGCCATCGGGTGCTCGATCTCCCACGCCGTCAGCTTCGCCTCGGCCTCGTGCCGGTAGCCCTGCGCGATGAGGTCGGTGATGGTGATCGAGTTCGCGCGATCCTCGGCGGCGTTCTTGCGGCCTGCAGTTTCGTCGGCCACGCTTTTTTGCACGCTCTGGTATTGCGCGACGGCTTCCTTGGTTTTGCCGAGCAGGCGGTAAAGGTCGCCGATGCGAATCTTCGCGAGCCGCCCGAGATCGGCGTTCGCGTTTTGGAAGCCGATGGCATTGGCGACCTGCGCACCCGCGGGGTCTTTGAGGTAAAAGACGAGCAGTTCGATCTCGGCCATGCCCAGCTCGTTCGCGAACTTTTTGCGCGTGCCGGAATCAAACTTCCGCACCTCGGCGAGCGCCTGCTTCGGGTCGCTCTGCGCGAGCGAACGCAGCCGCGCAATCTGCCCGCGAATCCACAGCGGATCGGCCTGGTTCGGATTCTTCGCGAGCCACGCGGTCGCAAATTTTCCAATCGCCTGATCGCTGCCAAACTCGTTCAGGAACTGGAAGCCGCCCTTGAGCGTTTCGGCGGAAAGCAGCGCCGGAGTTTCCTTTTCGAGATAGCCGACGTAGCGGTTCACCACCGACTGATCGGAAGTTTCGACCTGCCGCGGAGTGCCGGTGAAAGCGATGTGCTGCACCGCGGAGACTTGGTCGTTGCCGCGTTTCAGCCGCACAGTGACGCGCAGCGCGTCGTTGCCAAAAAGCACGCGCTCCGCCTGCGCGCCGTCCATTTTCGAGCCGTCGCTGAATTCCCACGACGCTGTCCAGCCCACCGGCACGCCGCCTTTGACCTGGCAGCGCGTCTCATACATCCACAGCCATTCCCAGCCGATGTAGGTGCGCAGTTCCACGTTGACCGCCGGCACCGGCCAGCCTTGGACGTGCTCCAGTTTCACCACCTCGGAGGTGCCCGGATGCAGCCACGCCGACGCCGGAATCGCCTCCGCCTTGCCATCCTTGAACCAGCCCAGCAGCATCGTCGCCGGCTCCTCGCCGCCGAGTTTCGCCTGGTAGTAGTCGATGCGCGTGAAACCGCCCAGCGTCGTCACGTCTTTTTGCTGCGCCGTGTTGGCGTTGGCGTGCGCGCCGTGTCTGCCGGGCCAGCCAAATTCCGATTTTTCGCCGACGAGCACGAAGGAAGCGTCCGAGGAAAGCGTGTAGAGCTTGGTCTTCTTCCCATCCGTTTTCAGCCAGCCCGTGTAGTGGCTGATGAACGCCGCGCTGTCTCCGAACGGATTTTCGCCATGATGGATCGCGGACACAAAATCCGCGCCATCGGTTTCGCCCGCCGCCTTTTTCCACAGCGCCTCGATCTCCTGCACATCCGCGAGCTTCGCCTGCGGCGCATTGAGCTGCCGCGTCTCCAGCAGCAGGCTCGTCTTCGGTGTCCAGCCGGTCTCCCGGCGCGGGCGGTTGCCGCCGAAATAAACGTAGGCGTCCTGCCCGGCGGGCAGCGTCTGCGCGAGGAGCAAAACCTTGCGCCCTTCCCCGCGCCACACGCGCGCGAAAGTCAGCGGTGCGCCTTTCGCATCGGTCAGCACCACATCGGCGGCGTTCGGCATCGTTTGTCCGAGTTCCGGCACTTCGATGAGCACGCCGGCCTCGGCATTTTCCGGCGCGGCCTTCGCCTTCACCGTCGCGCGAAACGGCGCGTCCGGGAACGTCCACGACGGATCAGCCGCGTGCGCGGAAAGTGCCCACGCCAGCAGCAGCAGCGCGCGGCACCGCCTCATTTCTCCTCGACGAGCGAGCGGAAGTATTCCGACACCTGATCCTTGTACTGCGCCGGGGCCTCGCCTTCGCTCCCGCCGAGCAACTGCTTGTCCGTCGTGCGCGCGCCGTCCTGCGAGGAGAAGCTCACGACTTCGCCGGAGTTCACGCCGCTCTTGATGTCCTTGAGCCGGCCGACAATTTTCTGGTGCAGGCTTTGCGCGTCCTTCATGCGGCCCTCCTTCATCGCGGTCGCGGATTCATCCATGAGCTTCGCGACCTGGCTCAGCCCGTCGCTGTGGATGTAAAGCAGGCTGGCCTGCGCCACGGTCTTCGCGGTTTTTTCCGCGAGCAGCGCCTGCTGCACGGCGGCGGCGTTTTGCACTTCGGTCTTCGGCGCTTTCGTCGCCCGGAGCGGCGCGTTGCCTTCCATGCCCTGCCGGTCGCTGAAGCCGCCGGCCTTGCCGCCGCCGGTCGCGCGGGTCTTGCCGATGCCGCCGTCGTCCTTCACCTGGCCCTGCTGGAGCGGGTCTTTGGTGCGGCGCGCTTCGGGCGTGTCGCCTTCGAGATTGCTGGCCGTGTCGCCCGCCATTTCGCCGTTGCTTTCGCCTTCGCGTCCGCCGGAACTGCGGCCCGTCTGCTCGTTGTGATTCGGAGCCTGGTTGCCGGATTTCCCCTGCGCGCCAAAGCTGCCCATCGGCCCGTCCATAATGTCCCAGCCGTTCGCCGGATTCTGCGCGAAGAGCTGGTTCGAGTTCGGATCCTGCACGTCTTCCTGAATGTCCTCCTGCTTCTTTTGCAGCTCGCCCACGATATCCTCAGTCGCGTCCATCAGGGGCACGTTCGGGATCGCCGGCATCTCGGTCTTGTCGAAATTTTCGAGCGCCCATTTGATCGTGTCGGACTTCTTCGGCAGCCACATTTCCAAATCCGCAGACAGCTTCTTCGCCGCCTCGATGCCATCGAGCAGGCTCTGTTCTTTCTGCACTGCGACTTCGGTTGGCTTGAGCTTGCCCTTCGCCGCGTCCTCCGCGTCGGCCTGCTCCACGTCCTCGATGATGCTCACCAGTTCCGCGCGCATCTCGTTGCCCGGCGTCAGGTCGGGCAGCGCTTGCAAATCCGTGGTCATCTTCTCGACAACTTCCTTGATCAAATCCTTCTGATCCTTGATCTCGCCCGAGGTCGCGATGTCCTCTTTGCGGAAGTCATCCTTGCGCGCCATGTCCTTGGTCTTCTCCACGATCTCGCGCTGAATCTGCGCCAGCTTGTCGAGCTTCTGCTTCATCTCCTCCACGGTCTTTTTGAGTTCGTCGGCTTTCTCCCCGGCCTCGGCGAGCTGCCACTGGTTCAGAATCTCGACCATCTTCGCGAGGCTGCCGACCACATGGAGCTGCGTCGCCACCGCGGGCTGCACTTTCTTGCCCTGAAGTTGGTCAGCGGCGGACAGCATCTCCTCATACACCTTCAGCTCGCCAAACATCGCCGCGATCTTGGTCAGCCGTTTGCGGAAATCCACGTCGCCCACCGACGCGTTCTTGCTGTCCGTATCGATGCTCTTGCGCACCGCCACCGCCTTGTCGGCGAGCTTGTCCTGGCGCTCGCCGAGTTTCGCCGCCGCAGCTTCCGTCGCGGTGCTCGATTCCTTGTGCAGGTTGCGCTGCTGCTTGAGCAAATCCTCGACGCCAGAAATCAGGTCGGCGATTTCACCGCGCTTCGCGTCTTCCTCGGCGGCGGCGGGCGCACCTTGGAGGCGGGCCAGAATGACCGCTTCATTCGCAATCGCCGTCCCCATGAACTTCGCGCGCGACGCATCCGCCACCCCGCCCGCATTGCGCAGCGCCACCACGGCGAGCGTCATTTCTTTCGCCAGCATCGAGCGCAGATCGTTGCGCACATCCGGCGCGATCACGTCGGCGGAAGCGACCAGCGCCTTCGCCCCGTCCGCCACCGCCAACTGCCGCTCGATCAAGGCCGTGAGCGGGTTCGCATCCTTGCGGATGCTGGCCGAGCGCGTCTCGTCGAGGTTCTGCGATTGCAGCTTGATGAGCGCTTCGAGCCCTTTGGTGAGTTTGGAAACGGCCTCGTTCACCTGCTGCTCCAGCTTGTCCGCGGATTTCAGCGTCACGATGATCGGGCGCGACATCGTCACCCCCGGCCCGTTCACGTCGTTCAAGTCCTTCGCCACGATGCGGAAGGTCACGCGATCCTCGTCGCCCGCAAACGCCGCGAGCGGGATTTCCGCCGTCGCCTCGTAGGTCTTCTGGTTCTTCGCCGCCGCAAATTCCTGCACCAGCTTCCCGTCGTCCTTGTTGTCGATGGTCTGGTAAATCGCCACCGAGCCGAGCCCGAAATTATCCGTCGCGGAAAACTTCACCGTGAGCTTCGCAGCCTTCGTCGCCACGAGATCCTTGCCCTCCGCCGGATCAGCCACCGCGACCTTCGGCGGTTCGTCGGCCTTCACCGCGACCTGCATCGTCCCCGTGTCCGCGATGCCTGCCGCGTCCCGATACTCCAGCTTCAGCGCACGGCTCGCCACGATCGTCGAGCTGATTTTCCAGCCCGCGCCCGCCTTTTCCGTCGCCAGCGCCTCGCCCTTTTCGTCCGTCACTTTCAGCTCCGCCACGTCGTTGTTGAACTCCACCCCCATCGTCACCACCGAGCCCGGAATCACATTTTGCAGCAGGCTCAAATCCTTGAGCTGCGCCTTCGGCAGCCCGGTGTAAGCCGGCGGCTCGATCTCGGCGGTGCGCGCCTTGATCGCCGTCTTGGGCCGCACGTCGAGATGGTAGGTCGAGGTCGTCGCGTCGCCCGCCTCGATGTAATAGTCCATCGCCGACCGCACTTCCTTCCATTTGAAAGTCACCGCCGCCTGTCCCGCCTCGCGATCCATCAGCGCCTTTTGCCAGCTCGATCCCGCCTCGCGGAAATGCACCCACGCCGTCTTCGGCACCTCGCCGCCGAGCATCGCCGTCATCTGCACCTCGCGGCCATGCACCACCGTCGCGCTGCCGGGCACGATGCCCTCGATCTTCGTCCGCGTGAGCGGCGCGATGTTGCTGGCCGGGAGAAAAATCCGCGCCGCCGAGTTGGCGAAATAGTTCGGCTTCAGCAGCGCCCAGCCGAAAAGAACCACACACACCGCGCCCAGCCCGATGCCCAGTTGCTTGAGCAATTTCACATCAAACACGCGGTCCCACTGCACGCCCGGAAACGGATCGACCATCTCGTTGAACAGCGCCGCCCGCAGCGGCGACCCCGCCTCCAGCGATCCGTCAAACTGCACCGCGTTGATCAGCACGTTGCCCTTCACCCCGCTCGATTTCTCAATCCGCCGCGCCATGCTCGCGTCTGAAACCTTGGGCCGAAACGACTGCACCGCCAGCGCCGCTCCCCCGACCAGCGCAGACACCGTCAGCGCGAAACCCGTCCACCGCCCCGCCGCACCGAAATGCAGCCACGCGTCGAACGCCAGAAAAAGCACCAGAAACAGCAACGAAAGCCCCGCCCCGGAAATCAGGAACCGCGCACTGCGCGACCAGCGGAATTTCTGCGCCGTGGCGCGCAGGCGTTGATGGACGATTTGCGAGGAGAGAGCCATAGGGTCAGGAAGTTACATTTCAGAGAGCAGCTTACGAGCGAGAAATTAGGCGGGAACCTACTTGATGACCCGCACCCCGGAGCCCGGCGCAGGGTCTTTGACCTTCGTCAGTTTGAAATCCGTGAAGTAGGTCTTGCCGGCATCCGGCGTCGCGCCGCCGGTGAAGGCTTTGATCGTCATCAGCACCGGCTTCACCGGTTTGCCGGCGATGATCCCGCCGGGCGGCACCGCGAACTCCCGCTCGACCTTGCTCCATTTCCCCCCGCCCTTCGGATCGTCGAGCTGCGCGCGGAAAATGACGACCAGCGGCTTGTGCCCGTCGCCCTCGGGGATGCGCATGATCGAGACGTTCGGTCCTTTGGCCTCGGTGTCCTTGCGCGTGATTTCATCGCGCGGATCCTCCGCATAGACCTCAACGTGAACCTTCGCGAAAAAGTTCGTCATCGCCCCCGACACCTCGGCCCGGTAGGTCGCGCCCCCAATCGCCGGCACCAGCGCCGTCTCGATTTTGCCGCCCTCATTGCCCGCGACGCCCGGCGGCAGGCTGATCTGCGCGCACTTTTTCCCCTCATACTCGACCTGGCTGAGGTACTCTTTGTTTTTCCCGTAAGCTCCTTGGTACGGAAAATCGTAGCGGTAAAATTTCAGCGGCACCGGGTCGGAAAAATTCCAGTTCGGAATGAGATTCCCCGTCTTCGCCTGCGCCGAATCGCCAAAGCCGGAGAACTTCGGAGCCGGGGTTTGTTGCTGGGCCAAAGCGGACGCGCAGACACACGGGATGAGCAGCAGGAGGGAGGGCAGTTTCATGGGGTAAAGTGCCGCGCACCATGCCCGTTTGGCGGCCCCTTGGCTAGCAGGTCTTTTTTTGCAAACTGGCGGCGGCACGCGGCATCCGATATGTCTAGGCGACCATCGGCAGCCGCTGACCGTCCCCTTTTCCATGAGCCAAAACCCGAGCCCTCCCCCTGCCTCCGAGCCCGATTCTGCGGCGCAGGATCTGGCGTGGATGGCGCGGGTGAAACTCGGCGATACCGACGCCCTGCGCTCGCTCATCGAAGCCCACCAGCACCGCATCATCGGCACCGTCGCGAAGATGCTCGGCGACGACTCGGACGCGGAGGACATCGCGCAGCAGGTCTTCATCCGCGTGTGGAAAAGCGCCGCACGCTACGAGCCCACGGCGAAGTTCACGACGTGGCTTTTCAAAATCACGCGCAACCTCGTCTTCAACGAACTGCGCCGCCGCAAGCGCCACCCCGCGCAATCGCTCGACGCCGTGAACAGCGACGACCGCCCGATGCAGGCGCCCGACCATACCGTGAAAGCACCCGACACCGCGCTGCTCGACGATGAAATGCAGGCCGCCATCCAGCGCGCCATCGACGAACTGCCCGAGACCCAGCGCATGGCCGTGATCCTGCGGCGCTACGAGGATGTTTCGTACGAGGAAATCGGCGAGGTGCTCGACCTGTCTGTGCCCGCGGTGAAGAGCGTTCTCTTCCGCGCCCGCACCGAGCTGCGGGAAAAGCTCAGGCGCTATCTGGACGCCTAATACACGCCCTCGACAATCGTCTTCGTCATCGCGCCAAACGGCCGCACCTCGGCCACGCCGTCCCACGCGTACGGCGCGCGCGGTTTTCTGCGCAACGCCTCGTCACGCTCAAGAAAGCGCGGCATGAAAAACTCCTTCGTCAGCGTCGTCAGTTCCACGCGGCCCCAGTTGCCGTACTCGACCGTCTGCGCCGTATTCTCCGGCTCCACCACGCGCAACACCGCGCGCGGCTGCGGCGCGTAGTAGGTGATCGAGAAATTGTCTTCAGGCAAAAGCGGAACGCTCGCCGCGAGACCCATGAGCGTATTGCCGTAGGTCGGGTAAAAGCCGATGCGGTTCTCCAGCACTTCCTCCACGATGAAGCGCACATATTGCGGCAGCATCGTCGTGCCGCCGCAGAAGACGCCGCGGATGCCCGCCTCGAAAATGTCCACCTTCTCCGCCAGAGCTTCGAGCAGCTTCGGCGTGGTAAAAAGTCCGCTCACTTTGCGGTGCTTGAGAATCACCGCCGCCTGATCCACGACGTGATCCATGTACTGCCGCGCCACGTCGAACTGCTTCGCCGAGATCAGCTTCTTCACGAAGCGCGGATCGAGATCGATGAAGTAGCACGACGACCCGCGCACATTCGCCAGATGCTCGATCGCCAGCCGCAGCCGCCGCGGCCCCGTCGGCCCCATCATCAGCCACGCGCCGCCGCGCGGAAAATGCTCGTCGCTCACCTTCTCGGAAAACTCCGAGTAATCGACGCGGAAATCATTCCAACCGATGCGCTGCTTCGGCATCCCCGTCGTCCCGCCGGTCTCGAAAATGTTGAACGGCTTCCCCTTGAACTCCGCCGGCACCCACACCTCGGGCTGCAAGTCGCGCAGCCATTCGTCCTGGAAGTGCGGGAACTTTTTCATGTCCTCGAACGACTTGATCTCCGCGCGCGGATCGAAATTTTTCTGCGCCCACTCCAGCCAGAACGGGCAGCCGGTTTCCGGCGAAAAATGCCAGGCGATAACTTCCTGGAGGTGGGCTTCGAGGACGGCGTGGGCTTGTTCGGGTGTTTGCTGGATCATGGCTGTTTTGAATTGAGGTCTCTCGCAAAGGCGCGAAGACGCAAAGGGGTTTTGGCGGAATCTTCAGCCCTTTGCGCCTTCGCGCCTTGGCGAGAGAAAATCATCGGCGTTTACTTCGTGCGTTCGAGTTTGAACGTCGGCTTGGTCATCGTGGAAGCGTAGAAAATATCGGCATTGGGATCCCACGCGTAGTTCGCGCCGACGCGCGCGGTGGTGAAGCCGGCGGGCAGCGGGGCGGCGGGCTGCCAGGTCTTGCCGGCGTCCTTTGTTTCGACAAAGCCGCTTTTGCCGACGGCCACGAAATGCTCGGCGGTTTTGAAAAGCGGGCCGTGCGTGGCGTCCACGGGCGCGAGGGCGGTCCAGGTCGCGCCTTTGTCGCGCGAGACAAGCACCGTCTTGCCGGTGGGCCAGTAGGCGGCGTGGTCAAAAACCACGGGGACGGCGGCGGATGGTTTCTCTTCGGAGACTTTCGCCCACGTCGCACCCGCGTCGGTACTGCGGAAGATGCCGGGCTCTTTTTCCTTCGTGGCGACGAAGGTGGAGTGATCCATGACAGCGCAGCCGCTGAAACCTTTTTCGAGGTCCGTCCATGTCGCGCCGCCGTCGGCGCTGGTGGTGAGCATGCCGCCGCTTTCGTGGCGGATGGCGAGCAGGCGCATGTCGGGGTCGCCCCAATCCACCGAGCCAAAATCAAGGTGCGAGATTTTGAATTTTGTCCACGTCTTGCCGCCGTCCAAGGTCGCCGCGCTGCCGCCGTAGATCATGAAGCACGCGAGCCGTTTCCCCTTCGGATCGGCCTGCAAGGCCCAGCCCGTCTCGCAGCGTCCGCCGATGGCCTTGTCGTCGCTGCGCGCGAAAGTCGCGCCGTGATCGGCACTTTGCCAGAGTCCGAGGTCGCTCACGACCATGAAGACATCGCCGCTCGCGTGATCCACGACAACGCCCGCCGTCGGCCCCGCGAAGCCGGGCTTGAGCGGCGCGGTGACGGGTTCGGAAATGTTGGTCCACTCGCCAGCGTGCGCGGCGACGGCGAGAGCGAGGGTGATGAGGAGGGTCTTCATGGTTTGCCGATGCAGTAGAGGTTTTTGTTTCCGCGGACATAGATGCGTCCGCCGCTCACCGCGGCGCTGGCGCGGTTGTCTTCGCCGATTTCGTTAGTGGCGAGAACTTCAAGTTTGTCGCCCGCCTTCAGCACGTAGCTCATCCCCGCGCTGGCGAAATAGATGCGGCTGTCAGCGGTCAGGATCGGGCTCGCCCAGGTCGAGATGCCCGCGAGGCGCTCCGAGAATGCGAGCGTGCCGTCGGCGACGCGGATCGTTTTCAAAATCTCCGGCTGGTGCGTCCGCCACACGAGCCCGGCGGCGATGACGGCCGACGAGAGGCCCTCGGGAATGTTCGGAAACGTCCAGCGCAAGTGCGTCGCCGCGACATCGCCCATGCCGGTCGGGTCTACGCACACCGCTTTGCCGCCGCGGCCGCTGTCGGAAAAGACGACCTTGCCATCAAAGGCCGGCGACGACGCATCGCCCGGCGCGGCGCAGCGCCACAGCATTTGGCCGTTCGTGGGATCGAGCCCCTGCAGCGCGCCGCTCGCGGCCACCAACATCTGCGGCTTGCCCGCGACGCTCGCGATGACCGGCGTGGAATGCGTGAAGCCCGTCTCCGGGCGCTTGGCTTCCCATTTGATTTCGCCGCCCGCTTTGTCGAACGCGATGATGCTCGAAGTCTTTCCGGTCTGGTCGCAATCGAGGATGACCGTCTCGCCGAAAAGGATCGGGCTCGCGCCCAGCGCCACGTCGAACGCGAATTTTTCCAACTCGCGCCGCCACGCGATCTTGCCGTCAAACTCCAGCGCCGCGATCACCGCCGAGCCAAAGACGACGAACACGCGCCGCCCGTCGCTGCACGGAGTCGGCGCGCAATAGCCGCCGCGCAGGTCTTTCAAAATCAACGGCCCCGGCGGCACCAGCGTGTCCCACAGCAAGCGCCCGTCCACTTTCGCGAAGCACAGGACGTGATGCTCCAGCGGTTCATTTTGCACGCAGGTCACGAAGACGCGGTCACCGGCGACGATCGGCGACGAGTAGCCGCTGTCGTTCTTCGGCAGCGCCGCGCGCCACGCGATGTTCTCGCCGGTCTTCGCGTTCCACGTCAGCGGCAGGTCGCGTTCTTCCGAGATCCCCTGCCCCGTCGGCCCGCGGAATTGCGGCCAGTCACCAGCGTTGGCCAACACGACCGAGGCCAGCAGGGAGCACACAAACAGTCTCATGGCAGGTTAGCCGACGGACGGTTCCACTTTTGGCTCCGGAAGGAAAAACCCGACGATGAACGCGAGCACCGCCAGACTGGTGGCGATGTAACCCGCGGCGAGCGCAATGTGCATCGGCCTCACCGCTGGCGAACCGCCGGCGAGCAGCGGCGCGAGCCACGCGGTGTTGAGCAGCGCCATGCTCGTGCCGATCATGCGCCCGCCCACATTCGTGGCAAAGCTGCCGCCGGTGCCGCGCAGATGCACGGGAAACACCTTGGGCAGGTACTCGCCGAAGTAACTGAACTGCGCGACCGTCAGCAGCCCGCAGAGAAAGTAACTCCACAGGAACACGCCGCCGCCCTGCTGGACAAAGACGAAGTAAGTCAGCGGCAGCACCACCAGCGCGGGGACTTGAAAGACCTTCAGCAGGGCGACGCGGCGGAGTCCGGCGATGAGCAGCACGGCGAGCAGAATCCGCCCGACCAGCCCGCCCATTTCCTGACGGAACTGCACGGTGTCGGCCATCTTCTTCACCTCGTCATTGAGCGGCTTCTGTTGGCCGAAGTTACCTTTGATCTGCCCGATGAGCGCCTTGCGCCCGGCATCATCCGGCGGCAGCGCATTGAGCTGCACGTTCAGCCCCTCGGCTTCCTTGCGCAGCGGTGCGAGCGCCTTGGCCTGCTCCTTCAGTTCCGGCAAGCCCGGCGTGACCCGCGCCACCGTGACCTGCAACGCACCGAACGCTATGCCATACGCGCACGCCGAGAGAATGGCCGTCACGACCGTCACCCGGCGCAACTCTGGCGCGAAAAGCGCGGCGAAGCTCGGCCGCTTCAGCACTCCGGCGGCTCGGCGCTCCCGCCACACCTTTGACTCCGGCACAAAGGGCAGCAGCAGCATGATCGGGATCGCCGGGAGCAGCCCGGTCATCAGCAAATAGCGCCACGAGCCCGGCTCCGTCGCGCCCAGGCCGAGCGGCAGCCCGAGGTGCGGCAGGCCTTTGCCGTGCGCGCTGATCCAAATGCTCACCAGCGTCACCAGCACGCCGCCGAGCGACGCAAACGCCTGGGTGATGCCGAGCCATTTTTCCCGCTGCCGTTTGTCCTCAAAAATCTCCGAGAGCCAAGTGATCGCCGCCACAAACTCCACGCACACCCCGATGAACGTGGTGCTGCGAAAAAACACAAACATCGGCAGCGACGTGGCGTAGGCCGCGGCGAACGGCGAAAGCGAATAAACGAAAATGCTCAGCGCCATCACCTTCTTCCTCCCGAAGCGGTCCACCAGCCAGCCGCCGAGCAGCCCAAACACGCCGCCGCACAGCGCTGCGATCCACAGCAGCCGGCCCACCCAGTCCGTCACGAGCGGGTTATTCAGCGGCACTTTCAGCAGTTCCGCGATGGCCGGCCCCGCGACCAGCGGCGTCATCAGCAGTTCATAGGTGTCGAAAAGAAACCCGATGCTGGCGATGACGATGATGAGCCAGTGGGTCGGGGTGAGGCGGGATGCGGGCGAGTCGTTCATGGGCGGAGGTGATTGCATGCGGCACGTCCGCCGGAGCACGGCGGAACCAGCCACCTTCGGCGGTTACTTTTTTGCTTCGGCCTTCGCGCCGGGCGCCACGGGCTTCGCGCCCTCCGCGATGGCAAAGAGATGGGTCTGGGTGCCGATGTACATGACGCCGTTGGCGACGATAGGCGTGGAATAGACCGGGCCGCCCATGTTGACTTCGCTGAGCAGCTTTAGCTTTTTGTCGGACGCGAAGACACACACGTCGCCGTCTTCATCGCCGAGATAGACCTTGCCGTCGGCGACGAGGGTGCTGCTCCACATGTGGGCCTTCATGTCATACTGCCATTGCTTTTTGCCGGTCTCGGCGTCGAGGCAGTAGAGGAAGCCGCTGAAGTCGGCGATGAATAACAGACCGTTGGCGGGGTCGATGCTAACGGTCGAAATGGTGCGGTGGATTTCTTTGAAGTCCCAGATAAGTCCCGTCTTGGTAACATCGCCGGTCTTAGTGGCATCCACGCAGACTAAGCGGCCCACGCCTTCACCGTGCTCGGGGTCCTGGCCGATGGCGACATAGATGCGGTTCTGGTAAAAGACGGGCGTCGCATTGATTTCACTCGGGCCTTCCGCAGCGGGATACTTAATGGGCTTGCCGGCTCTGTCTTTCTTGTAGTCCTCGGGCACAGCGTCGAACCACCAGACCTTTTTCATAAAGCTGGAGTCGCCGTCTTTCACGGGCGTTGGGTCGAAGGCGTAGAGGATGCCGTCGCCGCCGCCGAAATAGACCTGATCCTTGCCATTGACCTTGCCGAGCGAGGGCGAGGTCCATTGGCCGTGCTTGATGTTCGGGCCGATCTGCGCGTCGTCCTCGGCGAGCAGGGTGCCAGTGTTTTTGTCCAGCTCAATGAACGACGGCGACTGCGGCGACGGGATGTTCACATGGGTCCAGTCCTGGCCGTTCGAGGTGCAGGCGAATAATTTGTCGCCGAGCGTGATGACGGAGCAGTTCGAGGCGTTGTGCGGGAAGACGCCCAGCTCGTCCATCATGTCGTAGCGCCAGAGGATGTCGGCGTCGGTCTTGCCGGGTTCGATGGGTGGTTTGCCGGGGCCGCCAAGATACTTAGCCTCATCTTTGAAAGGGCCGTCGTTGCCATTGCCCAGGCCCTCGGCGTCGAGGCACACGACCTCGCAGCGGCTGGTCACGAGCCATAGTTTTGCGCCCTCCACATTGGCCGACGCGAGGATGCCGAGATACTCCCAGTCGTTCACTTTACCGCTCGCCAGCTTCGGCACCGCAAGCTGCCAGAGGAAGTCGCCGTTGTAGGCATTGAGCGCATAGAGGCATGAGCGGTCGTCCTTGTATTTCGGGTCGCGCGGCGAGGCGTTGTTGGTGCCGACATAGATCTTGCCGTTGGCCACGACGGGATTGCCATAGGTCTGCGAGCCGAGCTTCACCACCCACTGCACGTTCTTGGTTGTCGCCAGGTCGATCTCCTCGGTGCCCGCCTTGAATTTCCCCGCGTCGAATTTCTCCGGGAGCCCTTTGGCCGCCGAATACATGTTGCGCCCCGGATCATTGCCGCCCCAGCGCGGCCAGTCTTCGGCGAAAGCGGTGAGCGGCAGTGCGGCGACGGTGAGGGTGGCGAGGAGGCGTGGATTCATGACGGTGGGGCGGAGGTGAAAACGAGGCTGCTCTATACGCACACGTATGATTGTCGCCAAGTGTTTATTCGTCGCCCGGCCGACCGACCGCGCTCCCACCCCTGCCCTACGCGAGCTGGAGCTGGGTTTTCAAAATGAGGGTCATCGCCTTGACGCTCAGTTCGTGGAGATTGAAGGGCTTGCCGACAAAATCATTGCCGCCGCAGGCCGTGGACTGGGCGCGGTTTTCGAGGGTGGCGAGGCCGGTGAGAAAGATGACCGGCGTGGTCGCGTGGAGGTCGAGTCCGCGGATGTGGGAGCACAGCTCAAAGCCGTCCATGCCCGGCAGGTTCACGTCGAGAAAGATGAGGTCGTAGCGGCTGTTCGCCAGCTCGGTCAGCGCCTCCACGGGCTGCTGCGCGCAGGTCGTGCGCAGGGCATAGGTCTCCAGCGCCATCTGGATGGACTCGCAGTTTTCCAAGTCGTCATCCACGGCGTAGATCAGCGCCTTCGCCGGGTCCTGCGCCGCCGCAAAGCCGCGCTCGCGCAGGATCGTGCCGAGGAATTCGACGGTCTGCTGCACGGTGCGGAGGGTGGATTGATTGACGTGGCCGGGGTACTCGTACAGGCCGCGCGTCAGCTCGGAAAAGGCCGTGCAGAGCCGGTGGACGCCGAGGTAGCCGGAGGTGCGGGCCCGCTCGGAAAAGCCGTGGACGTGGCAGTGCAGTTCATTCAGCAGGCTGAGGTCGGACGGGGTGCGGGTGAAGGACTGGAAGCACTGCCGCATCGCGCCGAGCGCGCTCTTGGCCTCGCGTTCGGTGAGCGTGTCCTCCACGCCCGTGGCCAGCGGCTCGGCGCGTTCCGCCGGGGCGGCTGTGGCCGCTTCGCTGACCAGGCTGGCGAAGTCGGATTTCGTCGCGCCGCTTTTCGTGGCGCGGCCGGCGGCGGTGGCAAATTTCACCTGCAGGCGCGCCTCCGCCAGACTGGCGCTCAGCTCACGGATTTCGTGCTGCGCGCTTTGCAGCCGCGCCACGATGTCGATGGTCTCGACGCGCTGCTTCTCGAAGCGTTTTTGCAGCACCTGCAAATCTTCCTGCCGCGTCTTTGCGTCGGCGGCGGCGTTTTCGAACCCGGCGAGCTGGCTGCGCAAAGCGGTGAGCTGGCCCTCGGCTGCCACCGCCGTGCCCACCGCCTGCGCGCGATCGCGGTCGCGCCCGGCCAGCAGGTCGGCGAGTTCCTTTTGCGCCGCGTCTGCCGACGCCTGCGCGGCGGCGCGCTCCTCGGTCAGGGCGGCGAGCTCGCGCTCCGTCCCGGCCTGCCGCAGCGCTGCGGCCTCGCCGAGCGCCTGCAGCGCAGTGAGCCGCTGGCTCACGGAGTCGAGTTCCTGCCGGAGATTCTGCGCGGCGTGCCGCGCGTCGCGAGCCTGCGTTTCCGCGGCGGCGAGCTTGTCGTGCGCGTCGGCCAGCGCCTGCGCCGCCGTGTGCGCCTCCTCCTCGCGGAATTTCTGGAACTGCGCGCGCAGCTCTTCCAGCTCCCGGGCCTGCTCCTGCGCGCGGCCACGCGCCGCGTCGCGCTCCTGCGTGCTGCTGAGCACCTGCGCGCGCGCCTCCGCCAGCGCTGCCAGATGCTCGCTGTCGGCCTGGAGGACCGCGGTTTTTTGCTCCGCAAAATCGAGCAGCTTCCGGCGCTGGCCGTCCAGTTCATGGGTCAGCTCCTCCACCTGCCGCGCCGTGACATCGCGGTCCAGCATGGTCGCCTCGAGCTGGCGGCGAAATTCCGCCGTCTCCGTCGCGGCCTGCTTCAGCGCCTTCTCCGCGACCTCGCGCTGGTAGTCGAAATCGGCGGCTTCATCCTCTGTGCGGCTTAGCCGGTTCGTCAGCTCTACGATCTGCGCATGGGCGGCGTCCCGCGCCTGGCGGATGTTCAGAATCTGCCTTTGCGTCTCGCCGATGAGCCGCACCTGCTCCTCGCTCGCGCGGTTGAAGGCCTCAAACTTCCGCACCGTCTCCTCGCGCTGCCGGCCCGCCTCGTCGCGCTGGCGCTGCGCATCCATGCTTTCGCGGATCGCGGTGTCGAGCTGGCGTGCCGCCTCGGCCAGCGCCTGCCCGCGCTGCCCGCTCTCCGCCACTGCCGCGTCGCGCTCCTGGATGAGCGATGTCACTTCCACAAAATGCGAGCGCAGGTCGCGCTCATTGTCCCGCAGCGCCTCGTTCTCCTCCTCCGCGCGGGCGAGCTGCTCCAGGAGTGCGCTCTTTTCCTGCTCCGCCGTCCGGCACTGCGTGCGCGCCTCCCGGGCGGTCTGCTGGAGCTGGTCGATGAGCGTGCGGATTTCCACCGTCGGATCGGCGTCCTCGCTGAGGGCATTGACCGGCAGCGTGGTGATGGGCCGCAGCGTGCGCGCCTCCTGCCGGGGCAGGTACTCGGTGTAATCGGAATGCTGGGATTGCGGTTGAGACATACGGGGCGGCGGGCGGGATCAGTCGGCCCGCCGGGCGCCATTCCTTGCAAAGCACCGGCTATGCCTCAGCCGCTCACGACGGCCTATTCAGCGGAAAACCGCATCCCGCCGCCGCCGCCCCCGCGTCCTCTCTCAGCCGCGCGAGCGCGATTCTCATTCTGCATGGAAAAAGATTCGCCCCTCCCCCGCTCCGCGCTATCACCGCGCCATGCCTCCCACCCTCGCCGTCCTCCCGCCCAATGGCCTGCTCGCGCTCGCCGCCGCCGCCATCATCGGCCTCGTCGTGCTCATCGCGCGGTTCAAGTGCAACGCCGTCGTCGCCATCGTCATCGCCGCCCTCGCCGTGGGCCTCGGCAGCGGCATGCCGCTGGGCGAAATCGTCAGCAGCTTCGAGGGGGGCGTCGCCAAAACCCTCGGCGGCCTCGCCATGATCATCGGCCTGGGCACCATCCTCGGAAAGCTGCTCTCCGAGTCCGGCGCGGCGGAAGTCATCGCCCTCACCATGGTGCGCTGGTTCGGCCCGCAGCGGCTCGACTACGCCATCATGGTGGTCGCCTTCGTCCTCGGCATCTCCATCTTTTTTAATGTCGGCATCGTCCTCCTCGGCCCCATCGCCTTCATGCTCGCCCGGCAGACCGGCACGCCCATCCTGCGGCTCGCCCTGCCCCTGGCCGCGGGGCTTTCCACCGCGCACGGGCTCATCCCGCCGCACCCCGGGCCGCTCGCCGCCATCAATATCATCCAGGCCGACATCGGCAAAACCATCCTCTACTCCCTGCTCATCGGCGCCCCCACGGCGCTCATCACCGGCCCGCTGCTCGCGCGCTGGGTCGCCCCGCGCGTGCCGGCGGAAATGCGCGGGCTGCTCGCCGAGATGGTCGGCCGCCCCGCCGCGCCGCGCCCGCCCGGCTTTGGCGTCAGCATTTTCACCATGCTCCTGCCCGTGCTGCTCATGCTCGTGGGCACCGCGGCCAAAGTCTTCCTCGCGCCCGGCCACCCGGTGCGCCCGTGGGCTGAGTTCATCGGCGCGCCCACCGTCGCCATGCTGCTCGCCGTGCTGGTGTCCTTTTACACCTTTGGCATCGGCTGCGGCCTCGACCGCTCGCAAATTCTGAAGTTCAGCGAGACGTGCTTCGCGCCCATCGCCGGGCTGCTGCTGCTCATTGGCGCGGGCGGCGGCTTCAGCATGGTGCTGAAAGGCTCGGGTGTCGGCGACGCCATTGGCAACTGGGGCAGCACCCTGCCCATTTCGCCGCTGCTGCTCGGCTGGATCATCGCCGGGCTGCTGCGCATCGCCATCGGCTCCGCCACCGTGTCCGTGCAGACCGCCGCCACACTCATGGCTCCCATCATTGCCCACCATCCCGAGGTGAATAAAGAGCTGCTCATCCTCGCCATGGGCAGCGGCTCGCTCATCCTCTCGCACGTCAATGACAGCGGCTTTTGGTTCGTGAAAGAATACCTCGGCCTGTCGATCGAGCAGACTTTGAAAACGTGGACGGTGGTGGAAACGGGCATCGCCTGCGTGTCCATCGTCTTCATCCTGCTGGTCAATGCCTTCGTGTAAGCGCGCTCACTCCGCCAGCCCCACCAGCGCGCCCGCGTAGCCGGTCAGCTCCATGTAACCCGAACCGCGCACTGCCGCTCCGGCGCGAGTGCCGGTGAAGTCGATGAGCCCTTCCCAATACGCGATGGGCTGGAGCACCAACTCCTGCGCGGCCAGCGGCGTGTCGATGCGAAACTGCACGCCGAGCTTCGGCACCGTGAGCTGCCACGCGATGGGGTAGCGCCCGCCGGTCTGCGGGCTCTTCCATGAGCGCAGCGGGGTGAGCGTGTAGTCGTCGCGGCGGAGGTGCTGCGCGGTGCCGTCGCGGGCGATGAAGGTGCCGCTGGAATGTGGATC
>JANPHJ010000167.1:0-16920 GCA_031424395.1 Chthoniobacter sp.
CCGGCCCGGCCGCGCGCGCCATGATCCCGTGGGAAGACGGCCGCGCACTGCTCACCCTGCCGAGCGGGGCCAAGCCGCACAATCTCCGCGTCGTCCTGCCCACCGCCGACGCCACGGAACTCTACCGGCCCGAGAAACTGATGAGCGACGCCGCCGTGCCCTGCACCGTCATCCTCGATGAGCGCGAGGTCTATTACCGCGCCGGGGTGCGGCTGAAGAGCAGCGAGCACGGGCGCATCACCGATGCGCGCTGCGGTTACACGCTGGAGTTCCCGTCGGACCAGCTTTTCCTCGGCGCGCACGACACCATCGGCGTGGACCGCTCGGGCGGCGGGGGCGCGGGGCAAAAGGAGATTTTGCTCAAGCGGCTGGAGAACACCGCGGGCGGCATCTACGCCCCGGAGGACGACCTGTGCCGCGTGATCTCGGCGGTCGGCACGCTGCCGGCCGGGCAGTATTTCACCGGGGTGAATATCACGGGCGCGGCCATCCTCTCGAAGACGCGGGTCGATAGCGAATACCTCGACGCGCAGTTCCCCAACGGCAGCGCCGGCTCGATGCACAAGTACGAGCGCGTCTATGTGCTCACGCAGACCATCAGTGCCGGCACGCGGGCGCTCACTACCATCAGCACGGGCAACGTGCTCACCGCCGTCGCCGAAGACCTGAAAGTGCCGCAAAGCACCACCGGTCCGCCCGGCGTGGGCGTGAACACGCTCGGCGCGGACAAGGAGAGCTACCGCTGGTACTGGCTCATGCAAAATGCCCGCGAGGCCGACGACTACTCGGGCATCATCAACGTCACCAACGCCGTCGGGCAGGCCGGCGGCAGCGCCTCGTTCAACACGCTCGCCGGCCAGTACATCGACGTGAACGCCTGGCTGCGCGGCTGCGTCCCCTCGGCGCTCTACGGCGTCACCGACAACTACCTCGGCACCGGCGGCGGCCAGCACAACACACTTATCTATTTCCCGCCCGCGCAGAAAGCGGTGCTCATCCCGTGGGACCTCGACTTTCTCAACCAAGGCAACTCCTCCGCCTCGCTCACCGCGGGCGGCGACGTGGCCAAGTTCATCCTGAACCCCGTCTGGAAGCGGCTTTTCTACGGTCACGTAAATGACCTGCTGAACCGCAGTTTCAACACCGCCTACATGACGGCGTGGGCCACGCACTACTCGCGCTTCGGCACCGACGACATGGTCGCGCAGGTCAGTGCCTACCTCACCCCGCGCGCCGCCAACGCCGCCTCGCAGCTCACCACGGCCGGCACGGGCATTCCGTTCGTCACCTTCGCCCGCACCAGCGCGAGCCCGGTCATGGTCGCCACGCCCTTCGCCACCGTGAATGGCAGCGGCTGGGTGAACATCGCCGAAATCCGCCTCGCCGGCAGCGCCGAGCCGCTCGCCGTCACCTGGACCGGAGAAAGCACCTGGACGCTCCAGCTCCCCATCAGCGCCGGCACCAATACCTACACGCTCATCCCCTACGACTCAGCCGGCGTCCAGGTCACGAACGCCGTCAGCGGCGGCAGCCCGGCTTTCGCCAGCGTCACCGTCACCGGCAGCGGCGGCATCTTTCCGGCGGGGCCGGGAAATCTCACGGTCAGCGAGCTGCACTACAACCCCGCGGTCAGTCAAACCACGGAGTTCATCGAGCTGCTCAACGTCACCGGCGCGACCCTCGACCTGAGCGGCTGCCACTTCGACGAAGAACTCGGCCAGGGCATCGCCTACACCTTTGCCAATGGCGTGCAGGTGCCCGGGGGCGGACGCATCATCATCGCGCGCAACCGCCCGGCCTTTGTCGCCGCGTATCCCGCCGCCGGCCCCGTGGCCGCGAACGGCTATGACCCGAGCGGCCTCGACAACGGCGGCGAGAGCCTCGTGCTTTACGCCGCCAGCGGGCTGGAAATCTTCCGCTTCAGCTACAGCGACAGCATCGCCGCGACCGACGGCGGCGGGCGCTCGCTGGTCCGCGTGCTCAGCAGCACCGCGCCCAATGCCGCCACCTATCTCTGGCGCGCGAGCACCGCGGACGGCGGCAATCCCGGCGGCTCGGACGCCACCGCCTTCACCGGCGCAGTGCTCGCGGATGCCGACCTCGACGGCCTCCCCGCGCTCCTCGAATACACGCTCGGCACCAGCCCCGCCACCCCCACCGCCCCGCCCTGGACCGCCACGCGCGACCCCTCGGGCAACATCCTCCTCACCTTCCCCCGCCAGCTCAACGCCGACGACGCCGACCTCATCATCGAGTCCGTGGCCATGCTCACCGGTGCCTGGCTGCCCGCCGCCGCCACGCGCCTCACCTCTACGACCGCCGGCAATATCGCCACCGAGACCTGGCAGGTCGCGCCGCCCATTCCCGGCGCGCCTTTCTTTGTGCGGCTAAAGGCCACGCTGCGCTGAAGCCGCGCCATCCCGGGCGGCGAGGTAAGACCGCTACCGCTGCGCCGCCGCCGCCTTCGCGCGCGACAGCTCGATCCGCACGGATTCGCGGGGCGCGGGCTGCGGCGGGCTGCGAAAGGTTTCGCGGCGTGCGGTGTCGAGCACGGTGACGGTGAAACCGTTCAGCCGCTCCGTGTACCCGGGCTTGCTCTCGATGCGGTTCCACACGGTCACGGCGTCCAGCGGCTGCTCGCTTTTCAAGTCCACCTCCCACCACGTCTGCGCGTCCTTGCCGCTGGTGTGGGTGGTGGTGTTGGCGGCGAAGTTGCCGGCGGTCCGGCCATCGAGCGCGCGCTGGGCGTCGCCGCCCGAGGTCGTGCTGGACTGCGTGGCGCGGCCTTGCGGGGCGAGGTTTTTGCCGCCGAAAAAAACCTGCACCTCGGCGAGCGAGAGCGGTTTGCCCCGCGGGATTTCGATGCGCACAAAGCGGCCCTGCACGCCCCTCGGCGCGGCCGCCACGGGCGCAGGCGCGCGGGTCCACGGCCAGTGGAAAACCGGCCCCGCGCCCGGCCACGCCCACGCCGCACCCGCGCCCAGCGCCACGACCGCGAGCCCGCCGAGCACCAGCGCGCGCGGGCCGCGGCGTGGGGCAACGGCGGGCGACGCCACGACCGGTGCAACCTGAGCGGCCGGAACGACCGGCGCAGCGGGCCGCGCGGGCGGGGGCGCCACAGCGTGCAGACGCTGCGACTCGGCGTTGCGCCCGAGCGCCACCTCCAGCGCCTGGAGCGCGAGCGCCGCCGAGGCGGGGCGTGCTCCGGGGCGCGTGGCGAGCAGCGTCTCCAGCCACTCGGCGGTGCGCGGCGGCACGTCCCGGCGGCGCTGGAGGATGGGCACCGGGCCCGAGGTCAGGTGCGCGCGCGCCACCGCGTCCTCATTTTCACCCTCAAACGGCACGATGCCGGTGAGACAAAAATAGAGCGTACAGCCGAGCGTGTGCAGATCGGCGCGCGCATCCGCCGGCTCCTGCGCGATGACCTCCGGCGCGACGAACGCCATCTGCCGCCACGGGATCGCCCCGCCCGGCGGCACCGGCTCCGCGGGCTGCGCCAGCAGTGCGAAACCCACCTCCGCCAGGCGCGCGTCGAGCCGCTGATGCTCGTTGCGTTTCACCACGATGCGGTGCGGATGCGGGTCGCCGTGGCGCAGCCCCGCGAGGTCCAGCGCGGCGAGGCCGAGCAGGCAGTCCTGGGCCACGGTCAGCGTGTCCTTCACGTTCAGCGGGCCGCGCGCGGCGAGCCAGGCGGAGAGCGGCTCGCCCTCGGCGTAGGCGGAGGCGGCGTAGGCTCCGTCGTCATCGTGGCCGAGCTCGAGCACGGGCACGAGATTCGGGTGGTCGAGCGCCGGCAGCCGCGCTGCCGCACGGGCGAAGGCGGCGGCGTCCACCGCGTAATCCGCGCCGTCGTCGGGGATGCGCTGGAGGCGGGCGGCGCGCCCGGTCTGCGTATCCACCGCGCCGTAGCGGATGCCCGCGGGCGTCTCCATGCGGCGGCGAACATCGAAGCGCTCCGACATAGCCTTTCCTTCAGCGCACGGCCTCCGGCGCGGCAGGGAGCGCGGCGAAGCGCCGCGTCAGCGTGCCGTCCGGCGCGGCGTGGCAAACCCACCAGCCCTTCAGCGGCGAGCCGTCGCGGTTTTCGCGCACCCGCGCGCAGCAGCGATTCACCACCACGTCGGCGCTGCCGATGTGCTGCTCGTTCAGCCCGTGCCAGTGCCCGCTGAAAGTGCCGCGCAGATTCAGCTTTGCCAGCCGCGTGAGCAGCGCATCCGCATTGCGCGGGCGATAGACGGTGCTGGGCCCGAGCGGGAAATGGGTGAACGCCACGGTCGGCGCGCGCGGGTCGAGCTTCGGCAGATTTTCATCGCACCACGCCAGCGTCGCCGGGGCGATGTCCGTGCCGTCGAACTCCATGCCCTGCGTCGAATCGAGCCCGATGAACTGCCAGCCGAGACATTTGTGAACGTAGTTCAACCGGCCCGGAAAAGCCGCGGCGTAGGCCGTGCGATCGTCGTCGGTGAGATAGTCATGATTGCCCGGGACCGGCAGGAGCGGCACCCGCAGCTCATCGAGGCACGCGCGCAGCCCCGCGTACTGCTCCGCGGCGCCGCGGTCGGCGAGGTCGCCGGAAATCAGGCACAGCACCGCTTTCGGCGCGCTCTCGCGCATGCGCGCGACTACGTTTTGAAAAAAGGGCGCGCACTTTTCATCCGAGAAATGCAGGTCGTTCACCGCGAGGAAATCGAAACCGCCATCCGCGTCGGCGGCACGGGCCAGCGGAGTCAGGGCGAGCGCGGCGGAAAGGCGCAGGGCATCGCGGCGGGTGAGCGGATTCATGGTGCGCGAGGCTCGCGCGAAGCGCGTCAATGCGCCAGCAAAACGAACGTCACCCCCGGCGGTTGCGCTAGTTCCTCGCTTTACCCCCGGCCATTTCTCTCAAGCCTCTGGCTTGACGTTACTTCTTGGCCTTCCTGGCAGCGGCTTTGGGCGCGGTCGCTTGCTTGACCTTCTCCCACCTCTTGGTCTTGGCGCTTTTGAGCACGGCATCGCAGACATATTGGGTCTCTAGCGCGTCGCGGAAGGTGGGGGGCAGGGACTTGCCGGCGGCAGCGGCCTTGAGGAAGTCGGCCACCTGATGCGTGAAGCTTTCGGCGTAACCGATTTGCAGACCGGGCACCCACCAGTTTTTCATGTAGGGCTGGTCGCTGTCGGAGACGTGGATCGAGCGCCAGCCGCGGACGATGCCTTCGTCGCTGTGGTCGAAAAACTGGAGGCGGTGCAGGTCGTGCAAGTCCCAGCGGATGGAGGCGTTGGCGCCGTTGATTTCAAGGGTGTAGAGCGCCTTGTGGCCGCGGGCGTAGCGGGTGGACTCGAAGAGGGCGAGCGACCCATTGGCGAAATGGCCGAAGAAGATGGCGGCGTCGTCGATTTTCACGGGCTGCATTTTGCCGGTGAGGGTGTGCTTGCGCTCTTTGATGAAGGTTTCGGTCAGGGCGCTGACATCGACGATCGAGCCATTGAGCCAGAGCGCGGTGTCGATGCAGTGGGCGAGCAGGTCGCCGGTCACGCCGCTGCCGGCGGCCTTGGCGTCGAGCCGCCAGAGGCCGGCGCCGCCTTGCGGGAGGTCGGCGCTGATGGTCCAGTCCTGGAGAAAGTTGGCGCGGTAATGGAAGATCTTGCCGAGCTTGCCGGAGTCGATGATCTGCTTGGCGAGGGTGACGGCGGGGACGCGGCGGTAGTTATACCAGACGGTATTAGGCACGCCGGCTTTCTCGATCTCGCGGACCATTTCCTCACCCTGCGCGCCGTTGAGGGCGAGGGGCTTTTCGCAGAGCACCATCTTGCCCGCGCGGGCGGCGGCGATGGCGATTTCGGCGTGGGAATCATTGGGAGTAACAATGTCGATGGCATCGATGTCGGCGCGCTTGATGAGCTTGCGCCAGTCGGTCTCGGTGGATTCAAAGCCCCAGTTATCCGCATAGGCCTTGAGCTTGGTGGCGTCGCGACCGCAGGCGGCTTTGAGCACAGGGGTAAGCGGCGTGTCGAAAAACTTGGCCGCGTTGTGATAGCCATTCGCATGGGTGCGGCCCATGAAGCCATAGCCGACGATGCCGATATTGAGGGTCTTTTTTGCCATAGGGAGTTAAGGTTGGGGAGTTAAAAGGCTAATGGAGTTACCAGCCGTGGGCGGCACGGACTTTGATCATAACATCAAGGATTGCGTTCCAAGTCTGCGGCTGTTCGAGCTTGGCATTGGGAAACATGCAGCCGTCCCAGCAGATGTGCTGCAGGCCGCGGTTCGCGGCGTCCTTGAGCCAGTAGCCGGCGCATTTCACGATGTCTAGCTTGCCGTTCGGATCGTCGGCGGGGCAGTGCTTGCCAGTCTTGTCGTGATCGCCGGCGCCGTGGACTTCGCCGTCGTTCTGGGCGACGTGAAAGTCGAAAGTCCACGGGCGCAGTTTGTCAGTCATCTTTTCATAGGCGGCGTAGAATTCGGCGTCGCTCGCGCCGTCCTTAATCAGCGCGTGCTCGGGCGCATTGTAGCCGAGGAGGTAGAGATAGGTATGGGCGAGGTCGGCTTGAAAGCCCACGGTCTTGGGCATATTTACCGCTTCGAGCAGATCGAGCATGTCTTTCCACGAGTGCATGCCGGCCCAGCAGATTTCCCCCTCGGCGGCGAGACGCTCTCCGTGCTGCTCGGCGATCTTTCCGGCCTCGCGGAAAGTATCCGCGATCTTCGCGGTGTTCGCGCCGGGATTCTCGCCCCACTTGTTCACGCCGAACTCGGCGGAGTCGATGCGGATGACGCCGTATTTGCGGACGCCGTGCTTGTTGAAAAGGCCCGCGATGCGGCAGGCCATTTTCACCGCGCTGAGAAATTTCTCGCGCTGCGCCGCGTCCCCCATCGCCGAGTCGCCGACCGTCCCGCCCCACACCGGCGCGACGAGCGAACCGACGTTGAAACCTTTGCCGGCAATGAGATCGGCGATGCGCATGATCTCGTCGTCGCTCGCTTCGGGATTGGTGTGCGGGAGGAAGAGAAAGTAGTCGATGCCCTCGAATTTCTGGCCGTTCACATTCGCCGCGGCAGTGAGGTCCAGCATGCGTTCGAGACTGATGGGCGGCTCCTGGCCTTCGCCAGTGCCTTTGCCGACGAGGCCGGGCCACATGGCGTTGTGAAGTTTGGGGAGTGAAGGAGTGCTCATGGATTTTTTTGGGGTTGGTCTCTCGTCACGCGCCAGCGGTTTTGCCGGGAAAAATCCGCGTGGGGAGAAGCGCGGTGTTGTCTGCCGAAAAGGTTTTCCGGCGACAAGTCCGAATTCGTGCGGCCGGAATTTTTCCCCGCATTGACCGCTGCCAGACCGCTGGCTAGCTTCGGGTGAATTCCACTCCGTAATCTCGCGGCAGACAGGTTATCACTCCCATCACCCCTCACCAATGAACGAATCTTCAGTCGTCCCCTCATCCGTACCGAGTCCGAAAACTTCTACCATTGAGGAGGCCGTCATCCGCATCGCCGGCAACTCGCAGGACGGCATCCAGGCCATCGGCGGCTTTCTCGCGCGGCTCGCCGGGCGCAGCGAGCAGGACGTGATGACCTTCATGACGATCCCCTCCACGATCTCGGGCGGGCCGTCTATTTTCCAAGTCCGTATCGGCTCCGGCGAAGTGCTCAGCGCGGGCGACGAGGCCGACGTGCTGCTGTGCTTTTACGACCACAGCTACGCGAACCACATCGGCTCGCTGAAGCGCGGCGGCATCGTGCTCTACGACTCGGATCATGTGACGCCCGACGATGAACACCTCGGCGCGTATCATCACGTCGGCGTGCCGATTTCCTCGCTCACGGTCGAGGCCATCGGCGGCACGGGTCGGGACAAAGGGAAAAACATCTACTCGCTCGGCCTGCTCGCGCGGATGTTTGACCTCAACGTGCCAAAGCTCACGAAGCTCATCGAGGAGCGCTTTGGCGGCAAAGACCCGACCGTCGTGCAAAACGCGCTGGCGTGTTTCAACTCGGGCTACGGGCATCAGGTGCAGGGCTTGTGGGAAACTTTCCAATTTCATCACGCGGAGCACGGCGGGCATGCGCAGGTGGTGATGAGCGGCAATGAGGCGCTGGCCTTCGGTCTGATCGCCGCGGGCGTGCGCTTCGGCGCGGGCTACCCGATCACGCCGTGGAGCGACATCATGGAACTGCTCCGCCGCGAGCTGCCGAAATACGGCGGCACCTTTGTGCAGACCGAGGACGAAATCGCCGCGATCTCGATGGCGCTCGGCGGCAGTTATGCGGGGCGCGTGGCGGTCACGGGTTCGAGCGGGCCGGGCATTTCTTTGAAAACGGAAGCCCTCGGCTGGGCGAGTATGGCCGAGATGCCGGTGGTCATCGTGGACGTGCAGCGCGGCGGGCCATCGACGGGCATGCCGACGAATGTGGAGCAGTCAGATTTGAACATCGCGTGCTTCGGCGGCCACGGCGACAGCCCGCGCGTGGTGCTCGCGCCGGCCAGCGTGGAGGATTGCTTTTACACCGCCATCGAGGCTGTGAATATCGCGCGGAAATTCTCCACGCCCGTCTTCATCCTCAGCGACCAGGGCATCGCCTCGCGCATCGAAGCCTTCCCCTACCCCGACCTCGAAAAAGTCTGCCAGGACATCTCGCCCGACTTTACCCCCGTGGCCGACCACAAGCCCTACGACCTCGCCGCCGCCGACGGCATCACCCGCCACCTTGCGCCCGGCACGCGCGTCGCCAGCGGGAAATATCCCGTCGTCACCGGCCTCGAGCATGACGAACTCGGCCACCCCACCGGCTCCGGCAAACTGCACACGCAGATGAACGCCAAGCGCCGCAGCAAGCTCCAGAAACTCGCCGACGAAATCCCCGTCCCGCAAATCTACGGCGCATCCGAGGGGCACATCCTCCTCGTCGGCTGGGGTTCGAGCAAAGGCCCCATCGAGGAGGCCGTGAAAGAAGCGCGCAAGCTCGGCGAAGCCATCTCCGCCTTGCATCTCAAACACCTCAATCCCCTCCCCAACGGCCTCGAAAACATCTTCAGCGGCTTCACCAATGTCGTCGTCGTCGAGCTGAACGACGAGGGCCTTTACGGCTACGGCCAGCTCGCCGCCGTGCTCCGTGCGCGCTACTGCGACCCGCGCATCCGCGCCGTCACCAAGACCGACGGCCTGCCGTGGAAGGTCAAAGAAATCCTCAACCGCGCGTTGACCCTCACCAAGTAACTTCCTTTTCTCCCATGAGCACCCTCACTGCCCCACTCCCCCGCACCACTGCCGCCGGCCCCGCGCCCGACCTCCTCGACGCCGACCGCAAAGCCCTCACCAAGAAAGACACCGCCGCCGATCACCCCACTTGGTGCCCCGGCTGCGGCGACTTCTCCGTCCTCGCGCTCTACTACAAGCTCATCGAGAAGCGCAAAGTCTGGCACGAGAAAATCTGCACCATCGCCGGCATCGGCTGCTCGTCGCGGTTCCCTTACTTTGTCCAAGCGCACGGTGCGCACTTCATCCACGGACGCGCCCTGCCCTTTGCCACCGGCGTCTCGCTGTCGCGCCCCGACCTCCACGTCTTCGTCTTTGGCGGCGATGGCGACGCCTTCTCCATCGGCGGCAACCACTTCACCCACACCGCCCGCAAAAACGTGAAGCTGACTTACGTCGTCATGGACAACCAGGTCTATGGCCTCACCAAAAAGCAGACCTCGCCCACCTCGCCCATCGGCTTCAAATCCAAGACCGATGTCTGGGGCTCCACTGACCGGCCGATCAACCCGATGAAGCAGGCCATCGCCGCCGGTGCCACCTTCGTCGCCCGCACCACCGCCACGAACATCCCGCACCTTTTGAAAACGATGGAAGCCGCGATGGATCACGACGGCTTTTCCTTCATCCAGTGCCTCAGCGAGTGCATCGAATTTTACCCCGGCGCGTTCGACGCCGCGAACCCGCGCAAAGGCGGTGCGTTCTTCGAGGTGCCCGCCGACCACGACGTGACCGACGAATACGCCGCCTACAAACTCGCCGACGCCGAAGGCTCCGGCGCGTTTGGCATTTTCTACCAGGTCCAGCGCCCCACGAAAAACGCCAACGAAGCCAAGCTCGTGACCGAGCACCGCGCCAAAGTCGAGGGACTCGCCGACTGGCAGATTTTGAAGAAAAATTTCGACCGGATGAAGTAACGGCCCCGGTGTCGGGGGTTGGCGGACGAGAACATTATCCCGGCCTGTCGCGACTTGGCGACCGGCCCGGTCAGGCGGGTGTGGCGGAGGCGGCGTGGCGGCGCGCAAAGGGAGCGTGGAATAATTGTGGCCCGCGACACGCCAATGGCTTGACCGTTGGGAGGGCATAGGGTAACTGCCGCGCGCGTTTTTCACGACGAACCACCGAACCAAATGACCAACCAAAACGGCCTGCCAGAAAAACAGGGACTCTATGATCCGCAATTCGAGCACGACGCTTGCGGCGTCGGGTTCGTTTGCCAGATGAAGGGCCAGCGCTCGCACGAGATCATCGAGCAGGCGCTGACGATTTTGGTGAACCTCGATCATCGCGGCGCGTGCGGTTGCGAGGTGAATACGGGCGACGGCGCGGGCATTTTGCTCCAGGTTCCGCACAAGTTTCTGCGGAAAGTGGCGGGCGTGGAATTGCCGGAGCCGGGGAAGTATGGCGTGGGCATGTTTTTCTCCTCGCCGGATGCGGCGCAGCGTGAGGCGAGCGCACGGCATTTTGCAAAAATCGTGGCCGAGCAGGGCCAGCGGGTGCTGGGCTGGCGGGATATCCCGACGGACAATTCCTCGCTCGGCGCGACGGCGCTGCGGGCGGAGCCGTTCATGCGGCAGGTCTTCATCGAGCGCGGCGCGAACTGCGCGGACGAGCAGGCTTTTGAGCGGCAGCTCTATATCATTCGCAAGCGCGCGGTGGTGGAAATCAGCGCGACCAAGATGGACAGCCACTGGTACGCGTCGAGCCTCTCGTGCCGGACGATGATTTACAAAGGGATGCTGAACACGATGCAGCTCGAACAGTATTTCCCCGACCTGCGCGACCCGGACATGGACACGGCGCTGGCGCTGGTTCACTCGCGGTTTTCGACGAACACTTTCCCGAGCTGGGAGCGGTCGCATCCGTACCGCTACATCGCGCACAACGGCGAGATCAACACGCTGCGGGGCAATGTGAATTGGATGAAGGCGCGGCAGTCGCTTTTGGAGAGCGAGCTTTTCGGCGAGGACATCAAAAAAATTCTGCCCATCGTGAACGTGAACGGCTCGGACTCGGCGATGTTTGACAACGTCTTCGAACTGCTGGTCATGGGCGGGCGCTCGCTGCCGCACGCGATGATGATGATGATCCCGGAACCGTGGGCCGGGCACGAGTCGATGAGCGACGAGAAGAAGGCTTTCTACGAATACCACTCCTGCCTCATGGAACCGTGGGACGGCCCGGCGTCGGTCGCTTTCACCGACGGTACGATGATCGGCGCGACGCTCGACCGCAACGGCCTGCGCCCGTCGCGCTACTACGTGACGAAGGACGATCTGGTCATCATGGCGTCGGAAGCCGGCGTGCTGCCGATTGCGCCGGAGCGGATCGCGGTAAAGGGCCGGTTGCAGCCGGGGCGCATGTTTATCGTGGACATGGTCGCGGGGCGCATCGTGCCCGATGAGGAGATTAAAAACCGCATCGCCGGCGAGCAGCCGTACCGCCAGTGGATCGACGCGCACATGGTCGAGTTGGCGAAAATCAAGGACGGCCCCGAGGTGCCGCTGCCGGATCACAAAACGATGCTCCAGCGCCAGCAAGCGTTTGGCTACACCTTTGAAGATCAGCGCATGCTGCTCGTGCCAATGGCGAAGGACGGCGTGGAAGCAACCGGCTCGATGGGCACGGACATCCCGCTCGCGGTGCTCTCGGACAAATCGAAGCTGCTCTACGACTACTTCAAACAGCTCTTCGCGCAGGTCACGAACCCGCCCATCGACTGCATCCGCGAGGAACTCATCACCTCGGCGGAGACGACCATCGGCAGCGAGCGCAATCTTTTGAACCCGACGCCGGAGAGCTGCCACCTCATCGAGCTGAAGTCGCCGATCCTCACCAACGAGGAGCTGGCGAAGCTGAAGCATGTCGCGGAGGGCGATTTCAAATCGGTGACGATTCCAACGCTTTTCAATCCGAAGCTCGGCGAGCAGGGGCTCGAAAAGGCCATCGTGGAAATCTGTGCGCAAGCCGACCGCAGTATCGCGAGCGGGGTGAACATCATCATCCTTAGCGACCGCGGCGTGAACAAGGACAACGCCGCCATTCCCGCGCTGCTGGCCGTCTCCGGGCTGCACCACCACCTCATCCGTGAAGGCAAGCGCACCCGCGTGGGCCTCGTGCTGGAAAGCGGCGAGCCGCGCGAGGTGCATCACTTCTCGGTGCTCATCGGCTACGGCTGCGGGGCGATCAATCCGTACCTCGCCTTCGAGACACTCGACGACATGATCCGGCAGGGCTTGCTCACCGGCGTGGAGCACAAGGCGGCGTGCAAGAATTTCGTCAAAGCGGCGACGAAAGGCATCGTCAAGGTCGCCTCGAAAATCGGCATCTCGACAATCCAGAGCTACCGCGGCGCGCAGATTTTCGAGTGCGTCGGACTTAAGCAGTCGGTCGTCGATCATTACTTCACCGGCACCGCCACGCGCATCGAGGGCGCGGGCCTGGATGGCATCACGCGCGAAGTGCTGACGCGGCACAACCACGCCTTCCCCGACCGGCAGGTGAACGGCCACACGCTGGAAGTCGGCGGCGACTACCAATGGCGCAAGGAAGGCGAGGCGCACCTTTTCAGCCCGCAGGTCATCCACTCGCTGCAAAAGGCCGTGCGCACCGGAAGCTACGAAACTTTCAAGCAATACTCCGGGCTGGTGAACGAGCAGATGAAGCAGCACTTCACGTTGCGCGGCCTGCTCGATTTCAAAACACGGACGCCGGTGCCGATCGAGGAAGTCGATTCGATTGACGCGATTTTGAAGCGCTTCAAAACGGGCGCGATGAGTTACGGCTCGATCTCCAGCGAGGCGCACGAGGCGCTCGCCATCGCCATGAACCGCATCGGCGGAAAATCGAACACCGGCGAGGGCGGCGAAGACCCCGCGCGCTACACTTGGACGAACGAACGCGGCGACTCGAAGAACAGCGCGATCAAGCAGGTCGCGTCCGGCCGCTTCGGCGTCACCAGCCTTTACCTCACCAAGGCGCATGAGCTGCAAATCAAGATGGCGCAAGGCGCGAAGCCCGGCGAGGGCGGCCAGCTTCCCGGCGCGAAAGTGTATCCGTGGATCGCGAAAGTGCGGCACTCGACGCCCGGCGTCGGCCTCATTTCGCCGCCGCCGCACCACGACATCTACTCGATCGAAGACCTCGCCGAGCTGATCCACGACTTGAAAAACTCGAACCGCGCCGCGCGCGTCAGCGTGAAGCTGGTGAGTGAAGTCGGCGTCGGCACCATCGCCGCGGGCGTGGCGAAAGCGCACGCGGATGTCGTGCTCATCTCGGGCTTCGACGGCGGCACCGGCGCCTCGCCGCAAACATCGATCAAACACGCCGGTCTGCCGTGGGAACTCGGCCTCGCCGAGACGCATCAGACACTCGTGCTCAACAACCTCCGCTCGCGCATCGCCGTCGAGACCGACGGCCAGCTCAAAACCGGCCGCGACGTGGTCATCGCCGCGCTGCTCGGCGCCGAGGAGTTCGGCTTCGCCACCGCGCCGCTCGTCACGCTCGGCTGCATCATGATGCGCGTCTGCCATCTCAATACGTGCCCCGTCGGCGTCGCCACGCAGGACCCGCAGTTGCGGAAAAACTTCACCGGCGATCCCGAGCACGCGGTCAACTTCATGAAGTTCATCGCGCAGGAAGTGCGCGAGATCATGGCCCAGCTTGGCTTCCGCACGATCAACGAAATGGTCGGCCGCACCGACGCGCTCGAGCCCAAGCACGCCGTCGAGCATTGGAAAGCGAAAGGCATTGACCTCTCGAAGCTGCTCTACTCGCCGCCCGCCGGTCCCGAGGTCGGACGCTACTGCACGGACAAACAAGATCACGGCCTTGAGAAGTCGCTCGACATCACCAAGCTGCTCGACCTATGCCAGCCCGCCATCGAGCGCGGCGAAAAAGTCACCGCGAAGCTGCCGATCAAAAACACCAACCGCGTCGTCGGCACCATCCTCGGCAACGAGATCACCAAGCGCCATCCGGCGGGATTGCCCGACGGCACCGTGCATCTGCAATTTGAAGGCAGCGCCGGCCAGAGCCTCGGCGCATTTGTCCCCAAAGGCGTGACCATCGAACTCGAAGGCGACGCCAACGACTACGTCGGCAAGGGTCTCAGCGGTGGACGCATCATCATCTACCCGCCCGCGGCTTCCACCTTCATCGCCGAGGACAACATCATCATCGGCAACGTCGCCCTCTACGGCGCGACCGACGGCGAAGTTTTCATCCGCGGCATGGCCGGCGAGCGTTTCGCCGTGCGAAACTCCGGCGTGAATACCGTCGTCGAAGCCGTGGGCGACCACGGCTGCGAATACATGACCGGCGGCAAAGTCGTCGTGCTCGGCGCGACCGGCCGCAACTTCGCCGCCGGCATGAGCGGCGGCGTCGCCTACGTGCTCGACGAGGCCGGTGACTTCGCCACGCGCTGCAATCAGCAGATGGTCGGCCTCGAAAAAATGGAAGCCGCCGAAGCTGAGGAAGTGCGCCAGCTCATCAAGCGCCACGCCGACTACACCAAGAGCCAGAAAGCCTTCAAAGTGCTCGCGCTTTGGGACGAGATGGCGCCGAAGTTTGTGAAGGTGATGCCCAAGGACTACAAACGCGTGCAGCAGGCGCTCAAAAAAGCGCAGGACGATGGCCTCAGCGGCGACGACGCGCTCAACGCCGCCTTTGAGGCCAACGCGCGCGACGTGGCGCGCATCGGCGGTGGATAGGAAAACTGATGCCGGTTCACGATTTCACCGTTAGAAACAAATCCATGCTCATCGAATACATCCAAGCTGCCATGCAGCACGCCGAGTTCGAGTTGATGGAAGACGGCCGCTATTTTGGAACCATTCCTCAATGTCAGGGCGTGTGGGCGGACGGGAACACGATCGAAGAGACGAGAGAAACACTTTGCGAAGTGCTGGAGGACACGATCATCGTCAGCTACCGGCACGGCCTGCCAATCCCGGTGGTGGACGGCTGGGACATCAATCCGAAGCCGCTTCCGCCCGAGTATGCCGAAACCCATCAAGCGGCGTGAGTTCCTGCGACGCATGCGTGAGTTCGGTTGGTTGGGGCCGGATTCCGGCGGCAAACATCCCGTCATGCGCAAAGGTGGAAAGCCGCTGCCCGTGCCCAATCCTCACGGCTGCGACCTCGACTGGACACTTGTGAAACGCATTTTGAAACAAGCCAGCATCGACCCCGCCGAGTGGGACAAACTCGGCCAGTAACTTTTTAAAACAGACCAAGCATCCACATGGGCAAACCAACTGGCTTCATCGAATATCTCCGCGAAATCCCCGCCGACCGCGCGCCGCTCGAACGCGCCCGCGACTGGAACGAATTTCACGCGCACCTGCCGGAGGACAAACTCCGCTCGCAGGGCGCGCGCTGCATGGATTGCGGCGTTCCGTTTTGCCACACCGGCACGCTCATCAGCGGCATGGCCAGCGGGTGCCCGGTCAACAACCTCATCCCCGAGTGGAACGACCTCGTCTATCGCGGCCTGTGGAAGGAAGCGCTCGAGCGGCTGCACAAGACGAACAACTTCCCCGAGTTCACCGGACGCGTCTGCCCCGCGCCGTGCGAAGGCTCGTGCGTGCTGGGCATCCATTCGCCGCCGGTCACGATCAAAAACATCGAGGTCTCCATCATCGACAAAGGCTGGGACGAAGGCTGGGTCACGCCGCAGCCGCCGGCGCTGCGCACGGGGAAAAAAGTCGCCGTCATCGGCAGCGGTCCCGCGGGACTTTGCGCCGCGGCGCAGCTCAATCGCGCGGGCCACACCGTCACCGTCTTCGAGCGTGCCGACCGTCCGGGCGGGCTGCTCATGTACGGCATCCCGAACATGAAGCTCGACAAGGAGCAGGTCGTCCTGCGCCGCATCCGGCAGATGGAAGCCGAGGGCATCCAGTTCGTCTGCAACACCGAAGTCGGGAAAACCATCGCCGCGGAAAGCCTGCGCGCGGACTTCGATGCCACGGTCATCTGCACCGGCGCGACCAAGCCGCGTGACCTGCCCATCGAAGGCCGCCAGCTCAAAGGCATCCACTTCGCCATGGACTTCCTCACCGCGAATACGCGCTCCGTTTTAGATCAACACAAGAACGGCAACTTCATCACCGCCGACGGCAAGGACGTCATCATCATCGGCGGCGGCGACACCGGCACCGACTGCGTGGGCACCTCCATGCGCCACGGCTGCAAGTCGCTCGTGCAGGTCGAAATTTTGCCCAAGCCCCCCATGGATCGCGCCAAAGACAACCCATGGCCCGAGTGGCCGAAGGTCTATAAAATGGACTACGGCCAGGAGGAAGCCGCCGCGAAATTCGGCGACGACCCGCGCGTCTATGTCACCACCGCCACGAAATTCGAGGGCGTCGAAAACGGCCACGTCAAAGCCGTCCACACCGTGCAGGTCGAATGGTCGCGCAACGACAAAGGCCAGTTCATTCCGAAAAACATCCCCGGCACCGAGAAGGTGCTGCCCGCGCAGCTCGTCCTCCTCGCGATGGGTTTCCTCGGGCCCGAGCAGCCGCTGCTCGACAGCCTCGGCGTCGAGCGCGACCCGCGCAGCAACGTCAAAGCCGACTTCGAGAAATACACCACCACCCTCCCCGGCGTCTTCGCCGCCGGCGACTGCCGCCGCGGCCAGAGCCTCGTCGTCTGGGCCTTCAACGACGGCCGCGGCGCCGCCCGCGAGTGCGA
>JANPHJ010000168.1:0-11575 GCA_031424395.1 Chthoniobacter sp.
CCATTGCCTTTCTCCGCGCTCCTCTGCGTCCTCTGCGCCTCTGCGGTAAATTCTGACTTATGACTGAAAATGAGATCACCGAGGCAATTATCGGGGCTGCGATTGAGGTGCATCGCGCGCTTGGGCCGGGGCTGATTGAACAGCCGTACGAGGAAGCGCTCTGCCATGAATTGCACCTGCGAGGACTGGCATTTGAGCGGCAGCTAGCCGTGTCGGTGAATTACAAAGGTGTGCGGCTTTCCGCCAATCTGCGGCTCGATTTGATCGTCGAGCAACGCGTCATCATCGACCTGAAAGCGAAAGAGCAAGTCACCGGCATCGACAAAGCAAAGCTCCGTACCTATCTGCACCTCTCAGACCGCCGGCTCGGCCTAATCATCAATTCCACGTCGAGCGCCTCGTCGATGGAATCACCCGCGTCGTCAACCAGCTCACCGAACCCGATCCCAGCGAGCCGCCCCCCGACCTCCATGCCTAACCCTCTGCGCCCCTCCGCGTCCTCTGCGCCTCTGCGGTAAATCCGAACCGTGGCTTTCTTAAACCCACTGCTGCTCTTTGGCCTTATCGGCATCGCCTCGCCGATCATCATCCACCTGCTCGCGAAGAAGCGCATCAAGCGCACCATTTGGGCGGCGATGAAGTTTCTCCGCATCGTCGTCGAGAAGAACCAAAAGCGCCTCACCCTCGAAGACCTCATTCTGCTCCTGCTGCGCTGCGCGGTGCTCGCCGCGCTCGCGCTGGCGATGGCGCGGCCGTCCTTCAAGCAGGGCAGGTTCGGCGGTTTTGGCGGGAGCAATGAGTCGGCGATCATCGCGCTCGATAACTCGGCGAGCATGTCGCAGAGCGACGGCGTGTCGTCGAAATTCGACAAGGCCCAAAAGGCCGCAGAGGAAGCGTTGGACGCGCTCCCGAGCGGATCGTCCGTCGCGGTCTGGCTCGTCTCGGATGTGGTCAAAGGCGTAATCCCGGAGCCGACCCACGATTTCGCGCTCGCGCGCAAAGTCATCCGCGAAGCCCAGCGCTCGGACCGCGGCACCGAGATGCCCGAGGCGCTGCGCCAGGCGGTCGAAGTTATTCAGCGGCAGACCACCGTGGTGAAGCAGATTTTTCTCATCACCGACGGCCAGGCCGCCGGCTGGAAGCAGCTCGCCGACACCCGCACGCTGCTCGACTCAGTGAAGAAGGACATCCAGACGCGGCTCGTCCTCGTCGGCGAAAGCGAGCAGCACAATCTCGGCGTCACCGGCCTGCGCATGTCGAGTGCGCTCGCGCCGGTGAACCAGCCGGTGCGCTTCGAGGTCGAGGTCGCAAACTACGGTGTCGAGGAGGCGAAGAATGTGCAGGTCAGCATCGGCGTTGATGCCGAACCGCCGGGCGACGAGGCGGGCATCGAGGCGATCCCGCCGGGCGAATCGAAACGCATCTCGCTCTTCGTGCAGTTCCGCGAGCCGGGCTTTCACTCCGTCACCGCGCACCTCCCCGCGGATCGCAATCCCGCCGACGACCAGCGCGCCGTCGCCGTGCGCGTGATTGGCGAAATCAACGTGCTGCTCACCGATGGCGACCCCGGCGTTGAGCCGCGCGAGAGCGAGGTCTTTTACCTGCGCAACGCGCTCGTCCCCGTGCCGCCCGAGCAGCGCGAAAAGTATTACATCAAAACGAAGACCGTCAGCCCCGCCGAGCTGCAATCCGCCAAGCTCAGTGACTACGAAGCCGTGGTGCTCGCCAACGTCGCCGACGTGCCCGACGCCGTGCTCGCGAGCCTCGAAAAATATCTGCGCGCCGGCGGCGGCCTCATCGTCTTTCCCGGCGGAAAAATGAGCGCGAGTTTTTACAACGAGAAGCTCTTCACCGAGCGCGGCTTTCTCCCCGCGTCCTTCGGCCCAGCGCGCGGCAATGCGGAGCAGCAGGAGCAGTTTTTTCACCTCCAGTCGAAAGGCTACGAGCATCCCATCGTCGCGATTTGGAAAGACCCCGCTGCCGGGTCACCAGCCACCGCGAATTACTACCGCGCCTTCGCCCTCGAGCCCGCGAAGTCCGACGTGCCGCGCGCCGACATCGGCCCGCCCGCGCTCGTCCTCAGCTACGCCGACGGCCAGCCCGCCGTCATGGAGCGCACCTTCGGCTACGGGCGCGTGATCCAGTTCAGCAGCACCGCCGACAGCGCATGGAACGACCTTTGCATCCGCCCCGTTTTCGTCCCCCTCATCCACCGCATCCTCGGCGCCATAGTCACCCGCCAGGACGAGCACCTGAACCTCCGCGTCGGCACGAAACTCAACTACGTCATGGACGCCGAGATGGTCGGCAAAGACGTCACCATCACCAAACCCGGCGCGAAAAAAGACGCGACCGCCCTGCGCCGCATCGCGCTCAACGCCGGCCTGCCGCTCCTGCAATTCGACGAGACCGACATGGCCGGCGAGTACGACACCCGCTCCGGCGACGACGCCACGCCAATGCTCCGCTTCGCCACGCAAGCCGATCCCGGCGAATCAAAGCTGGAAGAGCTTTCCCCGGCGGACCTCAAAGTCTTCGATGGCGTCGCCCAACTCATCCGCTGGTCGCCCGAGCACGGCTTGCGCGCGGTGTTGCAAAAGGAACGCACCGGCTCGGAATTCTGGCTAGCCTTCGCGATTTTCGCGCTGGGGTTGGCGATTGCGGATACGTGGTTTGGCAACCGGTGGAGCCAGTCGAGATGAATTTTTTAGACGGGATTAACGAGATTTTACGGGATTATTTATGAGCGAAATTAGCGCACTTTCGAAACGGGTCGTCGGTCTCGCGATGAAGGTTCATACGGTGCTGGGGCCGGGGTTTCTGGAATCGGTTTATCAGAATGCCCTCCTTGTTGAATTACGGCGTGCGGGACTGGATGTGGAAACGAGTAAGGAGATTGTCGTCTTCTATTCAGGGGAGGTAGTTGGAAAGTTTTCTGCGGACATGTTCGTCCGCGATCCGGCGTCGAACGAGGAACTGCTGATCGAAAACAAAGCGGTGTCGGCACTAGTCATCGCCCATTCGGTGCAACTGGTGAACTACCTCACCGCGACCAAGATCAACGAAGGGCTCCTGCTCAATTTCGGAGCGCCGAGTCTCGAATTCAAAACCAAGCACCTCCGCCCAACAAACCGCGACATTCCCCCCGACCTCCTTTCCTGAAAATCCCGTTCAATCCCGTTAATCCCGTCAAAACTCCGTGACCGAGTTTCTCCTTCGCATCTTTGGCGTCCGCATGGACAACGCCGCGCACATCTCGGGTGTGCAGGTGGTGCTGCGGAGTAGCGGGGCGGTTGGCTGGATCATCCTGCTCGCGGTGCTGCTCGGCGCGATGACTTGGTGGAGCTATTGGCGCGATACGCAGGAGTGGGTTTCGGCGGGAAAACGGCGTGTGCTTACTGCGCTGCGCGTGCTGCTTTTTGCGCTGCTGCTGCTCATTCTGTTGCGGCCGGTTTTCGCCTTCACCATCGAGGGCACAATCCGGCGGACGCTGATCAATCTCATCGACACGAGCGCGAGCATGAAGATTGCCGATCCGCGTTTCGACGAGGCCGACCGCAAACGCGCCGCGCTGGCCAGCGGCGCGCTGGACATCCGCAAGGGCCTCGACCAGCCGCTCGATGCGAAGCAGGCCGTGCAGAAGCCGGTGCCGCGCGTCGAACTGCTTCGCGGCGTGCTGCGCAATGACGACCTCGGCCTGCTGGAAAAATTCGCGAAGGCGTATGACGTGAACACCTTCACCTTCGGCGCCGCGCTCGCCGAAGTGACCACCGCCGCGCCCGCGCCGGATGCGGCGAAGCCCGCCGACGACAAGACCCAGCCCGACCCGCGCGCGTGGTTGGAAAAGCTCGATCCGAAAAGCGAGACGACCGCTATCGGCGACGCCATCCGCGAGCTGCTGGAGCGCAAACGCGGCCAGTCGCTCGCGGGCATTTTCCTCGCCACCGACGGCGCGAGCAACGTCGGCACGCAGCCGCTCGAAGCGGCGCGGCTGGCGCGTGCGGAAGGCGTGCCGCTGTTCATCTATGGCGTCGGCATCACCTCGCCGCGCGACATCCTCGTGGCGAACATGTTTGCGCAGGAGGTCGCCTTCGTGAAAGACGAACTTCCCGTGACCGTGCGCGTGCGCGGACAGGGTCTGCGCGGTGAGAGCGCGAAGATCACGTTGCGGCTCGGCACGGAAGTCCTCGCGAGCAAAGACCTCACTTTCACCGACGACGAGGAGCAGACGGTGGCGCTGCCTTTCACGCCGAAAACGGTGGGTGAATACGAGTTGCGCGCCTCCATCGAACCGCGCGACGACGAGGCGGTGAAGGATAACAACTCCGTGGCCCAGCGGCTCAAGGTCATCGACAGCAAAGTGAAGGTGCTGATGGTCGAGGAGTCGCCGCGGTGGGAATTCCGCTACCTGCAAAGCGTGCTGCTGCGCGACCGTCGGCTGGAGGTGAAATGCTGGCTGCAGGAGGGCGACCCGGCGATCACCGAGGGGGAGGGCTCGCCGTATGTGAAGACCTTTCCGCAGACCAAGGAGGAGCTTTTCAAATACGACCTCGTCGTGCTCGGCGACGTCGATCCGAAATCGCTCGGCGAAGCGCCGATGACGTGGCTGAGTGAGTTCGTGACGAAGTTCGGCGGCGCGTGCCTTTTCGTAGCGGGAAACAAATACAACCCCGCCGCCTATCGCGGCACGGTGCTGGAGAAAATGCTCCCGGTGGAGCTGGGCGAAACCGTCGCGAAACAGACCGGCCCGGAGCGCCCGACCACGCTCGAACTCACCGCCCAGGGCCGCACCAGTCCGATGATGAAACTCTCGCCGAAGGACGATGAGAACGTGGCGATTTGGAAACGCTTCCCGAAAATCTACTGGGTCGCCCGCGTGGCTCGCGCCAAGCCTGCCGCGCAAGTCCTGCTCCAGGACAGCGACGCCACGAAAGCCACGCGCTTTGGCAAAATGCCCGTCGTCGCGCAGCAGCAGTACGGGCTCGGCCAGGTGCTCTACGTCGGCACCGACAACACCTGGCGCTGGCGCAAAAACGCCGACGACCGCTTTTACCCGATCCTCTGGGGCCAGGTGACGCAGAAGCTCGGCCTCTCGCATTTACTCGGCGGCTCGAAGCGCACGCAGCTCACCGTGGACAAACAGAACTACTCGACCGGCGACCGCGTCAGCGTCTATGCGCGGCTCTACGGCGCAGACTTCAATCCGCTCAAAGATGCGGCCGTCGAGGGCGGCTACACGATCAAGCCCATCCCCGCGGAACCAAGCGTGCAAGCGGGCTCGCGGCAGGAGGTCACGCTGCGCGCGGTGCCCGAGCAGCCCGGCATGTATCGCGGCGACTTCACCGCGCTCGCGCCCGGCGTGCATCAGTTTTCGGTAAAAAGCGACGCGGCCACCGTCATCGAGTTCACCGTCGCCGAACCGAAATTCGAGCTGGGCGAAACCGCCATGAACGAAGCTGTGCTCAAGCAAATGGCCGAGATCAGCGGCGGTGGATTTTTCCGCGAGGAGACGCTCGTCGATCTGCCGAAACTCATCGCCGCGAAAACCGAGCGCGTGCAAAGTGGCGTGGATTCCGAGCTGTGGTCCTCGCCCATCTATTTCGCGCTGCTGGTGCTTGTGGCGTCATTGGAGTGGTATCTGCGGAAAAAGGCGCAGCTCAGGTAGCAGCGTCCTCGAGGCGCGGCTTGCACCGCTCGGCAAATTCGACCGATGCTCCGCGCAATGCTTTCGCTTCGACACTTCGCATCCGTGTCCATCGCCTTACTTGGCGTGGCCGCGACGCAACTATCTGCCGCTGATTACTACATGGCGACCAATGGCAATGACGCCAATGCCGGCACGCTCGCCGCGCCGTTTGCCAGCGTACAGCGGGCGCAGCAGGCGGCGGTGGCGGGCGACACGGTCTATGTGCGCGGCGGCACTTATGCGATGACGGAGGAGCAGATTGCCCAGAACAGGCGCATCTGGGCTTATGTCATTGAGCTGGATAAGAGCGGCAGTGCGGGCAAGCCGATTAGCTATCTGGCTTATCGCGATGAGCAGCCAGTCTTTGACTTTGCCAACGTGAAGCCGGCGCGGTGCCGGGTGACGGCGTTTCATGTCACGGGCTCGTGGCTGCATTTCAAAGGGCTGACGGTCACAGGGGTGCAGGTCACGATCCTCACGCATACCCAGTCGATCTGCCTCGACAGCCAGGGAAGCAATAACATCTATGAGTCACTTACGATGCACGATGGGCAGGCGATAGGGTTCTGGCTGGGCAATGGCTCGAATAACCTCGTGCTGAACTGCGATGCCTATCGCAACTACGACTACACGTCGGAGAATAAGCGGGGTGGCAATGTGGATGGGTTTGGCTTTCATGCGCCCCAGGGCAGCACGGGCAATGTCTTCCGCGGCTGCCGGGCGTGGTTCAACAGTGACGATGGCTTCGATTTCATTGGGGCCGGCGCGGCGGTGACGGTGGAGAACTGCTGGGCTTTCTACAATGGATTCAGCCCTGAGTTTCGCAGTCTCGGGGATGGCAACGGCTTCAAGGCTGGCGGCTATGGCATCTCGCCGGATGCACGGATTCCTGATCCGGTTCCGCGCCATGTTATTAGCGGGTGTATGGCGGTGCGGAATATGGCGGCGGGCTTTTATGCCAATCACCATCATGGCGGCAATGAATGGCTGAATAACACGGCCTATCTCAATGGCACGAACTTCAACATGCTTGGGCGCAGCGCGACCACCGACGTCCCCGGATTCGGGCATCGGATGAAAAACAATCTCGGCTACAAGGGGCGCACCGAGGTTTCCAATCTCGATACGGCAGGGGGCGATGTGAGCGGCAATTATTTCAATTTGCCGGTCAAGGTGGAGGACAAGGATTTCGCCGGCTTGGACGTAGCGGAGTTAATCAAGCCGCGTCAGGCGAATGGCGATCTGCCGGAGATGACCTTCCTGCATCTCGCGCGCGCGAGCGGTTTGATCGATCAAGGAACCGATGTGGGTCTGCCCTTCGCCGGCAAGGCCCCGGATTTGGGGGCGTTTGAATTCGGGGCGGCCAAAACAGCAGTGAAGCAGCCTTGACGTCAAAAAAGGCGGCGCGGGTAAAACCGATGCCTCTGTCGGTCGGATGCGCGCAACCCTCACCTCAACAGGTTTAGTAAGCGCCCTTCACTCGCATCTTAACGCCATACACCTTCTTGCTCGCCGTGATGAAAAGTAAGTGGCGGTCTTTCCCGCCGAACTTCACGTTGCCGGTCCAGGGCTCGGGGATGGGGATGTTGGTCAGCTTTTTGCCGGTTTTGTCGAACACGGTCACGCCTTTGCCGGTGAGATAGACGTTACCCTCGGCATCCAGAGTCATGCCGTCTGAACCCATTTCGCAAAAGAGCGTTTTGTTTTCCAAGGTGCCTTCGGATTGGATGGAATAGGAATACGTTTTGCCCGCGCCGATGTCGGCGACGTAGAGCGTTTTTCCGTCGGGCGTGCCAACGATTCCGTTGGGCTGTTTCAGATCGGTCGCTACGGGCGTTGCCTGCTTAGTTTTCACGTCGAAGAAATAGACGAATTGCCCCGGCTGTTGCATGGCTTTGTCACGCTTCCAGTAGTCGCGTGCGTAGAGCGGATCGGTGAAATAGAGAGCGCCGTCAGGACGGATCCAGAGGTCGTTCGGACCGTTCAGCATTTTGCCGCCGAAGTCGCTCGCAAGCACGGTGACTTTCTTGTCCGGCGCGATGGACCACAACTCGTTCTTCTCGTCGGCGCAGGTGAGGAGGTTGCCCGCTTGGTCAAAGTAGATGCCGTTGCTGCGGCCGGCGGGCTTGAGCCAGTCGGAAAACGAACCATCAGCGGCATTGTATTTGACGATGCGATCATTGGGCTGGTCGGTGAAATACACGTTGCCTTCGGGATCGGCCGCCGGGCCTTCGGTGAACAAATAGCCTTCGCCTAGGACTTCGACTTTTGCGCCCTCGGCGAGAAGTCCGGCGTCGTCGGCATGAGTGACGAGGCTCAGGGAGAAGAGAGTGGCAAACAAGACAGGGATGGATTTCATGGTGATGAGTTATTGCGTAAGGAAGGTGAACACGGTCGTCTCGCGCAATGGCTGTCCGGGCCTAAGCACGATGGAGGGAAAGTTTGGGTGATGAATGGCGTCGGGGTAGTGCTGCGTTTCCAAACAGACCGCGGTGTGGCCGAGGTGGTTGCCCGTGTAGAGTTGGATGGCGGGCTGGGTGGTGCGGACTTCCATCACGCGCCCGCTTTTTGGTTCGGTGAGCCGGGCGGCGCGTTTTAGGTTGTGGCCTTCGGCGAGGATGTAGTTGTGGTCGTAGCCGGCCATCTTCGGCTTGAGCTGCTCGATACGGTCGCCGATGCGCGTCGGCTCGCCGAAGTCCATCAGCGTACCTTTGAGCGGGAGGATTTCACCCGTGGGGATCGAATCGGCGCGCGCCGGGGTGTAACTGTCGGACGGTATCCACAGGAGGTTGCCCACGCAGCTCCCGCCGCCGGCGAGATTGAAGTAGGCGTGGTTGGTGAGGTTCGCGAGGGTGGGTTTGTCAGTCTCGGCTTCGTAGTCGAGGCGCAGTTCGTTGTTATCGGTGAGCGCATAGGTCACCGTGGTCTTCATGTTACCGGGGAAACCTTCCTCGCCGTCTTTGCTGAGGTAGGTGAGCTTCACCGACGACTCGTGGTCTTTCACCGTCATCTCCCCGACCGTCCACACCGACTGGGAGAAACCTTTGCGCCCGCCGTGGATGGTGTTCTTCCCATCGTTCGCTGCGAGCCGGTAGGTCACGCCTTCGAGTTCAAATTGCGCGCCGTCGATGCGGTTGATCACGCGCCCGATGATTGCGGCAGCCCCGTTGAAGCGCTGGTATTTTTCCACGCTATCAGTCGTCAGCACGACATTGGTGAAGTTGCCATCGCGATCCGGCGCGCGGAGTTCCTTGATGATCGCGCCATAGGAAATGATTTGCGCGCTCATGCCATTCGCATTGCGCAGCGTGATGAGTTTCACGTCGAAGCCGTCCGCGGTTTTTCCAAAATCAGCCGGCTCGACTCGTTGGATTCCGGCGAAATCAGCCCCGCTGAAATCAATTTGGTAAATCGTCCCCTCGTAGCCGACGGCGTAGATGTTGCCCGCCTCGTCTTCGCTGAACGACGCGAGCCGTTGTGGGATGGCGCCGATTTGCCGCGCGGTTTTCAGCGCGCCGTCCTGCTGGGTGAGGCCGAAGATGCGCTTGGAGTTGTAGTCGCCGCAGACATAGACGCCGTAGAACGATGAGGCTTTGTCGCCCCGATAGACGTGCCCGCCGGTGATCGAGTTGCCGTACTTCCGGCGGTAGGCAAAAAGGGGTTTGGTGAAAGTGCGGCCTTCTTTTTTGAACTGATTTGAGAACGGCTCGAACCCTTCATAGACATTCCAACCGTAGTTCTCGCCGCGGCGGATGATGTCCACTTCCTCGCTGCGATCCTGCCCGACATCGGCAAGCCAGAGGTCGCCGTTGAGCCGGTCGAAACAAAAACGCCACGGGTTGCGCAAACCACAGGCCCAGATTTCCGGACGCACGTCCGGCTGGCCGAGAAACGGGTTGTCCTTTGGGATGGAATACGCCCGGCCGGCGTCGGGGTGATCCACGTCGATGCGCAGCGCTTTGCCCAGCAGGAGCGCGAGGTTTTGCGCATGGCCGTTTGGGTCGTGGTGCGGGCCGGTGTCGCCCATCGTGAGGTAGAGAAAGCCATCCGGCCCGAATTGCAGGCAGCCGCCGCTGTGATCCTCGGCGACACTCGCGATTTTCAAAATGAGCCGCGCGGGTTTGCCGGAGTCGCTTTTGAAATCGGCGGCGAACTCTTTTTGGACGATGTGCGTGGTGACGGCGCCTTCCTCGAAGACTTGAAAGAAGAGGTAGTATTTGCGGTTCTCGCGGAACTGCGGATGAAACGCCACGTCGAGCAAGCCGTTCGGCCCGCGGTCGCTGAACACTTCGAGCGCGAGGTCGGCGAACACGCTCTGCTCCTCGCCAGCTGCGGATTTTTCCATGCGCCAAATCATCCCCTTTTGATGCAGCACGAGGAACCCATTGGGGGAGCCCGGCACCTGGCGAAACGAAGTCAGCCCGCTCTCCTGTTTGCCGCGCGGCAGCTGAAACTCAGTCGTGAAAAAGGGCCGCAGCGTCACCGGCTTCGCGAGTGGAGGGAGGTCGCCCGGCGCGGTGCGAGTGCGGGCGAGCGCGGACTCCGGCTGCCTGAGTGTCGTGAGGTATTCTATGAGGTCGGTGAACTCCTCGCGCGAGAGCGCCGCATGCTGAGCTTCCGGCATGAGCGAAACGGCGGTGCCCGTCTTCTCCTTGATGTCGGCCGTCGCGATGGAAACCAACTTCCCGTCCACGCCCATGAGCTGCACGCCCGCGGCGTTTGTCTGCTTCAGCACCCCTTGGTAATTCGCGCCGGCTTTCGTCTCCACGAGCACCGCGCCATAGCCCGGCGCGATGGTCGCCGAGGGTTGCAAAATCGCATCCACAAGATCGCGCCGCCCGAAGACATCGCCCGCCGCGAATAAGTCCGGCCCGGCCTTGCTTGCGCTGCCATCAACGGAGTGGCACTTCGCGCAGAGGAGGCGCGGGTCGTCGTGAAACAGCTTTTGGCCGCGCGTGACATCGCCGTCATTGGTGAGGGCAAATTTGCGGTAGGCCTCGGGGGTTGGCGCGTCGGCAAGCAGGCTGCCGGGCAGGGTGAAAAGCAGGCTGAAAAGAACGAGCGCTTTCATTGGGAATGAGGCAGTTTTCGCTGGCGCGGCGGACGCACGGGGTGCGCCGGCCGGGGCCTGAGGAGTCACGAAAGGGGGCATGGCGCAGCCTTTGCATATCTGCGGCGTCAGTCCAGCGCAGACCATTTTCTCCGTCCTCTGTCACCGATTGCGCTGGCCGAGAATATCATTTGAGCGCGGGGTGTTTCGCGCGGAGGATGCGCGCCGCTTTTCAAGCCATGAATAACGAACGCTCAACGCTCAACGTCCAACGTCCAAAGTCCAACGCAGAAGGCCGGACGCGGGTGGTTGTGGGCATGAGCGGGGGAGTGGATTCGAGCGTGGCGGCGTTTTTGCTGAAGGAGCAGGGGTATGAGGTGATCGGGGTGACGATGAAGGTGTGGCCGCAGGACTGCATCTCGCGGGCGGAGGACAAGTGCTGCGGGCCGCAGGCCATCGCCGATGCGCGCGGGGTGGCGCATGCGCTGGGGGTGCCGCATTATGTAATTGATGAGGGGGAAAATTTTGAGCGGCTGGTGATCGACTACTTTACCGACGAGTACAAGAACGGGCGGACGCCGAACCCGTGCGTGATGTGCAATGAGAAGGTGAAATTTGGCAACCTGTGGGGGAAGGCGAAGAGCATCGGCGCGGACTTCATCGCCACGGGGCACTATGCGATCGTGGAGCGGAAGGACGGACGTGCCGTGCTGCGCAAAGGGCGCGATCCGCGCAAGGATCAGTCGTATTTTCTATTTTCGCTGCGCCAGCCGCAGCTCCTGCGCGCGCTGCTCCCGCTCGGCGCGATGGAGAAGACGGAGATCCGCGCCATCGCGCGC
>JANPHJ010000169.1:0-2005 GCA_031424395.1 Chthoniobacter sp.
CGCTTCACTTCGGTCAGGATTTTCGCCACTTCCGGGGCACCCTTCGCGAGTTTGAAGCCGAGCTTTTCCGCCTTCACGATCACGTTCGACTGCCCCGACATATCCGAGATCGTGATGATCCGCTCATTGCCCACCAGCGCCGGATCGACGTGCTCATACGTGCGCGCCAGCTTTTGCACCGCATGCACATGCAGCCCGCCCTTGTGCGTGAACGCTGCCGCGCCCACGTACGGCGCGCGGATGTCGTGCGGCACATTCGCCAGCTCATCCACGAAATGCGCGAGGTCGCGCAGCCCGGCGAGATCGAGCCCGAGGTCGAAGCCCATCTTGAGCTGCAAATTCGGCATGACTGTCGTCAGGTTGCAGTTGCCCACGCGCTCGCCGTAGCCGTTGATCGTCCCCTGCACCTGCACCGCGCCGGCGCGCACCGCGGCGAGCGCATTGGCCACGCCCACGCCGCCGTCATTGTGCGTGTGGATGCCCACGGCCTGCCCCAGCTCGGCGATGACCTCGCGCGTCACCTGCTCGACAAAATCCGGCAGATTCCCGCCATTCGTTTCGCACAGCACGATGAGGTCCGCCCCGGCATCGCGCGCCGCCTTCACCGTGCGCAGCGAGTAGTCGCGATCCTCCTTGTAGCTGTCGAAAAAATGCTCCGCGTCGTAGAGCACCTCGCGCCCGTGCTTTTTCAAATGCGCCACGGTGTCCGCGATCATCGCGAGATTTTCCTCTAGCGAGACGTTGAAAACCTCGGTCACATGCAACGGCCAAGTCTTGCCGACGACGGTCACGGCGGGCGTCTGCGCATCGAGCAGCATCTGCACCTGCGCGTCGTCCTCTACGCGCACCTTGCCGCGCCGGGTCATGCCAAAGGCGGTGATCTTCGCGTGCTTCCATGTGCGCTTCGCCGCCTCCTCAAAGAACGCCGCGTCCTTCGGGTTCGAGCCTGGCCAGCCGCCCTCGATGTAATGCACGCCAAACGCGTCGAGCTTTTCCGCCACGCGAATCTTGTCCACGACCGAGAACGAAATCCCGGTCCCCTGCGTGCCGTCGCGGAGCGTGGTGTCGTAGATCGTGAAACGTGGCGTGGTCATGGTGAAAGGGCGCGCAACGTAGGGCACCGGGGCGGTGGTGGCAAGCGGGCGGCGTACGCGGGCCGTGGGTGGAAACTACGGGGTGAAAACCTCGAAGCCCATCGCTCGCGAGGCCTCGGCCTGGCGGGCATCGTGCGTCATCAGGCGGGTGAGTTCGAGTTCTTCCATCGCGGCGAGGTGGAGGCGGTCGAGGGAGCGGCAGTGGGTTTTGCCGGCGTCGCGGTGCTGGCGCAGGGCGGTGGTGAAGACAGCGCTGGTGAGGGTGCGAAAGACGAACGGCGGGGTGTCGCGGTAGGAATCGAATCTCTCCTCGATGTGGCGAAGCCAGGTTTTAGACAACACGCCGCCGAGTCGTTTCGCCCGGAGTTGGACCCGCGTTTCCAATTCAGCGAGCGATGAAATCACGACGGCGTTCTCGGCGAAACCACGGCATCCACCGCGCGGGATTCCGGCTCGATGAGCAAGAGTTTCAGGAGCGAACTGGTATCAAGGTAAAGCACGAATCAAAACCGCTCGGCGCGGTCTTTTTCACAGAACTCCTCCACCCAGTTGAGCACGGTGCCTTTGCCGAAAACCGATTCACGCCAACGCTGCTGCTCGGCAGGATCAAAGCGTTTGCGCGGCTTTTTCTCCGGCACAATGCGGGTGAGCCGGGCCACGGGCGCGCCATCGCGGGTGATGATGATTTCCTTTTCCACGGCGAGGGCGCGCTCGGCTTCGGACCAGCGCCGGCGGATGTCGCGGACGGTCATCGTTTTCATGGCGGCAAGATGAACATGTTTCACACCCCGGTCAACGCGCCGTCTTTCCCCCCTTGTCCTACGCCAATTTCCGCTCGTGCCCAAATTCCGATTTGGGCACGCGCTTGGGAGCGAAATTCTATTTCGCAGGCGGGGGTGTCTGCGGGTCGG
>JANPHJ010000170.1:0-5255 GCA_031424395.1 Chthoniobacter sp.
CGAAGGACGCAAAGTTTTTTACAGATGCCTTCCCATTGCGTCCTTCGCGCCCTTTGCGTGAGCAATTATTCGGCTGACCGAGGCAGTTTGGCGCTCCCAGCGAAATGGGGATTGAGGCGGTGGCCCTCCGCGCCCAGACTCGCACACATGGAAATCGCCCAACAACTCTCCGTCTTTCTCGCCAACAAACCCGGCACGCTCGCGGCAGTCTGCGCGGAACTGGCCCGGGCGAAGGTCAATATCTACGCGCTCACCATCACGGACACCGTGGATCACTCGGTCGTGCGGATGGTTTTGAGCGACACGGAAAAGGCGCTGCACATCTTTGAGGAGCGCGGCGTGCTCGCGGTGCAGAGCAATGTGCTGATGATCACCAACGACAACCAGCCGGGCTCGCTCGGCAAGATCGCGGCGCGGCTGGCGAAGGCGAAGATCAACATCGAATACGCCTACCTCGCCACGAGTCCGGGAGCGAAAAAGGGGCTGCTGATCCTGCGGACGAGCGACACGAAGAAGGCGCTGAAGGTTTTGCTGAAATCGTAGCCGGTTTCGGCTCGCCTTGACCGCACCACGGCCTTTGGCTCGCGCATGCGCAAAACCAAAATCATCTGCACCCTCGGCCCAGCCACGGAATCGGCAGAAGTCCTGCACGCGATGATCGCAGCAGGCGCGAATATTTTCCGCCTGAACATGAGCCACGCCACGCACGACTGGGTGCGCATGATGGTGCCGCGCATTCGCGCCATCGCCAAGGAACTGGACGTGATCGTGGGCATCCTCATGGACACGCAGGGGCCGGCCATCCGCACGGGTGATCTGCCGACGAAGCTCGATCTGAAGGTCGGCGATGTCTTTGAATTCACGGTGCGCGGCGGGAAGAGCGAGGAGCTTTTTTCCGTGGATGTGAATTACGACGGACTGATCGACGACATTTCCGTGGGGGACGTGGTGCTGGTTGACAATGGAAACATCCACATGAAGGTGCTCGCGAAAGAGGGCATCACCATCCGCTGCGAGGTGCTGACCTCGGGGGTGATGGGCTCGCGGCGGCACATCAATCTGCCCGGTGTGAAAGTGAACCTGCCGCCGCTCACCGAGAAGGATCTCGCCGACGTGGCGGTCGGCGCGGAGCTGCATGTGGACATGGTCGCGCTCAGCTTCTGCCGCGAACCGGGCGACGTGGACGTGCTGCGCAAAGTGTTGCACGAGCACGGCAGCACGGCGCGCATTGTGGCGAAGATCGAGGATCAGCTCGCGGTGAAAAACATCACCGCGATCATCGATGCGACGGACGTGATCATGGTCGCGCGCGGCGACCTCGGGATCGAGTGCCCGATGGAGGATTTGCCGATCATCCAGCGGCGCATCGTAAAACGCTGCCTGGCAAAAGGCGTGCCGGTGATCGTGGCTACGCACATGCTGGAGTCGATGATCACGAATCCCGTGCCGACGCGGGCGGAAATTACCGATGTGGCGAATGCGGTCTTCGAGCAGGCGGACGCCATCATGCTCAGCGGCGAAACGACCGTGGGTAAATACCCGGTGAAGTGCGTGGAGGTGATGAACAAGGTTGCCGAGCGGATCGAGCGTACCGGCGGCATGGGTTTCGCCGAGGAGGCGCTGCTGGAAAACGACCGCAAGAAAACCGTGCGCTCCGGCGTCACGCTCGCGAACTCCCTGCCCGACGCGAAGATTGTCGTCTTCACCCGCCGCGGGACCATGGCCGACTACGTCTCCAACTTGCGCCCAAACGCGCCGATCTATGCTTTCTCACCGACCTTCGAGATCTGCCGGAAACTGGTCGTGAACTGGGGCACCTACCCGCACTGCATGCCATTCGACCCAAACCCAAACCGCACCATCAGCGCGGCCATCAACATCCTCGTGGCGCAGGAGCACGCAAAATCCGGCGATCATCTGGTCATCATCAGCGACATGCTGGCGGGCGAGGAGCGCTTCGACACGATCCAGCTCCGCGTGGTGTAGCCACGAAAAAGGCGCGTCCTCAGCGGACGCGCCTTTCGTGACTTGACCCGTGCTTTTTCAGTCCTCAAACTCGCCGGCGTGCGAGGGCAGGAGATGCTCGATCGGCTTTTCCTTTTTCTGCAAGGCGCGGCGCAGTTTCATCAGCGCGATGTTCTGCAACTGGCGGATGCGCTCGCGCGTCACGCCGAATTTCTTGCCGACTTCTTCGAGCGTCTTCGCCTTGCCGCCATCTAGACCGAACCGCGAGAAAATGATCTTTTTCTCCCGCTCGTCCAGGACCCCGAGAAGGTCACCGACTTCATCGCGCAGGTTCTGATCGCGCAACTGCTCGAATGGCGTGAGCGCCTCGAGGTCGCCGACGATTTCGCCGAACTCCGTCGAATCATCATCGCTGATGGGGGCGTCGAGTGAAGCTGGGCGGATCGAGACGGTCTTAAGCTGCGAGATTTTGCCGGCGGCCAAACCGACCTCTTCGGCGAGTTCGTCGTCGGTCGGCTCGCGGCCGAGTTCCTCGCTCATCTGCATGGCGACGCGACGCATCTTGGAGATTTTGTCCACAAGATGAACGGGCAGGCGAATGGTCTTGGACTGGTTCGCCAGTGCGCGTTTGATGGACTGCTTGATCCACCATGCGGCGTAGGTCGAGAGTTTTCCGCCCTTCGCAGGATCGAAGCGCTCGACGGCCTTCATCAGGCCGATGTTACCTTCAGAAATTAGGTCGAGCAGCGGGAGGCCGAGGTTGGCGTAGTCATGCGCGATTTTGACCACGAGGCGCAGGTTCGAGCGGATCATCAGCGAGCGCGCGGCCTTGTCGCCTTTCTTGATTTTTGCCGCGAGTTCGATTTCCTGCTCGATAGTCAGCAGCGGAATCTGCCCGATTTCGCGCAGGTAGATCTTGATTCCTGAATCGGAGTCTTCGCCAGATTTATAGTTCATTTTAGGTATCCTCGGACTTTTTAGTCAGCAGGTTGTGTTCGCAGAATCTTTACGGCAGTGAGACGTGGTTTGGTTGCGGTTTATTCCCATGCATAGCTAGCTTTGTATCGGCTATGTATTTACAGTTGGTTCTAAAAATAAATTTAGCAAGAAAGTTTTTATCTCTCACCGTCAGTAGTCAACTTCATTAAGTATTACGGTTTCGGACAGGCTTTGTTAGGGCGCGTTCAAGAACCTTTTTGCTTCTCATTCATCGGTGCTCTGGCAGCTTCGCCAGCCGTGTTCGCAAAAGTTTATTCGGCGGCGGTTTATGGCGTGGATGCCTTCGAGGTTGAAATCGAAGTCAACGGCGCGGGTGGGCTGCCCGTGATCGTTGTCGTCGGTCTTCCCGATGTCGCGGTAAAGGAGAGCAGAGACCGGGTGACCACGGCAATCGCAAACAGCGGTTATCATTGGCCGCGTGGGCGCACGACGATCAACCTTGCGCCGGCCGATGTGAAAAAGGAGGGTCCGAGTTTCGACCTGCCGATCGCCCTGGCCATGATCGCTGTCGGCGCAGAGGTCGATTTGCCAAACGTCGAGCAGTTCTGCTTCGTCGGCGAACTGGCCCTGACCGGGCGGGTTCGGCCCGTGCGCGGCGTACTGCCCGTGGCACTGGAGGCGCGACGGTGCGGGCGAAAGGCCGTGGTCGTGCCGATGGAAAATGCGCGCGAGGCGGCGATGGTGGATGGCATCGACGTGTACGGCGTGAGCAATCTGCGCGAGGCGTTCGAGTTTTTGACCGGCGAGAAAACGCTCACGCCCGTGCGCGAGGACATCACCCAGTTCTTCGCCAGGCATCAGGACTACGACGTGGATTTTGCCGATGTCCGCGGCCAGCACCATGTGAAGCGCGCCATCGAGGTGGCGGTCGCCGGCAATCACAACGCGCTTTTCATCGGCCCGCCCGGCTCCGGCAAATCGATGATCGCCAAACGCATCCCCACCATCATCCCGCCGATGGCCTTGGAGGAGGCCATCGAGTCCACGAAAATCCACAGCATTTGCGGCCTGCTGATCGATCCCGCGCACTCCTTCGTCGCCACCCGTCCGTTTCGCGCGCCGCACCACACCATCTCCGACGCCGGCCTGATCGGCGGCGGCACCACACCCACGCCGGGGGAAATCAGCATCGCCCACAACGGCGTCCTCTTTCTCGACGAACTCCCCGAGTTTCGCCGCCAGACCCTCGAAGTCCTCCGCCAGCCGCTCGAAGACGCCCGCGTCACCATCTCCCGCGCCGCCGGCTCCATGAACTTCCCCGCCGACTTCATGCTCGTCGCCGCCATGAACCCCTGCAAATGCGGCTACTTCGGCGACCCGAAGCGCGAGTGCCGGTGCAGCCCGCTCGACGTGCAGCGCTACCGCGACCGCATCTCCGGCCCGCTCCTCGACCGCATCGACATCCACGTCGAAGTGCCCGCCGTCCAGTACCGCGAAATGTCCAGCAACACCCTCGGCGAAGCGTCCGCCGCGATCCGCGAGCGCGTGGAAAAAGCGCGCGAAGTCCAGCGCGCCCGCTTCGAGAAGCTCGGCAAAGTGCGCTGCAACTCCCGCATGAGCGCCAAGCAGATCAAACACTTCTGCGCGCTCGGCGAAGCCGCCGAGGGCATAATGAAAATGGCCATGACCGAGCTGAATTTCAGCGCCCGCGCCTACGACCGCATCTTGAAAGTCGCCCGCACCATCGCCGACCTCGCCGGCTCCGAGGGCATCGCCGCCGACCACATCGGCGAAGCCATCCAGTACCGCACTCTCGACCGCAATTTGTGGGCTTAGCCCGCCCCACCGCGGCAGGTTGTGGCGAAGTGAAGCGCACCGAGGGGGCATGGGCTGCCGCCCCGCGCGTCCTCGAATCGCTCCCGATCGAGTTTTATCCCGCCACCCGCGCGCTCGCGGACCTGGCTCCTGCGCGAGGGCGAAAACTCCGCCGAAGCCATGCGCCGCGGAGTCGGGTTCGAGTTCCCCTACGACAAGACGAGCTTCAAGGACCGCTACACGCGCCAGAGCCGCCGCGAAGCGTGCAGCACCATCGTCGCGCATCCCAGCAATGACGGGCTGATGTTCATCCACCCGACGCAGAACCGCTCGCTCACCCCGCGCGAAGCCGCGCGCATCCAGAGCTTACCGGTTTGGTTTAGATTTCCGTCAGTCCGCAGTTGCGGAAAAAATCTGCCGGCGTCGAAAAGATGCGGCGCTCGTGTTTCGTCGCTCGCGTTACCGCGCGGAATCCACACGATTGCGCGTGAACGCGCGGCGAAGCTCGCGGCCAGCGCCTCATCGTGTGCGAGCCG
>JANPHJ010000171.1:0-5534 GCA_031424395.1 Chthoniobacter sp.
ATGCAAAACGAGGACTCGATCTTTTTCTGGAACCCGCTCGGCGAACTCGCGAGCGACAAGCCGAAGAAATGGCCGGCCCACGCGAAGCAGTTGCGCGAAAATTTCGCCGCGTGGGTGAAGGCCAAATACAAGACCGACGACGCGCTGAAAACCGCGTGGGGAACTTTGAAAGACGGCGACAGCGTGAACGCGAAAGAGCTGCTGCTCATGTCGCCGTGGGAGCTGGATGGCAAAGGCGCGCGCGGCCGTTTTGCCGGCGAAACCAAACGCGCGGGCGACGTGATCGAATTCTTCGCCACGATGCAGCGCGCGGAATTCGAGGGCTGCGAGAAAGTGATTCGCGCGACCGGTTTCAAAGCCGTGACGATGACGACCGCGTGGCAGGTCGGCGGCTCCGCGACCGATCCCGCGAATACTTGGACGGACACGGTGGGCGGCATGATCGACCGGCACAATTACGCGGGCGGCGGCGCGGGCGGGCACGGCATCAAGGAAGGCAAGGTGAACAACGAATCGCACCTCCGCACGCCCGGCGGCGGCATCTTCACCGTCGGCATGAAGCAGGTGGAGACGAAGCCGTTTTGCGTGACCGAATGGACGCAGTCCGCGCCGAACCAATGGAAGCTCGAAACCGCGCCGATCATGGCCTTCTACGCGCTCGGCCTGCAGGGCTGGGATGCGTCGTTTCATTTCATCCAAAGCGGCACGCGGTTCGGCGACGGCTGGCCCGGCATGTCGAGCTACGCCTCGGACACGCCGGCCTACATCGGGCAGTTTCCCGCGCTCGCCTTTGCGCTCTACGCGGGGCACATCGCGGAGTCGCCGGTCGTCGCCGCGCGGCGTTTGGTGAAAGCGGATCTTTTCACCGGACTCGATGCGCTCAAACAGGATTTCACGAAGGGCGGCTATGACATCAAGACGCTCGTGAGCGGCGGCGGTACGCCCGCGGAAGCTTTCGCCATTGGGCGCGTGACGGTCGGTTTCGACGGTGGGAAAAGTGAGAGCGCGGACTTCGCGAAGTACTGGAACGAGGCGAAAAAAGTCATCGAGTCGGCGACCGGCGAGCTGACGTGGGACTACGGGCGCGAGGTCATCACCGTGCATACGTCGAAGACGCAGGGCGTGATCGGCAAAACCGTCGGCGGCACCTTCGCGCTGCCCGGCGTGAGCGCGACGTTCAAGACGCCGTTCGTCAGCACCATCTTCACCCCGCTCGACAATCTCCCGCTCGCGCAAAGCAAACACATCCTCATCACCGCCCTCGCGCAGGACAAACTCACCGGCACCCGCTACAACGCCGACGGCACCGCGCTCGAAGCCGCTGGCACCCCGCCGCTCCTGCTCGAACCCGTGCAGGCCACGCTGAAATTTGACGGCGCGAAACCCGCGAGCGTGACGCCGTGCGACCACTACGGCGTGCCGCTGGCGGGCAAATCCGTTCCGGTCGCCGCCGATGGCAGCTTCACCATCGACGGCACCTACCGCGCCTACTACTACGAGCTGAAGCGGTAGCTGCCGCGCGGCCAGGATCGCGCGGCGGGATGGAAATAATTCCAAGGCCGGAGCCGCATCAGCCATTGTCTCGGCACCGGCCCATGAACCTCCGCACTGCATTCACAACACTCGGTCTCGCCGCCGCCGCGCACAGCGCCGCACTTGCGGCCACCGCGGACGCCGGCGGGATCGAGTTTTTTGAAAAGCGGGTGCGCCCGGTACTCGTGGAGCACTGCTACGAGTGCCACAGCGCCCAGGCGAAGAAGCTCAAGGGCAAGCTGCGGCTCGACTCGCGCGAGGATATTTTGCGCGGCGGCGAGACGGGGCCGGCGGTGGTGGAGGGGAAGCCGGAGGACAGTCTGCTGATCTCGGCGGTGCGCTACCACGACAAGGATTTGCGGATGCCGCCGCCAAAGGATGAGGTGCCGCGGAAGCTGGATGAGGCGGTTATTTCCGACCTTGTCGAGTGGGTGCGCAGCGGGGCGCCGATGCCGGAAAACGCTCAACGCTCAACGTCCAACGCTCAACGCCCAACGAATCCGCACTGGGCGTTTATCGCACCGAAGACTCCGCCGCTGCCGGTAGTCAAAGACGAGGCTTGGGTGAAGACGGACCTCGACCGCTTCATCCTCGCGAAGCTCGAAGCCGCGGGCCTCGCACCCGCGCCGCCCGCCGCTCCGCGCGACGTCATTCGACGAATGACTTTCGACCTCACCGGCCTCCCGCCGACGCCCGAGGCGGTGGAGGCGTTCGCCACGGAATCCGCGGGCCATTTGCCCTCGGCCCTCGGCCATCTCCTCGACCGCCTGCTCGTCTCCCCGCACTACGGTGAACGCTGGGCGCGCCACTGGCTCGACGTGGCCCGTTACTCGGACTCGAAAGGCTACGTGTACGGGCGCGAGGAGCGCTTGTTCGTCCACGCGTGGGCCTATCGCGACTTGGTCGTGAAGGCGTTCAATGACGATCTTCCGTACGACCGCTTTCTCCTGCTGCAAATCGCCGCGGACCAGCTCGTGCCCGCCGGGTCGCCCGATCTCGCGGCCATGGGTTTCATCACCGGCGGGCGGCGCTTCATCGGCGTCACGCGCGACATCATTGACGACCGCATCGACGTGGTCACGCGCGGCACCATGGCGCTCACGGCGGCGTGCGCGCGCTGCCACGATCACAAATACGATCCGATCCCGACGCGCGATTACTATTCGCTCTACGGCGTCTTCGATTCCTGCGAGGAAAAGCTCACCGCCCTCGGCGCGGAAAGCACGGACGCGGAGTATTTGAAACGGGCAAACAAGTTTGCCACGACGATGAAACAGCGGCGCGACGAAGCCGCCGCGCGGCTCCGCGCCCGCACCGGCGACTACCTCGCCGCGCAACTCGAACTGCAAAAATATCCTGAGGAAGGCTTCGACCAAATCCTCACCACCGACGACCTCGTCCCCGCATCCGTTCGCCGCTGGCGGGATTTTCTGCATCGGACAAAAGACACGTTCGATCCGATCTTCGCGCCCTGGCACGCGCTGGCGAAATTGCCGGCGGATGATTTTGCCACGAAGGCCGCGGCTGCGCTCGACCAGTTGCGTGCCGAGCGCGGCGAGGCGCTAAATCCGGCCGTTGCCGGTGCATTCGTAGCCGCGCCGAAGACCATGCGCGAAGCCGCAGAGCGCTACGGCAAATTGTTTGCGGAAGCGCACGACGACGCGCTGGCGACCTTCCTCATCGATCCACGCTCGCCGTCCACGATCCCGGACACAGCCATCAACAACAACGAACTCTTCTTCCCCACATCGGCCTGCGAGGAACTGTGGAAGCTCCAGGGCGAAGTGGATCGCTGGCTGATCCAAGCCGTATCCTCGCCGCCGCACGCGCTCGTGCTCGCCGATCGGGAGCCGGAGCGGAATCCGCGCGTCTTCATCCGCGGCAATCCCGCGCGGCAGGGCGACGAAGTCCCGCGGCAGTTTCTCCAAGTCGCCGCCGGTCCCGCGCGCCGCCCTTTTCAAAAGGGCAGCGGCCGGCTGGAACTCGCCCAGGCCATCGTGCGCCCGGACAATCCGCTCACCGCGCGCGTGATGGTGAACCGCGTCTGGCAGCATCATTTCGGCACCGGCCTCGTGCGCACGCCGAGCGACTTTGGGCTGCGCGCCGAGGTGCCGACGCATCCCGAGTTGCTCGACTGGCTCGCGCTCAAGTTTATCGAGAGCGGCTGGAGCGTGAAGGCGATGCACCGGCTCATCATGTCGAGCGCCGTCTATCAGCAGGCGGGGGAGTCAGCAGTGAGCAGTGAGCGGTTGGCCGTCACCGCGCCGACGGTGCCCACCGCTCACCGCTCACTGCTCACTGCTGACTTCTCCCCCTTTCCCCGCCAGCGCCTCGACTTCGAGCAAATGCGCGATGCCATGCTCGCCGCGAGTGGTGAACTCGACGCCTCCATCGGCGGCAAGGCCGCCGAGTTGCTCGCCGCTGGCAACAAGCGTCGCACCATTTACGGCCTCATCGACCGCCAGTTTCTGCCCGGCACATTTCGCGTCTTCGACTTCGCGAATCCCGACATCTCCGTCGCCCAGCGCTTCGCCACGACCGTTCCGCAACAAGCGCTCTTTTTCCTCAACCACACTTTCGTCGCTGATCGCGCCAAGGCGCTCGCCGCACGAGCGGACATCGCGGGCGCGGATTCAGCGGAAGCGCGCGTGCGCAGGATTTATCGGGCGCTCTATCAGCGCCCGCCAGCCGCGAGCGAAACCGCCGCCGCGCTGCGCTTCATCGCAGCTGCGGAAGCAAACACGCCTCCGCCTCCGCCGAAGCCCGTCGAGACCGCGTGGCGCTACGGCTGGGGCGAATACGACGCTGCCACGCAGCGCGTGAAAACTTTCAGCCTGCTTCCGCACTTCACCGGCAAAGCCTGGCAGGGCGGGCCGCAGTGGCCCGACGCCACGCTCGGCTGGGCGCAGCTCACCGCCGACGGCGGCCATCCCGGCAACGATCTCGCCCACGCCTGCATCCGCCGCTGGATCGCGCCGCGCGATGCGGCCATCTCGGTCGCCGGCGAGATCATCCACGAACCGGAGGTCGGCGACGGCATCCGCGCGCGCATCGTCTCCAGCCGCGACGGCGAGTTGAAAAGCATGGCGGTACTCCACGGTCGTGCCGACATGGCGGTGCCGCGCGTCGAGGTCCGCCAGGGCGACACGCTCGATTTCATCGTCGATATCCGCGACGGGCTGAACAGCGACCAGTTTCTGTGGGCTCCGACGATTGCCAATTCTGACCCCGCGATGTGGGACGCCAAAAAGGAGTTCGCCGGCCCGCTTCCGCCGAGCGTCCAACTGCTCGATCCGTGGCCGCAGTACGTGCAGGTGCTGCTGCTCGCGAATGAGTTTTCCTTCGTGGACTGAGCCATGCCGCGACGCGCGAAAGTTTCCGCCGTGGAATTCACGCCCGGCGGATCGTAAGGAATGAACATGCGCCGCCCGCTCCCGCATTCCCCGCAGTTCTCCCGCCGCGATTTCCTCGCGCGCTGCGGCATGGGCATGGGTGCGCTCGGTTTCGCGAAGCTGCTCGGCGCCTCCGAGGCCACCAATCCTCTCGCGCCGCACGCGCCGCATTTCGCGCCGAAGGCGAAACGCGTGATCCATTTTTTCCTCAACGGCGGGCCGTCGCACGTCGATACCTTTGACCCAAAACCGGCGCTCGCAAAATACGCCGGCCAGCCGCTCCCGACCGAAAACCTGCGCACCGAGCGCAAGACCGGCGCGGCGTTTCCCTCGCCGTTCAAGTTCGAGCGCTACGGCCAGAGCGGACTGGAAGTCAGCGAGCTTTTCGCCAAGACCGCGCAGCACGCCGACGACATCGCCGTGATCCGCTCGATGGTCGCGCAGGTGCCGAATCACGAGCCGTCGCTTATGCTGATGAATTGCGGCGACTCCGTGCAGGCGCGGCCCAGCGTCGGTTCGTGGGTGCTTTACGGGCTCGGCACGGAAAATCAAAACCTGCCCGGCTTCGTCGCGATGTGCCCCGGCGGCTATCCGGTCAAGGACGCGGAG
>JANPHJ010000172.1:0-1818 GCA_031424395.1 Chthoniobacter sp.
GGGGTAGGCGAGGTCGTCGGCGTCGTCGGTGAAGACGAGGTCGAAGGCGGCGGGCGGCGGGAGGTCTTCGCGCGGGAAGACGGTGAGGGCGTCGAGCGAGGCGAGGGCGTGGCGGTAGGCGGTGAGTTTCTGCGGGCAGAAGACGGCGAGCGGGCGGGCGGCGGGGAGGTCGAGGGAGGCGGTGTTGTCGGCGGCGAGGGAGTCGAAGCCGGTGGTCGTGAGGCGGGCACGGAGCGGCGCGGGCTGGTCGCTGGCGACGGAGAAGACGAGGCGCGGCGTGCCGCCTTTCGGGATGGTGACGCTCTCGGTGCCGATGACTTTGCCACCCATCTCGAGCTCGACGGTGCCGCTCGCGGTCTCGGCGTCGGCGGAGGCGGCGAGCTGGACGAAGACATCCCATTTTCCGCCGGGCGCGCGGCGGGCGTTGAAGGCGGTGATGCCGTAGTTTAGGCCGGCGTCGGCGAGGCGCTGGAAGTCGATTTTGAAGGGCAGCTCGAAGTTGGTCTTCGCGGGAAAATTGCCGTCGGAGAGGAGCCGCACTTTGTCGAAGGCGACGGTGCGGGTGAGCGCCTGGGCCATGCGCAGCGCTTCGTCGAGATCGCCGGGCAGGTCCTCGACGGCGAGGGCATCGAGGGCGAGTTGCAGCTCGCGGCGGTTATTGGTGAAGCCGGTGAGGCGGCGCGCGCTTTTGCCGAAGGCGATGAGGGCGAGGTCCTGGTCGGGCGGGAGCGTGTCGATCATTTCGCGGACGCGCTTTTTCGCCGCGTCGAGGCGCGAGGTGCCGCCAGGAGCATCGAGCGCGGCCATGCTGGCGGAGATGTCGATGAGGATGGGGAGACGCTGTGCCCGTGAGCTTTCGCGGCGGAGGAAGGGCTGCATCGCCGCGAGCACGAGGAGCGTGAGGAGGAGGATTTGCAGGAGCAGCAGGAGGTTGCGTTTGAACTTCTGGAACGGCGCATTGACCCGCTGATCCGCGAGCACCTGCCGCCAGAGGACGAGCGACGGGATGGTGTGGCGGGGGCGCTTGAGCTTGAGGAAATAGAAGACGACCAGCGGGATGAGCAGCGTGAAAAGCCAGGCGGAGGAGAGGGCGGAGAAGGACGGGAGCATGCGCTAGATGATCCAACCTTTCCGCCGCATCGTGCCGAACACGACCTGCTCAATCGGCTCCGCCGCGCTGACCGAAATGAATTTGCCCGAGTGCTGCTGGCAGAGCGCAGTGAGCTGCGCTTCGTGGGCGAGGCGGTATTCGTGGTAGAGGCCGAGGAAGTCGCCGGCGCTGGAGATGTCGAGGTGGGCGAGGGTTTCGCAATCGACGAAGCGGAGGTCGCCGGCGAGGTCGGGCGCGAGTTCGCTGGGGGCGAGGATTTGCACGGCAAAGACTTCGAGGCCGGCGCTGTAGAGCTGGTTGAAGGCGCGGCGCAGGTCGCCCGCGGAGAGGAAATCGCTGAGCACCACGGCCACGCCGCGTCCGCGATGCTGGCGGAGAAACATCTCGATACCCTGCTCGATCGGCGTCTCGCCGCCGGGCGCGAGGCTTTCCAAAAAGCCGAACAGCTTGCCCATCGACATCCGCCCGGTGCAGGGTCGCAACCGCTGCGCCGCGCCGCCGAGCGCACCCGCGCTCACTTTCTCCTGCGCCCGCAGTCCGAGCACGCCGAGCGCCGCGGCGAGCCGGCGCGCGAGCTCGAACTTGCCCTCGAACAGCATCGAGTTCGAGGCATCGACGAGCACCGCGACGTGCATCTCCTCCTCTTGATGAAACTGCTTCACATACGCCCGCTCGATGCGCGCGAAGATGTTCCAATCCACGAACCG
>JANPHJ010000173.1:0-9458 GCA_031424395.1 Chthoniobacter sp.
CTCCCACGCCGCGCGCGCCGCGCCGGCCACATGGCGGTCGGCGCTCACCCGGCTGGCCGCGCCGCTGCATTCGAGCGTCACGCCGGTTTTCACGAGCTGCGGGAGGTAGGTCTTTTTGAAATGCTGCTCGGCATCGAAGACCGTCTTGAAAGTGATCGGCTCTGCTTCCTTCGCCGTCACGTAGGTCGTGGTCGTGCGCGCCTGCTCCTTCCAATCGGCCACGGTCTGCTCATCATTCACGACGCCGATTTCGTACTGCTGAAAATCCTGAAACGACATGCGCCGGCTGAACTGCTCCTCGTAGAGTTTGCGCAGCGCGGGCTGGTAGCCGTGGTGGTTCGTGGGGCCGAGCAGCGTACCCGTGGCGCGGCAGCGCGCGACGTTGCTGAAGTTCCCCTTGATCGGCTCGCCCTGCACGGTTTCGACCGTGTAGAACTCGTCCTTCGCGTGGTGAAACGCATTGCGCTCCACGACCGCTCGGTCGAACGCCACAGGGCCGTCGCCGATTTGGAAGAGCGGCACCGCCGGGTCGCACGAAGTGATGCGCACGAGATGGCGCTCCGGGCGGTCGAGGAACAGCTTGCTCGTCCCGAAAACGGGATACGCGCGCCCGCTCAATTTGATCTGCTTCGCGATGCCTGCCGCCGCATTCGGCTCGGGCAGAAAATCGATTTTCAACTGCGCCGGCGCGGTCTCCCGCTGCGGACGCGGCTCATCGCCCCGCTCCGGCGGACGCCCGCCCTGCGGACGGTCGCTGCGCCCGCGATCCCCGCCCGGACGCGGCCCGCGCGCGCGATCGCCCGGCGGACGGTTGGGCCCCGGCCCGCGACGGTCTCCGCCCGGTGCGCCCCGGTCGCCCCGCGGCGGCGGCGGGCCGCGGCGCTCCGGACGCGGCCCACGCGGGCTGCGGTCGTCGCGATCCCGGCGCGGGCGATCTCCCCCTTCGCCTTCGTAGTCGGCGTACGGGTTTTTGGCCGGGCTTTCTTTCAGCCAGGCGGGCAAAAATTTCAGGTCAAACTCTTGGGGCAAATCGCTCATGTGGCTTCGTTAGTAACGGCGCTCGCGGACGGACGCCAGTGCCGATTTTGCGGCGGAAAATTAGTTGTTGCCAACCCCCGGACACGACTCTAAAGCATGCGCCCTAAACCAACCAAAACCACAGCTTCAACCACCCAATTTATGGCCGAAAAAACGATCGAAGAAAAAGTGAAAGACATCATTGTCGAGCAGCTCGGCGTGAACCCTGAGCAGGTCACGACCACCGCCTCGTTCATCGAGGATCTCGGCGCGGATTCGCTCGATACGGTCGAACTGGTCATGGCGTTTGAGGAGGAATTTTCGGTCGAGGTGCCGGACGAAGACGCGGAGAAACTCCAGACCGTCGGCGACGTGGTCAAATACATCGAGGAGAAGACCGCGAAGTAATTTTTCACCAAGCCGCGCGGCGAGAGCGCGGCAAGTTCTCACGAAAAGACACGGCTCGGCGCCGTGTCTTTTTGTTTGCCCGCAAAAGACGCCGTCGGTCGGGGGGGGGGGTTGGAAACTTGTGCAACTAGGCAATGGGCCGGGTGTTTTCCCCGCCACGATGAAAACCAAAATCACCCTCCTCACCCTCGCGACCGCTAGCCTCCTGACGGCCGCCGCCAGCCTCCGCGCCGCCGACCCCGTGCCGCCCACACCCCCGGTCAATCCGCCACCCGCCGCTCCCGAAGCTGCCAAACCCGAACGCCGCCCTGGCGGGCCCGGCGGCCCGGGCGGGGAGCGCGGCGACCGTTTGGCCATGATGAAAGAGCAGCTCGGCCTCACGCCGGAGCAGGTCGAAAAGATCAAACCGATCCTCGAAAAAGACCGCGAAAAACTGCAGGCGCTGCGGGCTGACACCGCCACGACTCGCGAGCAGAAGGGCGAGAAGCTGCGCGAAATCATCACCGCCGAAATGGAGCAGATCAAACCAATCCTGACCCCGGAGCAGGTCGAAAAATGGAAGGCCGTGCAGGAGAAGCGTCGCGAGGAAATGCAAAAGCGCCGCGCCGAGCAGGAGAAAAAGTAAGCGACTGCAGACGCCAAGTTTCACCAACGAAAATACCGGGCGGGAGGTGAATGCTTCCCGCCCGTTTTGTTGCGTTCCCCCAAAACTCTGGCGTCATGCGGAACGCTTGGGGGAACTTTGCGAAGTAGCGGACGAAGAAGGACCCGCAGCCTTCGCCCACGGCAAAACTCCGTTCAGGATATCGGCGGGGATGGAAAGCCGGCTCTACGACTTCACCGTCCCCCAGCGCCGATGGATGAAGCTCTCCCACGGCGAAAACAGGATTTTGTCCGCCAGCAAGCCGATGAACACGATGACCAGCATGACGCCGGCGACCTGATCCATGGCGTGCAGTTCGCGTCCGTTATTGAGCAGAAAGCCGAGGCCGTAGCCGGTCAGCACCGTCACGTAAATCTCCGCCGCCATGAGCGAGCGCCAAGCGAAGGCCCAGCCCTGCTTGACCCCGCTGACGATGAACGGGAGCGACGCCGGCAGATTCACCTTTACCCAAGTGTGCAGGCCGCGCGAGCCCATCGTGCGCGCCGCGCGCTGGTAGATCGGCGGCACATTGCGCACGCCGTTGTCGGTGGAAATTTGCACCGACCAGAGCGTGCCCATGATGACCACGAACTGCATCGCCATTTCCGTCTGCCCAAACCACAGCAGCGCCGGCGGCACCCAGCACACGCTCGGCAGCGTCTGCAGGCCGAGCCCGAGCACGCCGATGGTGTCGCCCGCCCATTTGAAACGCGCCGTCACCAACCCGAGCGGCACGCCCAAGACCACGCCGATGAAATATCCCAGCAGCAGCCGCTTCACCGTGACCCACAACGCCTCGAATAGCGTGCGATCCTCAACCGCGCTGCGCAAATATTCCCACACGCTGAACGGATCCGGCACCAGCACCGGCGACCACTTTTTCGCCCCCACCATGTAGTCGCGCCCGTAGTGCCAGATGGCAACGAGCGCCGCAAAAAAAAGCACCGCGTGGAAAAACCGTTTCATAGATTACTCGCCGACCTCGTCCGACGTCACGCGGTGCGATTTCAGCGCCTTGGTGATTTCCGTGGCGTGGCTCGCGAGGCTCGGGCTGTTGATGTCGCGCGGGCGCGGCAGGTCGATTTTGAACTGCTCGCGGACCCGGCCGGGGTGCGGCGAAAAAAGGACGACGCGATCCCCGAGACAGGCCGCCTCGCGGACATTGTGCGTCACGAAAACGATGGTCTTTTTCCGCGCCGCCCAGATTTCCTGGAGATCGCCGTAAAGCTGCTCGCGGGTCATCGCGTCGAGCGAGGCAAAAGGCTCGTCCATGAGCAGCACGCGCGGATTCGGCGCGAGCGAACGGGCCAGCGCCACCCGCTGCCGCATGCCGCCGGAAAGCTCATGGATATTGGAGCGGGCATATTTATCGAGACCCACGAGCTGGATGTAAAACCGCGCCACCTCGCGGCACTCCTTCGTCGTCAGGTTCGGCTTGAGCTTGAGGCCAAACATCACGTTGCCCAGCACGTCGAGCCACGGAAAGAGCGCGGATTCCTGGAACATTACCATGCGGTCGCGCCCCGGCTCCGTGACCATCCGCCCGTCGGACATGATCGAGCCCTGGTCGGGAAATTCGAGCCCCGCGATCATCGCCAGCAGCGTGGATTTGCCACAGCCGCTCGGCCCTACGAGGCAGACGAATTCTCCCTCGTCCACGCTCAGGCTCACATTGTCGAGCGCATGGGTCACGACGACGCCCTCGTGGAAGGTCTTCGACACTCCGTCGATCGACAGCTTCACGGGCTTGATGACTTCCAGCTCTTCGAGCTTTCTCATGGCGTGGGCGGCGCGGTTTTCATGCGGGGCGGGAAGCACTCGCAGCCCGCCCGGCGCGGGACAAGCCTCAAATTTGTCCACTGGATCACTTCGGAATCTCCACCAGGCGCGCGAGGTCGGGCGCACCTTTGAGAAAGCCCACGCTCTGCGCTTCGGCGACCGCCGCAGCGAGGTCTTCGCGCCTGATCTCAGCGGTGAAAGTGAGCCGTGGCCAGGACTTCGCAATCAGTTCCGCGGGCATTTCGCGCTTGGTGATTTCCTTGAGCGCCGCATTGGCGAGCCGCTTCGCCTCGTCGGGGTTTTTGTTGATCCACTCGGTCAGCTCCGCGTGCGCGGCGGCGAATTTTTTCACCAGCTCGCGCTTCTCGGCGAGCAGCTTCGCGCTGGCGACCAGCACTGTGGTGATGGTGTCCTTTTGTTCGAGCAAGACTTTGCCCTTCGCCTCCAGTTCCAGCCGCGAAACCCACGGCTCCACCGTCCACACGCCATCGAGCTGGCCGGCGGCGAAAAGGGCAAGCTGATCCGGGTTCGCCGTCGGCAGCACCTTCACGTCGCCGCCGAGCTGCGTGATGCGGTAGCCTTGCTTCTTCAGCCACGCGCGGCAGGCCACATCCTGCGTGTTGCCGAGCTGTGGCGTGCCGATGAGCCGCCCGCGAAAGTCGGCCGGCTTGCTCAGCCGCCCGTCGGCCTGGACCACCAGCGCCGCCCCGCCATTCGCCGAGCCGGCGATGATCCGCACCTCCTCGCCCTGCGCCCGTGCGTAGAGATTGAGCGCCGGATTGGGGCCGACGTAGGTGAGGTCGATGGAGTTGGCCGCCAGCGCCTCCATCGCCGACGGCCCGGCATTATAGACAAACCATTGGATCTTCACCTCGCCGCCCAGCCGCGGCTCAAACCAGCCTTTCCCCTCGCGCGAAAGCTGCGAAGCCACGAGCGCCTGCGCGTGGGTGATGTTTGGAAAATGGCCGACGCGCAGCACAGTCTGCTGCGCAAGGCTGCGGGAAGTCACAGCCAGCAGGGCCAGCGGCAGAGCGATGAGGCGGAGGAGTTTCATAAGTCGAAAACGGTTTATATTCCTATCGTTTTAGTAGGGATGAAGTTTTAACGCGGGAGGCCAAAAGCGCAAAGTTTCTTTCCGGTAAAAATTCGCGCGTCGCCTCGCGCCAAGCCCTCTGCATAGCGTGCGGCATGATGAATTCCTCCCCTGCCCTTCCGCGCCGCCAATTCCTCACGCAGGCCGCGCTCGCCGGAGCGGCGCTTGCTTTTTCCACCCAGCGCGCCCTTGCCGACGATGCCCCAGCCGTGGGCCGCTTCCCGCTCATCGTCTTCAACAAGCCATTCCAGAAACTGAACTTCGACGACACCGCCGACGTGATCGCCGAAGTCGGCTGGAGCGGCCTCGAATGTCCGGTGCGGGCGGGCGGCCAAATCCTGCCGGAGCACGTGGAGGACGAACTGCCCCGGCTCGTCGAGGCGCTGAAAAAACGCCGGCTCACCCTCGAAATACTGACCAGCGACATCACCGCCGTGAACCCGCGCGCCGAGAAAGTTCTGCGCACCGCGGCGCAGCACGGCATCCGCCGCTTCCGACTCGGCTTCCAGTACTACGACCTCGCCAAACCCATCGCCGCCCAGCTCGCCGAAATCAAGCCCGCCATGCGCGACCTCGCCGCGCTCGCCAAGGAACTCGGCCTGCGCGGCGGCATCCAAAACCACTCCGGCGCAAAGTACGTCGGTGCACCGGTCTGGGACGTGCATGAGCTGCTCCACGACATCGATCCCGAGCACCTCGGCATCTGTTTCGACATCGGCCACGCTACGCTCGAAGCCGGCACCGCCTGGCCGCTCAATGCCCGCCTCGTCGAGCCCATGCTCACCGCCGTTTATGTGAAGGATTTCGCCTGGGAAAAAGGTGACCAAGGCTTCACCCCAAAATGGGGCCCGCTCGGCGACGGGCTGGTGCGCCGCGAGTTTTTCGACTGGCTCAAAACCACGGACTACCACGGCCCTATCTCCCAGCATGTCGAGTATCAGGAAGGTGCCGGGCCCGCTCAGATCGCCGCGATGAAAAAAGACTTCGCCACCCTCAAAAGCTGGCTCGGCGCGTAGCCCTGCCAGTAGCTGGTGGGGGACCAGCCAGGCACGGCATTGGTGGATGACCCGTGGTTTTTTTCGGCTGGCCATGTAGGTTCGGCAGCAGTCCGGCCCCATGCCGGTCGCGCTCCTGCCGGACCCCACCCTGGCCCGTCCGGAGACGAATATTTTCCCCTCGCCTATGAAACTCCCTATCCGCTTCCTCGCCGCGGCGCTCACTGCGGTCACCGCTTTTGCCGGGGACAGTGTGCTGGTTTTCAATGAGGTGCAGTACCACCCGGCGAATGAGCAGACGCAGACGGAGTGGCTCGAGTTACGCAGTTTGCAGGCGGTGGATGTCGATATCGGCGGGTGGCGGATCGAGGGCGGGGTGGACTACACTTTTCCTAATGGCGCGGTCATGCCGGGACTCGGCTACCTCGTGGTCGCGGCGGTGCCGGGGCAGATCGCGGGGGCGGTGGGGCCGTGGGTCGGGCAGCTCGACAATGGCGGGGAAACCATCCGGCTGGTGAACCGCAACGGACGGGTCATCGACGAGCTGAGCTACAGCGACGCGGGCGACTGGCCGGTGGGCGCGGACGGCTCGGGCGCGACGCTGGCGCGGCGCACGGCGTCGGCGGCGGCGGGCGGGGCGCAGTGGGCAGCGAGCCTGAGCGCGGCGGGGACGCCGGGGACGAAAAATTTCACCGAGGCGAACGATCCGCCGACCCTGACCACGCTGGTGGCGATGAATGCGGTGTGGAAGTACCGCGACAATAACGTGGCGCAGGCGGCGGGCTGGGCGGACCTGGCGTTTGACGACAGCGCGTGGGCGAGCGGCGGGGCGCTGCTGTATGCGGGCAGCCCAAATATCACGGGCGCGGGCGAGGGGCTGCTGGGCTACTGGCCGCTGAATGAGACGAGCGGCACGGTGGCGCCGAATCTCGCGGCGGGCGGCACGGTGGGCGCGCTTTTTCCCGGCGCGAGCTGGCTTGCGGACGGCACGCGCGGACAAGTGCTGAATCTCGATGGCGTGGATGGCTACGTGAGCGCGGGCACACTGCCGCAGATGACGATGGCGAATGATTTCACGTGGTCCTTCTGGGCCTACTCACTGCAGACGAGCGGCAATGTGATCCTCGGCAACCGCTACTCGCCGACCGGTGCAGACTGGAGCCCGCGCGAGTTCACGAAGTTCACCCCGAGCACGCTCCAGTACGACCACAACGCGGTGGAGAACATCGACTACGTGGACATCCCCACGGGCTTGTGGATCCACCACGCTTTGGTGAAACAGGGCGGTCTGATGACCTACTACCGCAACGGCGTGGCGGGCGGCACCCTCGCGATCGCCGCGCAGCAGAACAACGGGCAGCCGCTCTACTTCGGCGGCGACAAGACCGTCGAAAACTGGGCAGGCCGGCTGGACGACATCGCCGTGTGGACCAAGGCGCTGCCGGCCACCTCTATCGCGAGCCTCGCGGGCGGAAGCGTGACGCCGCTCACCGCACCCACGAGCAGCTCCGGCGGCACCCTCACCACGGCGATCGCACAGGGGCCGACCACGCATTATTTCCGCCGGGCGTTCACCTTTTCCGGGGCCAAACACCGCACGACCCTGACGCTCCAGCATCTGCTGGATGACGGCGCGGTTTTTTACCTCAATGGCACCGAGGTGCTGCGCGTGAACCTGCCGGACGGCCCCGTCACCCACACGACCGCGGCCTCGAGCAACATCACCGCCACGGCGCTCTCCGGCAGCCTCCTGATCCCGACGACGGCGCTCGTCAATGGCACGAATGAACTGGCCGTCGAGGTGCATCAGCACACGGCCAACAACGACCTGGTCTTTGGCGCCACGCTCACGGCGAGCGAGATGCCGCTGCTGCCGTCAGGCCCCACGCTCGTCCTCAGCGAAATCTCCGGCGCCGCCGACGCAGGCTTTTTCATCGAGTTGCAAAACCAGTCGGCCACGGTGCTGAACACCAGCGGCTGGCTGTTGAAGACGAGCGCGGGCGCAAGTCTCGCGCTGCCGGCGCAGGCGGTCGCGGCGGGCGGCTACGCGTCCTTCACCGCGGCGGCGCTCGGGCTCACGCCGGCGGTCGGGCTGAAGCTGTTCCTCTTTGCGCCGGGCGGCACGGAGTACCACGATGCGCAGGCCGTCACCGGCGGGCTGCGCGGGCTGACCAGCGGGGGGCGCTGGGGGCATCCCGCGAGCGCCACGCCGGGTGCGGCGAATGTCGTCGCGGTCAGCAGCGCCATCGTCATCAACGAGATTTTCTACCACGGCCTGAGCGGCTCGCTGGAGCAGTGGGTCGAGCTCTACAATCGCAGCGCCGCGCCGGTGGATGTGAGCCTGTGGAAATTCAGCGCGGGTATCAGCTACCAGTTTCCCGCGGGCACGCCGGTCATCCCGGCGGGCGGCTACGCGGTGGTGGCGTGGGATCCCGCGGCGTTCAATGCGCTGCATGGGTTCACGCCGTTCGGGCCCTTCAGCGGTGCGCTCAGCGGCAAAGGCGAAACCCTCACGCTGGAGGACGCGGCCGGCAACGTGGCCAACCAGGTGCCCTACGCCGACGGCGGGCGCTGGAGCCCGTGGGCCGACGGCGGCGGCTCGAGCCTGGAGCTGCGCGATGCACGCGCGGACAACGCGAAGGGCGAGGCCTGGGCCGCGAGCGACGAAACCTCGCACTCCGCGTGGACGACCGTGGCCGCCGGTACCTACCAGGGGCTCGGCGCGAAAGCCAACGCGGGCGACCCGACGGATTACAACGAGTTCGTCTTCGGCCTGCTCGACAGCGGCGAGTTCCTCATCGACGACCTCAGCGTGAGGGACAAGGGGACACTGGCTACACCTACCGACATAGAGCTCATCCAGAACGGCGGCTTTGAAACCGACGCCGCCAACGGCGCGGCGGCGAAGTGGCGGGTCATCGGCACGCACGCGGGCACGGTCATCGCCGACGCCACCGGCCAGGTGCTGAAGGTGAGCGCGAGCGGCTCGACCGAGCACATGCACAACCACGCCGAGACCACGCTGAAGAACGGGACGAGCTACTACAGCCTCGCCCAGTACGACGCCGCGCCGCACACCTACGCGATCACCTTCCGCGCCAAATGGCTGCGCGGCGGCAACCGCGTTCACACCCGGCTTTGGCACAACCGCCTCCCGCGCCAGACCCTGCTGAACATGCCCGTGACCGGCGGCACACCCGGCGCGGCAAATGGCAGCGCCGTCGCCAATATCGGACCGACCTTTGACGCGCTCGCCCACGCGCCCATCGTCCCCGCCGCCGGTCAGGCGGCGACGGTGACCATCAAAGTCGCCGACCCCGACGGCCTCGCCAGCGTGCAGCTTTTCACCGCGGTCAATGGGGCGGGCTTTTCCAGCAGCGCGATGTCCACGACGGGCGGCGGCGTGTACACCGGCAGCGTCCCCGGCCAGGCGTCGGGCGCGCTGGCGCAGTTCTATGTGCGCGCCACGGACGGGCTCGGCGCGGTGTCCTTTTTCCCCGCCGCCGGCCCGGCCGCGCGCGCC
>JANPHJ010000174.1:0-5194 GCA_031424395.1 Chthoniobacter sp.
GGCGTCACCTTTGCGCAGGCCGAAAGCTCGGCGAAATTTCCGGCGATGCCGCTCAGCGCCATCGCCGCGGGGTGCGTGGATGCGGTGCGCACGCCGCGGCAGATCGCCCTGGCCCTGGTGGAGCTCGCGGGGCATCCGTACGTGAGCGGTGCGCCACTGGAAAAGCCGGAGGAAGCCGCGGAGGAAGCGCCCGCGCCGGCCGGCGAATTCCACAAGCTGCTGGCCCTGCTCAAGCACCGCACGGGCGTCGATTTTTCACTCTACAAGCCAAACACCGTGCGCCGCCGGATCGCGCGGCGCATGCTGCTCCGGCAGGTGGCCCGGCCCGCGCAGTACTTCCAGCTCCTGCGCCGCGAGCCGGCCGAGATGGACGCGCTGTTTGACGATCTGCTGATCAGCGTCACGAGTTTTTTCCGCGACCCGCGGGCCTTCGAGGCGCTGAAAAAAAAGGCGCTCACCAAGCTGGTGAAAGCGCGGCGCGGCGGCGAGATCCGCGTCTGGGTGCCCGGCTGCGCCACGGGCGAGGAGGCGTATTCCATCGCCATCACCCTCGCGGAAATGCTCGGCCCCGCGGCGGCGGGCACGCGCGTGCAAATCTTTGGCACCGACCTCAGCGAAGCCGCCGTCGCCAAGGCCCGGCTCGGGCGTTACCCCGAGAGTATCGCGCAGCAGGTGACGCCCGAGCGGCTGCGCCGGTTTTTCACCCGGCTGGAAGGCGGCTATCAGATCCACCGCGCCATCCGGGAAATGTGCACCTTTGCGCGGCAGAATCTTTGCCAGGATCCGCCGTTCGGGCGGCTCGATCTGGTCAGTTGCCGCAACGTGCTCATCTACCTCAACGCCGCGCTGCAAAAGCGCGTGCTGCCCGTCTTCCACTACGCGCTGAAGCCCGGGGGCTGGCTGTTTCTCGGCAGCTCGGAGACCATCGGCAGCTTTGCCGACCTCTTCGCGCTGGCCGACAAGACGCACAAGATTTACACGAAAAAATCCGCGGGCGCGCGGCCGGGTTTCGAGTTTGCGGAGCCGGCGCGGGACGAGATCCCGCGGCCGGCGCGGCCCGGGCCCGCGGCCCCGCCCGCGGATGCCACGCTCGATCTGGGGAAACAGGTGGACCGCATGATCCTCGCGAATTTTGCGCCGAGCGGCGTGGTTATCGACGCTGACCTGCAGGTGCGCCACTTCAGCGGCCACACCGCGCCCTACTTCGCGCCCGCGCACGGCGCGGCCAGCCTGAACCTTTTGCACCTCGCCCATCCGGGGCTGGCCGTGGAGCTGCGCACGGTCCTCCACCGCGCGCTGAAACAGAACGCCGCCATCCGAAAATCCGGCATCGTCTTTCAGCACGCCGGCGGCGCGCGCACCGTGGGCCTCGAGGCCGTCCCCTTCGAGACGCGGCTCAGCGGCGAGCGCTGCGTGCTGGTGCTCTTTCGCGAGGAATACGGCCGGCCGGCGGCGGGGGCGGTGGCACGAGGCCAGACGGCGCGGAGCGGGACCACGCCCCCGGAGGCGCGGCTGCGCGAGGAGCTGGAATCCACCAAGCAGACGCTCCAAGCCATCATCGAGGGACAGGACGCGAGCAACGAGGAGCTGAAATCCGCCAACGAGGAAATCGAGTCCTCCAACGAAGAGCTGCAAAGCACCAACGAGGAGCTGCAAACGGCGAAGGAGGAGCTGCAGAGCACCAACGAGGAGCTGACCACGCTCAATGACGAACTCAACGAGCGGAACCTCGCGCTCGGCGAGCTAAACAACGACCTCACCAACGTCCTCCACAGCATCAGCATCGCTATCGTCATGGTGGATCACAAACTGGCCGTGCGGCGCATGACGCCCGCGGCGGAGCGGCTCTTCAATCTCCAGCCAAAGGACGTGGGCCGCCAGCTCACCGACTTCCGCGCGCGGGTCGAAATCCCCGATCTCCACGCGCTGCTCCGCCAGGTCATCCGCACACTTGTGCCTGTGGAGCGCGAGGTGCGCGGCGGCGACGGCCACTGGTATTCCCTGCGCCTGCGCCCCTACCGCACGCTCGACAACCGGATCGACGGCGCGGCCATCACCCTGCTCGACATCGACGAGATTAAGCACACCCAGGAGAGGCTGGAAGTCGCCGCCGAGTTCAGCGAGGCGCTCACCGACACGGTGCGCCATCCCGTGCTTGTGCTCGACAGCGAATTGCGCGTGCGCCGCGCCAACCCCGCGTTTTGCCGGACCTTCAAGACGACCCGGGCCAAAATCGCGAACGCCTTCATTTACAACCTCGGCAACGGCCAGTGGGACATCCCGCAGCTCCGTCGGCTGCTCGAGGAAATCCTGCCGCAGAACTCGCGCTTCGAGGACTTCAAGGTCGCGCACACCTTCCCCGGCATCGGGCCGCGCACCATGCTGCTCAATGCCCGCCGCATCGAGCGCGGCGGCGACCGGCGCATCCTGCTCGCCATCGAGGACGTGACCGCCCAAGCGGCGCGCCGCTGAGCCATGACCCCGCGGAAAAAAAGCCCGCGCCCCGCCGCGCCGGAGCCCGACCTCGCCGTGCCGCAGCTCCAGGCCGAGCTCGAGGTGGCGCTCCACCGCTACGCCGATCTCTACGAGTTCGCGCCCGTCGGCTTTGCCAGCCTCGACAGCGCCGGCCTCGTGCGCGAGATCAACCTCACCGGCACCACCCTGCTCGGCCGTTCGCGCCGCGCCATCCTCGGCGTGCCGTTTGGCAGCTTTGTCGAAAGAAAGGATCTGCGCCGTTTTCTCGAGCACCTGCGGCAGTGCAAGCGGTGCCGCGGGCCCGTCGCCACCGACCTCGCCCTGCGCCAGCCGCACGGCGGCACGCTCATCGCCCAGGTCGTCAGCACGCCCGCCGTGCGCGCCGCGCGGCACGCCACGCTTTACCGCACCGCCATCACCGACGTGACCGAGCTGCGCTGCGCCCAGGAGGCCCTGCGCCAGTCCCACGCCGAGCTGGAGCGGCGCGTGGCCGACCGCACCGCCGACCTCGTCTGCGCCAATGCCCTCGCGCAGGAGCAGGTCCTGGCGCTGGAACGCGCTGCCGTGACTTTGCGCGCCAACCAAGAGCACCTGCGCCAGCTCAACCACGAACTCGTGGCCGAAATCGCCGAACGCCAGCGCCTCGAAGGCGAAGTGCTCGAAGTGAGCGAGCGCGAGCGCCGGGGCTTCGGGCAGGATTTGCACGACGACGTCTGCCAGCAGCTCGCCGGCATCGCCTTGCTGAACCAGGCGCTTGCCACCCGGCTGCGCCCCAGCCGCCCCGCGGAAGCCGCCGAAGCCCTGCGTTTGTCCACACTGCTCGGCCAGACGGTGGCCGACGCGCGCGCCCTCGCCCGCGGGCTCCACCCCATCGAAGTCGAGGCCCACGGGCTCATGGCCGCCCTTCAGGAACTCGCCGCCCAGACCAGCCACCGCGTACCCTGCCGCCTGGAATGCCGCCGCCCCGTGCCCGTCGCCGACAGCAAAGCGGCGCTCCACCTTTACCGCATCGCCCAGGAAGCCGTGACCAACGCCCTCAAGCACGCCGCCGCGCGCCACATCGTCATCGGCCTCCGCCCGCAGCGCGGAAAAATCATCCTCAGCGTCCACGACGACGGCTCCGGCCTGTCGAAAAAACACCCCACCGGCATGGGCCTCCATATCATGCCCTACCGCGCCCGCATGATCGGCGCGACGCTGATCATTCGCAGCGAACCCGGCCGCGGGACGAGGGTGGTCTGCTCATTGAAACCGACACCGTGACCGGGGCCCGGGCCCGCCCCGGGGGGGACGGACGCGGCCTCTAATTTCCCTTCGACACGCCGATTGAATGGGCTACACAAAACGGCCCGCCGGAGCCCAGTCTCCGCGCGGGCCTCTTCGTCACCACTCATCCACGCAATCCATGAACCTACCCCGCACCCGCCTGCTCACCGCCGTCCTCCTCGGCCTCTCCACGCTCTCCGCATGCGCGGCAAATTGGTGGGAGGAAATGGACTACGGCCGTTTCCTCAGCGCCACCTATCTCAATGCAAACGGCAAGAGCACGCTCGACGGCGACAAGACCGCCGGCGCGGTGAACAAGGGCATCGCCGTCAAGCTCGGCAAAGACGCGGATGCGGCGCAGGTTTTCGACACCGACCTGCTGCGCATGGCGGGCGGCTGGACCGGCGGGTGGATCAAGTTGAAAGGCGTGGTCTTTGACGGCGGCCACGGCCCGAACCCCGGCCCGGTGGACAAGGCGAATATTTATTTCCAGACCAATCCCGGCCCCGGCTGGAGCAAGGGCGACGATCTCAAAGACCCGCGCAAACTCCCCACCGGCCCCGGCGCCGCGAAGGTGCCCTTTGGCCCGCTGCCGCGCGAGTGGGCGAAGTATCGCGGGCTGTATCTGAGCGGCGACAACGTGCTCTTCGCCTACACCGTGGGCGAGGCCGTGCTGCTGGAGATGCCGGCGGAGGAAAAGGCGGGCGACCAGGTTTTGCTGACCCGCACTTTCAATGTCGTCGCGCCCGGCGCGGCCTCCACGCTGGTGCTGGCGGACGGGCCGGAGGGCTCCGCTGCGGTGGTCGAGGGGGACAAAGCCATCGCGCCGAATGATGCGAAGAACGCGGACTCGCGCGTGGTCGTCGGCCTCATCGGCGCACCGGCGGGCGCAAAGCTGGAGGCCGCTGGCGCGCGCCTCACGCTGAAGCTGCCGGCGTTCGCCAAGGGGCAGCGTTTCAAGGTCGTCTATGCCAAAGGCCTCGCCGCGGACGCGGCCAAACTCGGCGCGCTCGTGAAAGGCGCGGCCCAACCCGCCGACCTCGCGCCCTTCACCAAAGGCGGCCCGGCGCACTGGCCCGAGACGGTGAAAGTGAAAGGCGAACTCGGCAAGGAAGACGGCGCCTTTCCCTACGTGGTCGATGACCTGCACGCGCCGCTCGACAATCCGTACAAGTCCCGCATCCGCGTGGGCGGGCTCGACTTTTTCAAGAACGGCCAGGTCGCTTTCTCGACCTGGAGCGGCGACGTGTGGATCGGCAAAGGCATCGACAGCAAGCTCGAGAACATCGAGTGGAAGCGCTATGCGACCGGGCTCTTTCACGCGCTCGGCCTGCGCATCGTGGACGAAAAAATCTACGTCCTCGGCCGCGACCAGATCACCCGCCTGACCGACCTCAACAACGACGGCGAGGCCGACCTCTACGAGTGCTTCAACAACGACGTGCAGGTCACG
>JANPHJ010000175.1:0-46528 GCA_031424395.1 Chthoniobacter sp.
GCGGTCACGACCAACACGCGCACGACGGGCAACGCGCTGGGCACGGCGACGATCAACCTGAACGGCGGACGCCTGCGCATCCGTGACGACGCCAGCGCCACGGCGGACGTGAGCGGCACGACCGTGAGCTACGGCAACAACGTCACGCTCTCGGCCAGTTCCTATCTCGACGCCAACCGCCAGACCAGCGCCTCGGCAGCGAACAACATCGTCAATCTGGGCACCCTCACGGTGCCTTCGGGCAGCCCCGTGCTGAACGTGGACAGTGGAAATGGCTATCAGGTCGGCTTTGCGAATCTCGGCGGCGCAGGCTCGCTCATAAAAGGCGGTGCCGGACGCCTGAACATCAACGGGTTCTCCGGCTTCACCGGCGGGCTTGGCCTCACCGGGCCGCAGGGTCTTGTGGTGGCCGGAGCGTTCAACACGACGTCCGTGCAGAACCTCGTGCTCCCGGCGCTGACCAACGTCACCAGTTTCGATCTCGGTGGTTTCTACATCACGGAAGCGGCCAAGACCCTCAATGTCGCCGGGACCTTCGCCGTGAACTCCAACGCGGGCGACATTGCCTCGAACAAGAGCAACATCGGCGGCCGCCTGGCGGTTACCAACAGCTCGACTCTTAATACGCTCGTATTCCAGAACAACGGCCTCGTCGGCGGCACCGGCGGCGCAGCCGCGATTTCGGCGAGCACCGGCTTCACTGGCAGCGGCGAGTACGTCGCCCGCACCACCGGCCTCACCCTTGCGGGCAGCCTCACCGCTGGAACGCCGAAGTTCGCCGGCGACAATACCACCACCGTCACCGGCACCGCCCACACTCCGGCCAGCGCCGAGGTCCAAAGCGGCACGCTCAAGCTCCAGCCGACCGGCGTCGCCACCAGCTCGGGCACCCTCCGCGTGCTGGCCTCGCCCTCGTCCGTGGCCAGCGGCACCTCCGCCCCGATCACCGCGGTCTCCGGCACCTTGGAGTTTGCTGCGGGCGCAAACTCGATCAGCCACACTGGTAATGTCACCAACAGCGGCACCGTGCGCGTCTCTTCCGGCATCACCACTGTCAGCGGCACCATTGCCGGCACGGTCCTGGGCTTCACGCCCGGCCTGCTCGAAGGCTACACCACCGCTCCCGGCGGCAGCCTCGACGCGAGCGTCGCCCGCGTGGCCAACCCCGGCAATTTCGGCATCTCCCTGGAGCCTCGCATGCTCCAGATGAATGCCGTGACCCAGCAGGCCCTCACTGGCCATACGGACAACGACACCTGGGTCTATACCGGCTACGTGAAGGACAACGACGGCGTCTTCTCCTTCGCCGAAAACATCGACGACCGCGCCGCGGTGTGGATCGACGGCGCCCTCGTGCTCAATGCCGCGAACGGCGGCACCAGCCGCGTGGTCAGCACGGCGTTCTCGCAAGGCATGCAGGGCACCCTGCCGGTCAACGGCTCCAATCTGGGGACGCCCTCGCAAAACTTCGGCGCGGGCGTCGCGCTGACCGGCTACGGCAGCGGCTGGCACCTCATCGAGATCCGCATGAACAACGGCGCTGGCGGTTCCGGCCCCATCACCGGCAACGGTTTCAACGTGAACTACGGCTTCGGCTACAAGGACGGCATCGCCGCCCTCGACGGCGCGGATTACATCAAGCCCATCGACAACGGCACCGGCAATCTCTTCGTCACTCCCGTGGGCGGCAAAGGCTCCATTCTCGTGGACGACGCCGCCACGCTCAATGTTGGCGCCATCGACCAGACCGCCTTGGTCACGGTCGGCACCGGCGGCACCGGCGGCTTCCTGAACATCACCGGCTCCAGCACCATGGACTCCTTGGTCATCGGTGCTGGCTCCGTGGTTACCTTCGGCGACGGCTTGGCGTTCGCTGCGCCGGCGTCCAAAGGCGCGGCCGCCGCACTGGGCGGCTCGGCCGTAGTGCCGGAGCCGGGTTCGGCCGGGCTGCTGGTGGTCGGCGCGCTCGGTTTGCTGGCCCGCCGCCGCCGTCAGAAATAATTTGATAAAAATGAAAAAACTATTTGCCATCCACCCCAACTCCACTACAAATAAAAGTCCCTCCAACCTCCACGACACCCATCCCGAAATGAAATCCATTAACTCGTCCAATCGCCCCGTGAAAACCCCGTCACATCGCCTTTCCATCGCGTGCGCTCTTGCTGTCGGTTTGCTTGCGGGTGGTGTGCATTCCGCCTACGCAGCTGTGTTGGTGTTTGACGTACAAACTGTGTCAATTGCGCCTACGGCAAAGTTCGACTTGAAAAATGAAGCTTTGATTGTCCGGACAACCCCGTATGCGACTGTTGAAGGATACGTGAAGACAGGTTTCAATGCCTTCAATTGGAATGGGTTTGGGATTCAAAGTTCTAATGCAGCTACGTTCGTGGATCCGACCGCCGTCGGCATTGCTGACAATAGCGATGCTTTTTATGCGACGTATTTTGGTATAGCGATCGGGGCGGACGATGCTTTGGCTCGCTATACTTACTACGGTGATGCTGACCTTAATGGGAAAGTGGACAACGATGATTATGCGTTGATCGATGCTGGTTTTTCCGGTGGTGCCAACCGCTGGTTCCTGGGCGATTTTGACTATAACAATGTTATTAATAATGACGACTACGCATTGATTGACGCTGGCTTCTCCGGGCAGGGAGCTCCCCTCGGCGGTGGTGGTGGCTTTCTTGCGGGTGGGGGCGAGAAATCAGCCCTTGTTCCCGAGCCGGCTTCGGCTGCCCTATTGTTGTTAGGCGCAGTTGGTTTTGCCAGTCGCCGTCGCCGCTAAGCTAATACTGTAAAACAAAATCATTTTTCGAATCTAAAATCCCCTCCAATGAAACTTACTGTCACCATCTCCAAACAAATGAAAAATCCCCCTGTTATGTCCTCTAGCTTCGCTGCCTCTCTCCTTGCTGCTGGTTTGCTGGTATCTGGCTTCGTTAGTCAAAATGCGACCGCGGCCGGCTTGGTATTTGATCTTCGGGCGACGAATAAAAATGGCGTTGCCTTGTCTGCGGCTGAAGCGAAGTCTCTCACTGCGGCCCCTGGGGACAATATTGAAATTGGGATGTGGGCAATAGTTACAGGAGCAGCGGGAAATGCTTTGCCGGAAGGAATGCAGTCGGCCCTTGGTAAAACGATCTCAACTCATAGCGGCGGTTTCGGCGGGAACCAAAACACGGCTGTTTTGGAGCCGCTTTTCGTTAATACCACCCTCGCACTTCCAACGGCGCTCGACTTGAATGCTGATACATTTCTGGATTTTGGATCTGCAACTTTTGGCACGACTAATTCAACTGCCGGCGATTGGTTTGCTCGTAGCTCTTTATCTCCTGGGTTTCAAACTGTAGGAACGGCAGTCCCGGATGGCACGGAGTTCAAACTTTTCCACTTCACGTACACTGTGGCCGCCGGGGCAGTGACTGGGTTTGCTTCAATTCAGTGGACGCAGCAAGTGACTGGAACGATCAACTCCGCTGCCTACTCTATGGACGGGTCGACCACGGCGACCACTTCTAAGGGAATCGGCCTTGGTGGAACGTCGCTGGGAAGTGCCGTGGTCATCTCTGCGGCAGTCGTTCCTGAGCCCTCCGCTTTTGGGATGCTGGCGCTTGGCGCGCTTGGTTTGGTTGGCTTCCGCCGCATGGGCCTCCGGCGCACCGCGTAAGGATTTTGCGGGCACGGACCGCTACCTGAAAAATATTTCAGCCGGCCCTTGGGAATCAATTCCCAAGGGCCGCTGCATTTTCCCGAGTTAACCTCTGGGGGGCACACACCGCTGGGGCTGATGTCTTCGGCCTCCTACCGAAAAACTATTCCGCGGAGCGGCGAGCCGCGGCCGCAATACATGGCTACGTTCTTCGGCTCCACCATAGGCATGTCGTGAATCGGGATAGCTGACCTGTGACACCCGTTTTCCCGCATTCGTGTGCATACCGAAGAAGGCTAAATGGCCGCCCCGCCGCCTGCCACTCCCACCGCGAAGGTCTTTCCGGCGGCGGGCGGAATCCACAGGGCCAGCGGCCTTGTGGCAACGCCATTATCGGTGGCTCGTTCCACCCGATCCTCAAGCAGGCAGAGATTACGCTGGTACAATTTGCTGGCGGCGCGCGACCGAGCCTCGCGTCTTTGGGATGCTGGTGCCCCGCGCGCGTAGTCGGCTTCCGCAGATGGACCTTCGGGCATTCCCTGTTCGAAGTTAAGAGGCGTGGCCGTCGCTACCCCACCTTTGCCCCCGCGGGCGGATGACGCACCCACCCCGGTTAGCGCCGGGGGCTTAACCGCCACAGCGCTGTCGCGCATTCCCTTAGAAGTCGATGGGCGGACTGCCTTCGACTGACGGCTGAGCGGCCGTGCTAGCCGGGGTTTTCGGCTTGCAGAGGGCGCTGAAGAGCGCGAGGCCGAGGCCAAGGAGGGCGACGGTGCCCATGACGACGTTGGCGATGAGCTGGCGGCGGGTGTCCTTCATCCATTTGGCTTGGAGTGGGACGAGCGTGTCGGCGACGAAAAGGGCGGAGCGTTCGAGTTTGTCGCGGGCAAGGCCGGATTCTTGGATTATTCCCAGTGGCTCTTTCACTGCAGCCTCGACGGCGAAGCCCGCGAAGCGCCGGTTCGTCTCGGCGCTGAAATCCACACTCATCAGCCCGCCCTCATCGTCGAAAAGCAGGATGGCCCCGACCTTTTCCGAAGCCCAGGCTTTCATATAGTCCGTGGCGATGGTGTGGAGCTTGTCCTGCTGTTTCGACGGCGGCACGCCGAGCGTGCGAAAGGTGACGACATACACATGCACGTCGGTGGCGCGGGCGGCGAGGAGACGGGCGCTGAGGCGGGCGGCGGTTTCGGTCTGAAAGACTCCGGCTTGGTCAAGGATCAGCCCGGCGGGCGCGGGCGGAACGGACTCGTGCGTACTCTTCGCTGAGGTGATGAGGGAGGTGCCCTCCTGGGGCCGATCGATGCGCTCGGTCTGCTGCGCAGCGGCGGTGGTCATAAGGGCGGCGAAGGCGGCGCTGAGGACAAAAAGGAAGCGGGGAAGCGTCATGGCGGGGGCGCTGGGACTACTCGCCTTTAAAGACGGTATTCTTTTGCAGGCGGAAGGCGGACTCGGCGCTTTCGAAGATTTTCTGGACGGCTTCTTTGCTGGGCAGGCGGTATTCGATGGTGCGCTGGTGGGTGGTGGCGGGGTAGCTTTTGAGGACTTTTTTCCAGGCATCGGCGGCTTGGCCGGTTTTGTCCACGCCTTCCTGGAAAAGCTGCTGGGTTTTCTCGATGGTAGCCGCGCCGAAGCCGGCAGGGGCGCTGAGGGTGTTGGGTTCGAGGAAGTAGAAGCGCACGAGGGCCGCGCCGGTGGTGTCGATATTGACCTCGGTGACGCGGGCCGCGGCATCGACCACGTACTCGTGGGTGCTGACGGAGACGATGGAGCGCACGGCCACGCTGTAGCTGCCGCCGGGGAGATTGGCGCGCCACATGGCGATGGCGGTGGCACCGGCGGGCGTGGCGGCCGGGGCCGGGGTGGCGCCGGGCGTCTGGGCGTGGAGCAGGGGGGCGGTGAAAAGGGCGGCGGCGAGCGCGGGGAGGAGTTTCATGGCGGCGCAATGTGGCCGTCCAGCGCGTAATTTCCAACCACGAATCTCACGCGCCGATGCGGATGCTCATGCCCATCGCCTGGAAAATGGCGTCGCGCTTGTGCAGATAGCCGGGGGAGTCGAGGTCGCGCGGGCGGGGCAGGTCGATGTCGATGACGGTCTGAATGGTCGCCGGGCGGTGGCTCATCACAAGCACGCGGTCGGCGAGCTGCACGGCTTCCTCTATGTCGTGCGTGACAAAGAGGATGGTCTTTTTTTCCGCCTGCCAGATGCGCGTGAGGTCGCTGCGCATCTTGATGCGCGTAATAAAATCGAGCGCGCCGAACGGTTCGTCCATGTAGATGATGTCGGGGTTTGCGGCGAGGGCGCGGGCGATCTCGACGCGCTGGCGCATCCCGCCGGAAAGTTCGCGCGGGTAGGCACTCTCGAAGCCGGTGAGGCCGACCATCTCGGTGTAATGGGCGACGGTTTTCTCCCGCTCCTCCACGCTTTTCCGGCCGAGGCCGAAGCCGATGTTTTCCCGCACGGTGAGCCACGGGAAGACGCCGTTTTCCTGAAAGACAAAAATACGCCGCGCGTCCGGCCCGTGCACGGGCTCTCCCTCGACGAGCGCCTCGCCGCGCGTCTGTGGGAGAAAGCCGCCGACGATATTGAGGAGCGTGGATTTGCCGCAGCCAGAGGGGCCGACAAGGCAGACGAACTCGCCTTCCGCGACTTCGAGATTGATGCGTTCGAGGACGTGGATTTGCTGGCCCGCACGCTGGCCAGGGAAGCTCATCCAGAGGTCGCGGATGTGGATGACGGGCGCTGCATTCATGAGCGGTTGGCGTAGCCCCAGCGGACTTCGTCGAATGTTTCCAGCCGTCGCACGAGGAGGTCGAGCACGAGGCCAATGAGACCGATCAAGACCATGCCAGCGACCACGAGGTCGTAGCGTTTGCCGGCGTTGCGCGCGTCGATGATGAGGTAGCCGAGGCCGCTGTTGACGGCGATCATTTCCGCCGCGACCACGACCAGCCAGGCGATGCCGAGCGCGATGCGGATGCCGGTGATGATTTGCGGCAGGCAGGACGGCAGGATGACGCGGCGGAAAAGCTCGGTGCGGGTGAGGCCGAAATTCTGCGCAGCGCGCAGATAGACGGGCTGCATGTTTTGCACCGCTGCGGTGGCCGAAACCGTGATGGGAAAAACGCTGGCGAGGAAGATGAGGAAAATCGGCGCGAGATCGGTGATGCCGAACCAGAGGATGGCCACCGGAATCCAAGCGATGGGCGAGATCGGGCGGAAGATTTGGATCATCGGGTTAAACGCCTCGTAGGCGCGGCTGAACCAGCCGAGAAACAGCCCGAACGGCACGCCCACGAGCACCGCCAAACCGAAGCCCCACGTCACGCGGAAGAGCGAGGCGACGATGTATTTCAGCAGCAGTCCTTTTTGCGCCAGCTCGCCGATGCCGCGCGCGACCTCGAGCGGACGCGGAAAAACTTCGCTCGCGGAAACGCACACCAGCGTGTCCCAGGCGACGAGAAAAATCGCGGCTACGGCGAGCGGCAGCGCGAGCTTCAGCCAGGCATGCGGGGTGCGGTTGGCGGCGGCGCTCATGGTTTTGGGCCCTCGAAATTCCACGCTTCCACTTTCTCCGTCGCGGCTTCCGCGAAGGAAGGATCGACGTAATCCTCGAAGTGCGCGGTGCCTTGCAAAATGCCCGACTCGCGGCCCAGCGCCTCGATTTCCTCGAAGTCCGGTTTGAGCGGCGAAAGGCGTGTGTACTTCACGCGGTCGGGCGGTTTGCTCAGCACAAAGGTGAGCAGCCGCGGATCCTGCATGTAGTAATTCTTCGACACGAACTGCGCGGCGCTCATCCGGTTCGCCACGCTTTGGTCGAGCCACTGGCCGCTCTTGGCGATGCCATCCACGAGCGCCTGCACGTCGGCGCGGCGGGTGGCGATCACGTCCTCGCGCACGGCGAGCACGCACGAGATGAAATTCGGCCACACGTCTTTGGTCAGCCAAAGCACGCGGCCGTATCCGTCGAGTTCCGTCTGGCCCATGAATGGCTCGCCGCTGCAAATCGCGTCCACCGATTTCGAGTAAAGCGCGGCGGGCATGTCCGGCGGCGGCATCTCGACGAGCTGGATGTCCGTGATTTTCATGCCCGCGTTTTTGCAGGCGCGGAAAAAAAGCAGGCGCTGGTTCGAGTAGCGGTTCGGCACGGCCACCCGCTTGCCGCGCAAATCCTCCATGCGAAAAATCTGCGAGTCCTTGTGCACCATCACCGCGCTGCCGTCGCGGTGGCCGAGATAGACGATCTTGATCGGCACGCCCTGCTCGCGCAGCGCGATGGCCATCGGCGCGAGGATGAAAGTGGCGGGCGTGTGCCCGGCGAGATACGCCTCCTTCAGCTCCGGCCAGCTATTGAACCGCACCGGCTCGAACGCGCTGTGGCCGGTGACCTGCGTGTTGATGAAGTCCGTGACCGGGCAGGTGAGATGGCACGTCACGGGGAGGAAGCCGATCTTGAACTGCGCCGTCGAGACGTCCGGTGTTTTGCGGAATGAGCGGAAGTATTCGCCGAGCCCGCGGACCGACTCCGGGTTCAGCCGCGTCTGGAGCAGGCTGATGGCGAGAAACCAGCCGGCGAAAAAAATCAGGAGGGTTTTGCGGAGCGACATGAAAATGGGAGCGGTGGAACGCCGCTTTTTAGCGGGCCGGATCTTGTCATGGAAATAGAACTTCGCTATCAGAGTTATGCCGAACCGCTATCAGCTGCAAAAATGGAACTCCGCCATCTCCGCTACTTTCAAGGCGTCGCCGAAGAACTCAGCTACTCGCGCGCGGCCGAGCGGCTGCGCATCGCCCAGCCAGCGCTGAGCCGCGCGGTGCAGGAGGTGGAGGCGGAGCTGGGGGCGAACCTGCTCGACCGCAACCGCCGCAGCGTGAGCCTCACGCCCGCGGGGAAAGTGCTGCTGCGCGAGACGGCGATCCTTTTCGAGCGCTGGGACGAGGCCATGCGCCGGGTGAAACGCACCGCCGCGGGCGAGGAGGGCGAGCTGCGCCTCGGTTACATCGGGCCGCCGACGCAGCCTTTTCTCGGGCGGCTGCTGGCGGAATACCGGCGGCGCTTTCCGCTCGTCTCCATCCATCTCGAGGAGCGCACGCCCGAGCGCGTGTGGGAGATGCTGGCGAAAGGGCGGCTCTCCGCGGCGTTCACACGCCCGGTGTCCACGCGCGAGGCCTCGGGTTTGCGGACGATCGTTTTGCGCAAAGAGCGGCTCGGCGCGGTGCTGCCCGCGGCGCATCCGCTGGCGCGGCACAAGGCGATTTCGTGGCGGCAGCTCGCGCACGAACCGCTGGTGGTGCTGGCGCGGCGCGAAGGCGTGGGCTCGCACGACGGGGTGCTCGCGGCGTGCCGGGCGGCGGGTTTCGCGCCGCGGCTGGCCTACACGCCGAGCCTCATCGGCACGGTGCTGAGCTACGTGGAGGCGGGCGCAGGCGTGGGCATCGTGCCGGACTCGGTGATGCCGCCCGAGGCGGCGCTGCGTTTCGTGCCGCTGCGGCCGGTGGTAGCGATCCCGCTCGTGCTGGTCTGGCCGGAGGACGAGGACACGCCCGCGGTGCAGCGCTTCCGCGAACTCGTGATCGCGTGGCAGAAATCCGGGAAGCTGTGGAAGGCGTAAGGCGGCTTTAGCGTTTGCCCGCGCCGCGGCGCGCCGCTACATCACGCGCGCATGTTGCACGAACTCTTACACACCTGGCTCGGCTGGGTCGAAAACTGGGGCTATCTCGGCGTAGTGATTCTCATGGCGATGGAAAGCTCGATCTTTCCGGTGCCGAGCGAAATCGTCATTCCGCCCGCGGCGATCATGGCGGCTTCGACGGGCAAGATGTCGCTCGTCGGCGTCATCATCGCGGGCACCTTTGGCTCGTGGCTCGGCTCGGCGATTACGTACTGGGTCGCGCTCTCCGTTGGGCGGCCGGTGGTGGAAAAGTGGGGCAAATACTTTTTCATCCCGCCGGCCAAGCTCGCGCGCGCCGAGGTCTTCATGCACCGCTACGAGGCGGGTGGCATCTTTTTCGCGCGGCTGCTGCCGGTCATCCGGCATCTCATTTCCATCCCCGCGGGGATCATCCGCATGGGCTTTGTGAAATTCAGCGTGCTCACCACGGTTGGCGCGGCCATTTGGTGCTCGGTACTCGCCTGGCTCGGCGGCAAGGTCGGCAGCGAGCTGCGCGCGGCGGGCAAAAACCCGCTCGATCCCGAGGAGCTGGTGCAGGCGGTAAAGCACGAATCGCATCTCGTCATCGGCATCGTCCTGCTCGTCGGCGTGCTCTATTTCATCGGGATGAAAATCACCGCGCCGAAGCCGGCCGCCCCGAAAAACGAAACACCCGGCGCGTGAACGCCGGGTGTCTGAGAGTCTTGGGCTCGCGGAGCCGGGTTACTTTGGCGGGTCGCCAGCGGGCGCTTCGCCAGCCGGCGCGTTTTGCTGGATGTTGTATTTGGCGATGATGGTTTTCGCGTCCTCGTCGGTTTTGCCGAGGATGAGGAGGTCAATGATCATGGCGTTGGCCTTGGCCTTGATTTCGGCCACTTGTTTGACCGCGCCCTCGCGCTTCGAGAGGGTGTCGATGAGCTGCCCCTTGCCTTCCTGCAAGGCGGATTTCTGCCGGAACACACCCTGCGTTTGAATGATCATGATCATGGCCATGGCGGAGGCGAGCAGCGCAAAGGGCAGCTGGATGGAGGGGCTGGACGGCGCGTAGGAGGGCGCGGGCTCGGCGTAGGAGTAATCGGCGTCGGAGTCGGGATTCATAAGGACGGAAGTGGAGGGCGGTGTTTATTTCGGGGCTGGAGTGTTGGGCGCGACCTGGACGTTGTAGCCATGCTTGGCGAGGAGGGCTTTCATCTTCTCATTCTTGAGGGAAACGGTGGCCATGTCCTTGAGCACGCCCTGGCCGATTTCCTGGCTGATGCGGTTGCCGCTTTCGATTTCGGCCTGCTGCGCCTGGAGAGCCTGCTGCTGCTTTTGCACCTCGGTCTGGAGGGTCTGGTTGGAGAGGCCGACGGCGAAAACGACGATGCTCAGGATGAGGCACAAGGCCGATGCGCCGACGGAGATGTAGAATGGGATTTTCATGCGGATGGTGCTTTTCGGCCAGAGACGCGGGGGGCGTCAAGGGGCAATTTTTCCGCCCGCCAACGGCGCCGCGCAGGACTGGCGCTCGATGAGCCGCACGGGCGGCACGATCTTGCGCGGCACGGGCGCGGGGGCGTCGTGGACGAGGCGGTCGATCTCGCGCACTCCGAGTGCGCCCATTTCCTCGGCGGGCAGGTGCACGGTGGTCAGCGGCGGCTGCGCGGCGGACGCGCCGGGGTCGTCGCCGCAGCCGATGACGCTGAGCGTGCCGGGCACGGCCAGGCCGCGCGCCTGGGCCTGCGCGAGCACGCCGGCGGCAGCGGCATCGCTGAGGCAGAAGACGGCGGTCGGCGGCGGCTTGCGGACCAGCATTTCATCGAGCGCGGCGCGACCGGCCTCGACGGTGAGGTCGCCGTAGATGATGTGGTGGGTGTCGAGCGGCACGCGGAGTTCCTCGCAGGCCATGCGGACGCCGTGGTTGAGCTCGATGATGCGCGGGTCGGTGGAGCCGAAGGGGCCGGAAACGATGCCGATGTTCTGGTGTCCGAGGGTGCCCAGATGCCCGAGGGCGAGGCGCGAGGCGAGCGCGTAGTCGGGCACGAAGCTGACGACGCCCGGCAGCGCCACATCGGTGCCGAGGCTGATGACCGGCAGGCCGCGCCGGGTCAGCGTCTCGCAGAGCGACGGGTTCGGCTGGCCGCAGACGAGAAATTTCGAGCACACGCCCAGGCGGATGAGGTGTGGGAGGGCGGCGCTGTCGGCCCCGTAGTTCGCCACCGGATCATACAGGGCGATGCTGAGCGGCTGGGTGGCGTCCGGGATCGCACCCATGATGGCCGCGGCCAGTCGCAGGACCTGCGGCGCGCGCAGGCCGCCCGCGATGGTGCGGTCGAGCAGCAGGCAAAACTCGCCCAGCTCGGGATACATGCGCACGACGGCGCGCAGGTCGTTCGGCACGTAGCCCAGTTCGCGGCAGACTTTGAAGACGCGCTCGCGCGTTTTGTCGCTGACGCGGATGCCGTAGTCGCGGTCATTGAGCAGCGACGAGATTGCGCCCTGCGAGACGCCCGCCGCCTTGGCGATCTGGGCCATGGTGATGGACTTGTGCAAGTCGTCAAAATTCTTCGGGATCGTGCTGGCACTGCTCCCTGCGTCACCCCGTTTCGGCGACTCTCCCGCATTGGGCAAATTCATGGCCTGAGAAGAGACGGCGGACGGGGCTTTCACAAGCGCAAAACCTATTTGCGCGCACAAACTTAGCGGGGCGGGGCCGGGGCCAGCCCGCTTTATGGAAAATGGCGGACGGAGATTGCGCTCGGCGGCGGCTTCCGCGGAGGATGCGGCCATGTCTCCCTGCCGCTGGATTTTACCCGCTCCGACCGACCCTGCCGCTGTGCAGCAGCTGGTGCAGGCGGCGGGTCTGGCGCGCTTCGTGGCCGAGGTGCTGCTGCGCCGCGGAGTGCCTTCGCCGGCGGAGGCGCAGCGCTTTCTCGATCCGCGGCTGAAGGCGCTGGGCGATCCCTTTGCCCTGCCCAATATGGACGCGGCGGTGACGCGCATCTTCGCCGCGCTCGACCGCGGCGAAAAGATCGTGCTCTACGGCGACTACGATGTGGACGGCGTGACTTCGCTCGCGCTGCTCACCCGCGTGCTGCGGGCCTACGGCGCGGAGGCCCCGTGTTTCCTGCCCCTGCGCGCGGATGAAGGCTACGGGCTGAGCGCGGACGGCGTGGCGCGCTGCATCGGGGAGCATGGGCCGCGGCTGCTCATCGCGGTGGATTGCGGCACGTCATCCGTCGCGGAAATCGCGGCGCTGCAAGGCGCGGGCGTGGACGTGATCGTGATCGACCACCACGAATGCAAAGACGCGCTCCCGCCCTGCGTGGCGCTGGTCAATCCGAAGCTTGGCGAAGATTTCCACTATCTGTGCAGCGTCGGCCTCGTTTTCAAAACCGCCCACGCGCTGCTCAAGCGCCGCCCCCTCGCCGACTTCGACCTGCGCGCGCATCTCGACCTTGTGGCGCTCGGCACCGTGGCCGACCTCGTGCCGCTGCGGGAGGAAAACCGCGCGCTCGTGAAACGCGGCCTCGTCCAGCTCGCCGGCACGCGCTGGACTGGCCTGCGCGAACTGATCGAAGTCAGCGCGCTGCGTCCGCCGTTCAGTCCGCCGAACATCGGCTTCGGCCTCGCCCCGCGCCTGAACGCTGCCGGCCGCCTCGGCACCGCGCAGGACGCGCTCGAGCTTTTGCTCACCGACGATCCCGCCCGCGCCCGCGCCATCGCCGCCAGTCTCGACGTGCAGAATCGCGAGCGCCGCGGCGTGGAGGACGACGTGCTCCGCCAGGCCGAAGCCCAGCTCGCCGAACAGCCCGGGGCCGAGCGCGACGCCGCCATCGTCGTCGGCGCGGCGGGCTGGCACACCGGCGTCATCGGCATCGTCGCCTCGCGACTGCAAAAACGGCACCACCGGCCCGTCCTCGTCATCGGCTTCGACGAGAGCGGCACCGGCAAAGGCAGCGGCCGCAGCATCGCCGGCCTCTCGCTCGTCGCCGCGCTCGCCGCGTGCGGCGAGTTTCTGGAAAAACACGGCGGTCACGACATGGCCGCGGGCCTCACCGTCCGGCAGGAGCGCTTCGCCGAATTTCGCACCGCCTTCCTCGCCCACGCCCGCGCCGCGCTCACTGCTGAGCAGCTCCAGCCCCGCCTCCATCTCGATGCCGAACTCACCCTCGGCGAGATCGACTACGAACTGCTCGCGCACCACGATGCGCTCCAGCCCTTCGGCATGACCCATCCGCAGCCGCTCTTTTTCGCCCGCGGCGTGACCCTCGCCGGCGAGCCCCGCGTGATGAAGGAAAAGCACCTCTCTCTCATGCTTCGCCAGCACGGCGACGAATACTGCGCCGTCTGGTTCGGCGCGGCCAAGGACGAACTGCCGCGGCTGCCCTGGGACATCGCCTTTCAAATCGAGCGCAACGAATGGCAGGGCACCGTCAGCCCCCAGATCCACATCCGCGCGGTCCGCGGGAGTGAGTGAGATTTCGGACAGACGCGCGCCGCCCCCTCCGCGTGGCCGCAGAGTGAGGTTGCTCCACCACGAATGCCGGTCGCCGACAAGGCTGACGCGGCTCCTTTGGGCACCCTGGGGCAAGACACAAGCCCCGCGCGCCGTCACGGCCTGCGCGGGGCTTGGTTCCAACAAGCAGCAACGGCAGCCGGCCGGCTCAGTCGCCGACCGCGATCTTGCGCGGCTTCACGGACTCGGTTTTCGGAAGCGTGAGGGTGAGGATGCCTTGGTCGAGCTTCGCGCTGATGTGCGCGGTGTCGATCGCCGGGTCGATTTCAAAGACTCGCCGGTAGTCTAGACTGCGCGATTCCCGGTGCATGGCCCGGCCATGCAGAGGCGTAGCGGTGCGATGCCCGATAATGGTGAGTTCGCCGTTTTCGACGGTCAGTTCGAGGCCGTCCTTGGTGACGCCGGGCAGCTCGGCTTCGAGCGTGTAGGCGTCTTTGGTTTCGAGCACATTGGCCAGCGGCGTGAGGTAGCTGACGCGGGTGGAGCCGTTGCCGGTCTTCGGCGCAGTGGGAGCGGTAGTGGTGGTCATAAAAGGGAGTGGTTTTGGAGTGGTTGCGGCGGGCGCGGTTGGCGCCCGCCGGTTCGGGTTTTGGCGGTGGAGTTAGGCGACGCTGACGGCAATCTGCTTCGGCTTCGCGGCTTCGGCTTTGGGCAGGCCGACGGTGAGGACGCCGTCCTTGTAAGTGGCATGCACTTTGCCGGCATCGACCGCGGTGGGCAGGGTCACGCTGCGCTGGAACTTGCCGAAGTAACGCTCGCTGCGGAAGGTCTCGCCCTCCTTGCGCTCGCCTTGTACTTTGCGCTCGCCCGAGACCGTGAGCACTCCGTCGTGCATCGTGATTTCGATCTCGTCTTTCTTCATGCCCGGCAGCTCGACATGGACGGTGAAGCCGTCTTTGTCGTCGAACACGTCCAGCACGGGCGACCAGCCGGTGAAAAGCCCCGTTTCCTGGCTCGGCCACGAGAAATCGAAAAGACGATTCACTTCGTCGCGGAGGGTGGAAAGGCGGTCAGTCGGTGTCCACTCGGTGGTTTCAGGTAATTGGTAACGGATCAGGCTCATAGGAATGGTTGGTTGAATTGTTAAGTTGACCCCATTCCTTTTAGCTTGCCGGGTGCCAGCCCGGATCAGCCTTGCATCTGTAAAACCCAAACCTATGACCATCAACAGCTTGTATGCTTTTCGGCGCACCTTTTCCAACACCTACCAGAGCGACACGGTGGCCCTGGTCCGTGAGCGGTTCAGTAGCTCGTGGTGAGTCGGCGTGACTCAGTTCGAGTCGATGATGCTCATGGCCTGATGCAGGTAGCCCTGATACCAACTGACCACGCCGTAGCCGATGTAGGCGAGGATCGCGATGTAGAAAAACCGCGACAGCCATTCGGCCAGCGTCTCGATCCGCGCCAGCCCCTCGGCCTGGTATTCCGCGGCCATCCGCTTCAGTTCCTGATCGATTTCACCCGTTTGCTCGCCGATGCAAAAACTGCGGATCATCGGCTCGGGAAACGCGCGGCCCGCGGCCAGCAGCCCGCCCACTTGCGCCCCGCCGCGCACCTCGGGGACGGCCCGCTCCACCGCCGCGCGGATGACCCCGCTGTGGCTGGCGCGCTGCGCCGCTTGCAGGGCGTCGATGACATTGATCCCGGCGTCGAGCTGCATCCCGTAGGTGGCGCAAAAGCGGGCCGTGGAAAGGGCGCGACGGATTTTTCCCACCAGCGGCAGCGTGCGCAGCAGCCCGTCGAGCAACGCACTCGTGGAGCCCGCATCGCGCAGCAGCGGCACGAGCAGCGCGATGACCAGGGCGACGCCGTAAAGTAGCGCGAGCAGGCCAAAGGTCTCCCGCAAATATGGGACGAGGCCGCGGGTCATGAGCGTGGTCAGCGACATGACAAAGACGCCGAAGTGCAGCACGAACGCGGGATACGCGCACTTTTTCAAAAGGCCCGCGCGCGCCCGGTCGAGCGCGCCAAAGTATTCTGCAAGCTGGGCCAGCCCCTGCTCCAGCTTGCCCGCGCGCTCGACCGCGGCGATCACGCCGATCTCCATTTCCCCGACCGCCGGACGCTGGCGGGCAAAGGATTCGCCGACCGTCTGCCCGCTGCCGATGGCGTCCTTCAGCCGCCGCACCACGCTGCGCATGCCGCCGCGGGTGGTGCGCGCGAGATTGTCCAGGGCGCTGGGCAAGGGGACACCCGAGCGGACAAGCTGCCCGAGGCTGTGGTAAAGGCTTTGCTTCTCGCGGAGGCTGAGGGACACGGCGCGAAGTTCCGGGTTCAAACTTCCCCGCGCAAGGCTTAAACCACGCGCATGCACGACGAGAAACACATGCGCGCAGCTCTGCGTGAAGCGGCGCGCGGGCTCGGCCAGACCAGCCCGAATCCCGCGGTCGGCGCGGTCATTGTGCGCGGCGGGCGGGTGCTGGCGCGCGGTTTTCACCAGCGCGCCGGGCAGCCGCACGCGGAGATCGAGGCGCTGCGCGCGTTGCAAAATCCGGCCCTCGCGCGGGGCGCGACGATTTACGTGACGCTCGAACCGTGCTCCACCCACGGGCGCACGCCGCCGTGCGTGGAGGCGATCATCGGCGCGGGTTTTGCGCGCGTGGTCATCGGCGCGACCGATCCAAATCCGGCGCACGCGGGCCGCGGCCTCCGGCTGCTGCGGGCGGCGGGGCTCGCGGTCACGGCGGGGGTTTTGGAAAGCGAGTGCCGCGAGCTGAATGCGGCGTTTAACCAATGGATCGTGACGCGGATGCCGCTCGTCATCGCCAAGGCCGGAATGTCGCTCGACGGCCGTCTCACCCGCCCGCCGGGCGAAGGCCAGTGGCTGACCAGCGCCGCCGCGCGCGCCGATGCCATGCGCCTGCGCGCGCAGGTCGATGCTGTCCTCATCGGCGCGCAAACTCTCCGCGCCGACAACCCGCGCCTGACCGTCCGCGGCGTCCCCGGCGCGCGCCAGCCGTGGCGGGTCGTCGTCACGCGCAGCGGCGATTTGCCAAAAGGCGCGCACCTTTTCACCGACGCCCACCGCGACCGCACGCTCGTCTTCCGTGGCCAAAGCCTGCGCGCCGTCCTGCGCGCACTCGGTCGCCGCGAAGTCACCAGCGTCCTCCTCGAAGGCGGGGGGCGGGTGCTCGGTGAAGCCTTCGACCGGAGGCTTGTGGATCGCGTGCATTTCTACGTCGCCCCGCTGCTTTGCGGCGGCCCCGTGCCGGCCGTCGGAGGGCATGGCGTCGGCGCGACGGCGGAAGCGCCGCTGCTCCGGAATCCCCGCTACGAGAAGATGGGAGGCGATCTGCGGCTCACGGGGGAAGTGGAATATCCCGCGAGGAACCGACGCGCCGCTGCCACCGCGGTCCCGCCGGGATGAGCGGGGCCTCGCCATGAGTATGACGGTGCGAACCGGTCAGATTCAGTTACGGTTGCGATTATGAAACAACCCAAGAGCTTCAGCCCCGATGTGGCCAAAGAACTTAACAAAAAGGGTGACAAGAAACCCCTGGATCCCCGTGAAGATCCGAAGGCCCGCGGTGCCCGTGGCAAGGCTACCCGCGAAGACGTGCGCAGAGCGGCCTCGCCAGGAAACGCGCCTCGAGCGTCCCGACGGGATCCATAAACCGCATGGGTCCCTTCAGGCAGGGCGAGAGCAGGGTGAGCTATTAAATTCCACTCTCTTTCGGCCCAATCCTCCTATGGATAAGCCCCGGGTCGGATCCGGATCCACGACTTTAAAAAGCTGCCTCCCCCGAAGTAATCCACCGCTAGGCAGCTACGACTCGATCCGCACCTTCGTCCCGACGCGGACTTTGGCGTAAATGATTGGGGCGATGTCGGCGGGGAGACGGATGCAGCCGTGGGAGGCGGGGTAGCCGGGAAGGATGCCGATGTGCATGCCGACGCCGCCGTTGGTAAGGCGGCAGAACCATTTCATCGGCGCGCCTTCGTAGTGGCAGCCGCTGGGGGCGGAGTCGATTTTGGTGCTGACGCCGGAGCGCACGGTGCGGCCGCTGCGATCGACGAAGTTGCCATAGACGCTGGAACGGTGGTCGGGGTCTTTTTCCAAGACGCTAAAGCTGCCAGTGGGGGAGGCGTGACCCGCTTTGCCGGAGGAAATGGGGGCGTCGATATAGACTTGGTCGCCGGTCATGAGATAGACGCGCTGTTTGCTCAGCGAGATGACGACGCGGGAGTTGTCGGGGCCGATGATGGACTCGAGTTCCCTGTTGATGACGGGGCCTTTCTGGCGGCCAATCATGTCGGAGGCTTTGCGCATGGGGGCGTTCGGATTGCGAGAGCCCCAGAACTGGGCGGCGGCCTCGGGCGCGAGGCCGCCGAGGAGGAGCAGAGTGGCCGTGAGGATGGTGAGATGGCGGACGCTTTTCATGCTTCGGAAAAAACTTGCCGGTTCATACCGGAGGCGCGGGCGCCGGAGCAATGACATAATCGGGCGCGCGGCGGGCGGCAGGCGCGGGAATGATTGGACGGAGCGCGGGGGGCTGCGGCAACCTTCCGGCCCCGTGCAAAAATCTGTTTTCCGCCTCTTCCCGCCCGCCGCGTTGTGCGCCGTGGCGGTGCTGGTGGGCGCACCGTGCGGGGCGGGCGCGGAGCGCAAAAAGGAGCCGCTGCCGGAGGCGCCGCCGCCGGCGCTCCCGCTGGCGGTGAAGGTGCCGCGCGGAGAACCGGTGGAGATTGCGCTGCGCATTTACGGGGTGAAAAACCAGCCGCTGAAATATCTCATCCGCACGCTCCCGAAGTCAGGCCGGCTGACCGAGCCGCGGGTGGTGGATCGGGAGGTGAGCACGGTGATGTACACGCCGCCGGCGGAGCTCGCGATCACGCGGGACCGTTTCACCTACGCGGTGCAGAATGGCGCGGGGGTGTCGGCGGCGGTGGAGGTGGCCATCACCATCGTGGATCAGCCGCCGGATCTCGCGCTGCCGGGAGCGCTGGATTTTCCGTCCATGCTGGCCGGGGCCACGGCGGCGAAGACGCTGGAAATTCGCAACCGCGGCGGCGGCCTGGCCGAGGGCAATGCGGACGTGGAGGCGCCGTGGAAAATCGAGGGGCCGGCTAAGTACCGGCTGGGGGCTGGGGCGCGCGCAGTTTTCAAAGTGGTCTTTGCGCCGGAGAAGGGCGGGGTGTTTGAAAGCGCGGTGCGGTTCACCTCGCAGCCGGAGTCGAGCGTGCGGGTGCGGGGCGAGGCGATGGAGGCGGTGGCCGCGGCGCCGGCGAAAATCGAACTGCAACCGACGGCAGGCGAGGCGGTGCGCGCGGGGACGTTTGAACTCACGAACCAGACCGCCGAGGAGCGCCGCGTGACGCTGAGCGGCGGCGCGCGGCTGCAGGTGCCGGCGGAGCTGACCCTGCCGGCGCGTGGCAAGGTGAGCGTGCCGGTGCAGACGGCGGCGGACGATGTGACGGCGCTGGAGGGCGAGGTGCGCGTGGAGGCGGCGGGTCTCACGGTGCGGGTGCCGGTGCGGGCGGCGCGGGTGGGGCCGCTGGTGCGGGCGTTGCGCGGCCCGGTGACGTTTGGGCGGGTGGATGCGGGGAAGGCGGCGAGCGCGAGCTTTGAGCTGGAAAATTTCGGCGGGGCGGAGGCGGACGTGAGCTGGGAGATCGGCGCGCCGTTTGCCATGGAGCAGGCCTCGGTGCGGCTGGCGCCGGGGGAGAAAAAAACGCTGACTTTGCGGACGCAGCCGGCGGCGGCGGCGGCGCGGTATCGCGCGTGGCTGCTGGTCAAGGCGGGGGCGCAGAAACTGGAGATTCCCGTGGAGGCGGAACTCGTGGCGAAGGCCGCGCCCGCGCCCGCGCCGCGTAGCGTGGCGTCGGCCACCCGGCCCGCGGCGGCAGGCGTGACGGAGAGCGCCGAGCCGGAGCCCGCGCCAGCGGAGCCGCCCGCGCCATTGCCGGGCGTGTTCACGGATTTGCATGTGGATCTCAAGCCGGTCGAGGGCGCGGGCCTGCGGCGGATCGGGACGACGAGCGCGACGCTGGAATGGCTGGCGAAGCTGAATACGGCGACGAGGTTTCGGCTCGAAGGCCGGCGCATCGTGACCGATCCCGACGGCCAGATGAAGGTGTCGTGGGATGAAATCCCCAACGTGCCCGTGCGGCGCGAGGGCGAGCGGTATTCGGTGACGTTCCACGGCCTCGCGCCGGCTACCGGCTATGGCGTGCGCGTGGTGCCGCTCGGGCCGGGCGGCGAGGCGGGGCCGCCGGTTTTCACGCAGTACTTCGAGACACGGTCGGGCACGGAGTGGGTGCCAAAGCTCACGCTACTGCGCGGGCTCATGGCTGCGTTTGTGGTGTGCGTGGCGTTCCTGCTGGCGCAGCGGTGGCAGCGCGCGCGGCGGGCGTGAGCGGCCTGCGGATCAAGGCTGGCGGCTGGTCCAGCGGTGGAGGTCGGCGGTGGTCAGGTAGTGCCAGAAGGCGCGGATGACGGTGAGATTGAGAAAGACGAAGCCCGCGGGGAGGGCGAAAACTTTGCCCCGCAGCGCGGGGAAAAGCAGGCCGAGCGCGGCGGCGAGATAGCCCGCGAGCTGGAGCGCGAGCGCGGCGCGGTAGAACGGCTCTGCGGCGAGCGCGGCGCTGGCGGCGAGCAACAGGATGAGAAAGACGGGCGCGCAGAGGCGCAGATATTTGTGCGAGAGGAGCTGCCACCACAGGCGGTTGCGCCACGGGAGCAGCCAGGCGGGATGGCGGAAGAGCATTTGGAAATTGCCGGCGAGGGTGCGGCGTTTGCGGATTTTTTCGGCGGCGGGTTCGAGCGGCTGCGGGTCGAAGGCGCGGGCCGCGGGATCGTGGCTGACGCGGTGGCCGGCGACGGCGAGGCGCATGGGAATGACCACATCGTCCAGCACGGTGTCGGCGGGCAGCGGGGTGAAAAGGGCGCGGCGGATGGCGTAGATCGCGCCGGTGCAGCCGATGCAGGAATCGAAGCGCGCCTCGGCGGCACGGAGGAATTTCTCGTAGCGCCAGTAGGCATCCACGCCCGCGCCCGCGGCGCTGGCCGCCGCGTCGATCTCGAGCGCGCCGCTGACCGCGCCGAGACGCGGGTCGGCGAAGTGCGCGGCGAGGCGTGCGATGGCCTCCGGCGCGAAACGCTGGCGGGCGTCGGTGAAGACGATGACCTCGGCGGTGGCGTGCGCGAGCGCGGCATTGAGGCCCGCCGCCTTGCCCGCGCGCTCCGGCTGGACGAGGACGGTGACGCGCGCGGGATCGACCGCCGCGGCGCGCGCAACCGTGGCGTCAGTGGAGCCGTCCGAGACGACGAGCACGCGCAGTTTTTCCGGCGGATAGTCCGCCGCCAGCAGGTCCGCGACGCGCGCGGCGATGCGCCCTTCCTCGTTGTGCGCGACGACTACCACGCCTACCTCCGGCAGCGGCGCAGGCGCGGCCTTTTTCACCACATCACGACCGCGCGCGAGCAGCGCCATGAGCGCGCCGTAGGCGGCGAAGGTGTAAAAAAGCAGGCCGCCGGAAAGCCAGAAGACCGTCGCCGCCGCCAGCGAGGCGGGGCTCAAAAGAGCGTGTAGATAAACGGGGCCGCCGAGGTCGCGCCGAAAACAATCAGCAGTCCGAACAGCACGAGGATGAGCACGATTGGGATCATCCAGTACTTCTTGTTGTGCTTGAGCATTTCGACGACTTCGCGGCCGAGGCTGGCGGGCTTTTGGTCGGCGGCTTGCTGAAAGGACTTGGAGGTTTCGTCGGGCATGGCGCGGGAGAGGGCTGAGGCGTTAATACTGGCGGAAATAGCGCGCGGCGGCAACGGGCTTTTCCACGTCTCGCCAGTAGGTCGGGCGCGCGGGGCTGGGCCGTTTTTGCAGCGCGTCGCGCCCGAGCAGGCGCATGACCAGGCCGATAGGCGTGATGACCGCGTAGTAGAAAATGGCGAACAGCAGATTGCTCATCACGATGCCGATGCAGCATGCGGCGAAATACCAGACGAGGTAAAAAGGCCGCGCGATTTGCGGCAGCAGCCACAGCACCACGCCCGCGCCGGCACCGCCGAAGCCGAGCCACAGCATCCCGTGCGGCCACGCGCCAGTGCGCCAGAATCCGACGACGGCGAAGACCGCCGCGAGGATGGGAAAGCCGATGATGAGGCTGCGCGCAAAGGCGCGTTTCTCGAAGGTGCCGGGATGCCAGTTGGTGTCTTTGAAAGGGTTGAGCATGGCCGGTCAGTCGAGGGTGAAACTTTCCACGTACTGCGCACGCTCGGCGGCGCTGAGCTGGGGTTGCTCAGTCTTGTAGAGCACGCAGTCTTCGAGCACGAGCACGTCCATGTCGCACGCGAGGAAGCAGCGGTAGGCGTCCTGCGGCGTGCCGACGATGGGCTCGCCGCGGATGTTGAAGCTGGTGTTCACGATGACGCCGCAGCCGGTCTGGCGCTTGAATTCGCGGATGAGGCGGTAGTAGCGGCCGTGGCGCGGCTCATCCACGGTCTGCACGCGCGCGGAGTAATCGACGTGCGTCACGGCGGGGATCTGGCTGCGGGGGACGTTCACGCGTTTGCGCAAATCCGGGTCGCGCTGGAGCTGCTGCTGCTCGGGCGTGAGGGCGCATCTTTTTTCCTCCCGCACGGGGGCGACGAGGAGCATGTACGGCGACTCGCGGTCGAGGTCGAACCACTCGCCTACATCCTCGGCGAGCACGCACGGGGCGAAGGGGCGGAAGCTCTCCCGGAATTTGATGCGCAGGTTCATCTGCGCCTGCATGGCGGGGTTGCGCGCGTCGCCGATGATGCTGCGGGAGCCGAGCGCGCGCGGGCCGAATTCCATGCGGCCCGCGAACCAGCCGACGACTTTGCCGGCGACCATTTCGCGCACCACGGCCTCGAGCAGCGCGGGCTCGTCGGCGTGGTGGTGGTAGGGCGCGGCTTTGCGGTCGAGAAAGGTGCGGATCTCGGCGGTGGTGAAGCGCGGGCCGAGGAGCGCGCCTTTCATCGTGTCGTGGCCGGTGGCGGTGCGCGGGATGTCGAGGAGCTGGTGCGCGACGAAAAGCGCGGCGCCGAGCGCGCCGCCGGCATCGCCCGCGGGGCCGGGAATCCACACGTCTTCGAAGAGGCCGCTGCGGAGCAGAACGCCGTTGGCGACGCAGTTCAGCGCGACGCCGCCGGCGAGGACGATGTTCTTTGCGCCGGTGAGTTTTTTCGCCGTGCGCGCCATGCGCAGCACGATGTCTTCGGTGACTTTTTGGATGGACGCGGCGAGATCCATTTCGCGCTGGGTAATGGCGGCTTCGGCGGCGCGCGGCGGGCCGTCGAAGAGCGTGTCCATCTTCGCCGAGGTCATGGTGAGGCCCTGGGCATAGTTGAAATAGCTCAGGTCCATGCGGAACGAGCCGTCGTCTTTGAGGTCGATAAGTTTCGTGCGGATGGCGTCGGCGAAACGCGGCTCGCCGTAGGGCGCGAGGCCCATGAGTTTGTATTCGCCGCTGTTGACCTTGAAGCCGCAGAAATAGGTGATCGCGGAGTAGAGCAGGCCGAGGGAATGCGGGAACGCGAGGGTCTTGAGCAGCTCCAGTTTATTGCCGCGCCCGTGGCCGATGCTGGCGGTGTCCCACTCGCCCACGCCGTCCATCGTGAGGATCGCGGCCTCGTCGAAGGGCGACGGAAAAAACGCGCTCGCGGCGTGCGCTTCATGGTGCGGCGTGAAGGCGATGCGCCGCGTGTAGCGCCCGCCGAGCGCCTTCCGAATTTCGCGCGGGAGATGGAGCTTCGTTTTGAGCCAGAGCGGCATCGCCATCATGAACGAACGCAGCCCGCTCGGCGCGTAGGCGAGATAGGTTTCGAGCAGGCGGTCGAACTTCAGCAGCGGCTTATCGTAGAAGACAACGTGGTCGAGCTGCTCCGCGGTGAGGCCGGCTTCGCGCAGGCAGTACTCGACGGCGTTGGTGGGAAACTCATGGTCGTGCTTGATGCGCGTGAAGCGCTCCTCCTGCGCTGCCGCCACAATGTCGCCATCGACGACGAGCGCGGCGGCGCTGTCGTGGTAGTAGGCGGAAATACCGAGGATGCGGGCGGGCATGGTGGGGAGCCGAGAAAAGCACGCCGCCGCGGCGGTGTCACGCGCGGGCGGCTACGGCTTGCGCAAAGCCGCCGCCGGCTCGCGGAGCGCGGCGGCGATGGCGTGGCCGACGGTGGTCTCCATCTCGGCTGCGTAGTGGCCGTCGTGGAAAAACGCCGCTGAGTTTTTGCCGCGCGCGAGCGCGAGCATTTGCGCTTCGGGCGAGATCACTGCGGTGGAGGATTTCAGCGCGGTGTACATTTCGTCGTAGGGAAAACGTCCGCGTTTCTCAAAGGCCTCCAGCTCCGAGCTGTGCGGGAGATGCGCGACGAAGAAGGCCGCGCCGGTCTCCTCGACCTCGCGCTGGAAAGCGCGCGTGATCGCCAGCGCGAGCCGTGCCGGCTCGTCGTTTATTTTGTAAAAGGCCTCGGGGTCAGCCTTGCGGGCGCGCGCGCCGGCCTTGGCTTCGGCCAGCGCGAGCACGCGGCTGGAGCGCCACCACGCAGGCGCGAAATCCGCGGGCACCCAGTAGCGGTCCTGCGCGCTGAGCGGCCACGCGCCCACGTCGCGCAGGATGGCGAGCGCCTGCTCGGGCGGGGGCGTGGGCGAGTTGATGAGCCGCAGCTTTTCGCCCTCGAGGAGGAAACGCGGCTTGGTGAAGGGGATGCCGGAGTCGGGGTCCTTAACCATGCGGATGAGGTTCAGGTTTTCGTAGCTGTTGCCGGCGTTGAAACCGAAGAGCACGAGGTGCGGGTGAAAGGGCTGGCCGTCGCGCCGCCAGCGGAGCAGCGCCTGGTCCATGCCGTAGCCGCCGACCCCAAAATTCAGCACCTCGCAGGCCACGCCCGCGGCGTTCAAGTCGTCCTCGACCGTGCGCCACCAGCCGCGCTCGCCGGGCTCCTGCGCGTACGAGCCACGCGCATACGAGCCGCCGAAAATGGCGATGCGCACCCTGTCCACGGGCGCGGCGCGGGGCACCTCGGCGGCGGTGCTGAGGAAGCCCTGCGCGTTTTGTCCATGCACCGCGGCGCGCTCGACCCAGCCGAGGTCGGCGTCGTAGGCGATGACCGAGCCCGGCTCGGTGAGGTAGCGGTGGAGCGCCGCCGCCGCGTGCTGCACCGGCACGCGGTACGGTTTGAGGTGCGTGGAAAAGAACCACCGGTTCCCGTCGGCATCGCGCCGCGTCAGCAGCCGCACGCCAATTTCCAGCGCCGCGAGGCCGAAAAAAACCGCGATCAAAAGCAGCGTGAGCTTGGCGCGGAGGGAGGGTTTCATCGGGTCGGGAAGCAGCCCAGAAACTTCTTCCCGGCACAAATGGAAAGCGTTTATCTAACCCGCTCCGCCTGCCCCCGCCGCGGCCCATTTTTCACCACCCGCATGACCACGAAACAACGCGAGCTTTTCATCGGCGCGCTCTTCGCCGCCGCGGCCACGCTGGTCACGCTCGCGCTGGGCGAGGTCGCCATCCGCGTCATCTCCAGCCACCGGCTCATCTACAATATCGAGATGGTGAAATACGCGCGCGCGCTGAAGGTGCGCGACCCGCGCGGGCTGGTCAGCCACGTCCACCGGCCGTCGAGCGAGGCGCAGCTCATGGGGGTGAAAATCGCGCTCAATTCGCTGGGCGACCGCGGCCCCGAAATGACCGAGCCGAAGCCCGCCGGCACCAGGCGCCTGCTCGTTTTCGGCAGCTCGATCACGATGGGCTGGGGCGTGCCGTTCGAGTCCGTCTTTACCTCCGTGCTCGCGCAAAAAATGAACGCCGCGCACGCGCTCGGCCCCGGCGCGGCGCTCGAAGTCGTCAACGCGGGCATCGGCAATTACAACACGGTTTTTCAGCACCAGCTTTTCCTCGAACAGTACCCGCGCGTGCGGCCCGACATGGTGGTGCTGCACTACTTCATCAGCGACGTGCAGCCGCGCGGCATGGGCCGCGACAACGCCCTGCTCAAACACTCCGCGCTCGCCGCGTTCTGCTTTGACCGCTTCGGCCAGTTCCAGTTCCGCAAGCAAAAAACCGACCTCTTCACCTTTTACCGCGACCTCTACGCCGACGACTCCGCGGCGTGGCAGCAGACTCGCGGGCTCATCGCCGCCATGCGCGACCGCTGCCGCGCCGACGGCGTGCCATTTCTCGTGATGATCGTCCCCGACATCCACGACCTCTCGCCCGGCACGCCCTTCGCGCCGCTCTACGCGAAAATCGACACCGCCCTCCGGCAGTTCGACCTGCCCGTGCTGAACGCCTTCGCTCCATTCCAGCAGCGCTTCGGCGCGGACGTGACGAAGCTCTGGATCCAAAGCGACGACCCGCACCCGAACGCCGCCGGCCACGCCCTCATGGCCGAACTGCTCGAAGACTACCTCGTCCGCGAAAAGCCGCTCGTTACGCCTCCGTGAAACCGGCCGGTTTCCTCCAGCCTGGACATGAGGATAAACGCAGAGACGCAGAGACGCAGAGGGGGGAGCTGCGGCAGCGGTTTCCCTGTCTGCGTCCTCTGCGGCTCTGCGGCTCTGCGTTAAAAACAACCGCGCCCTGATGCTCTTCAACTCCCTCGAGTTCGCGGTTTTTTTCCCGCTCGTCACGCTGCTCTATTTCCTAGTGCCGGGGCCGGCGCGGGTCTTTGTGCTGCTGGCCGCGAGCTGCGCTTTTTACATGGCCTTTGTCCCGGCCTACATCCTCATCCTCTTCGGCGTCATCCTCGTCGATTACGTCGCCGGGCGGATGATCGAGCCCGCCTTCGGGCCGCGGCGCAAGCTGCTCCTCGCAGCCAGCATCGCCGCGAATGTCGGCATCCTCGCCTTCTTCAAGTACTTCAATTTTTTCCAGGCCAACGTCGCCGACATCTTCGGCAGTTTCGGCCAGGCCGCGCCCTTCCCCGCGCTCGGCATTATCCTGCCCATCGGCCTGTCGTTTCACACCTTCCAGTCGATGAGCTACAACATGGAAGTGTACCGCGGCCACGTCCCCGCCGAGCGCTCGCTGCCGCACTTCGCGCTCTACGTTCTGTTCTATCCGCAGCTCGTCGCCGGGCCCATCGAGCGCCCGCAAAATCTGCTCGCGCAGTTTCACACCACGCACCGTTTCGACTCCGCGCGCTGCCTCGACGGCCTCCGCCTCATGGCCACGGGGCTGTTCAAAAAGATCATCATCGCCGACCGCCTCGCCGTCTTCGTGGATGCCACCTACAAAAATCCGGGCGAGCACTCCGGCGCGACGCTGCTGCTGGCGACGTACTTTTTCGCCATTCAGATTTACTGTGATTTTTCCGGCTACTCCGACATCGCCCGCGGCGCGGCGCGCGTCATGGGCTACGAGCTGATGCTCAATTTCAACCGCCCCTACTTCGCCACCTCGGTCGGCGATTTCTGGCGGCGCTGGCACATCTCGCTCTCCACTTGGTTTCGCGACTACGTGTACATTCCGCTCGGCGGCAGCCGCCACCCGGTGCCGCGGCGCTGCGTGAATCTGCTCATCGTCTTCCTGCTCAGCGGCGTCTGGCATGGGGCGAACTGGACCTTCGTCGTCTGGGGTCTGCTCCACGGCGTGTTTGTCACCGCTGAGGTGCTGGCCGGGCGCGGGGGTTCCGCGGAGCGGAATAAGGCGCGCGGGTTCGCGTTCGGGCGCGCGCTTGTGGTCTTCAATCTCACCGCGCTGGCGTGGGTTTTTTTCCGCGCCGCATCCGTGGCCGACGCCGCGCTCATCCTGCGCCGCATCGCCACCGGCTTTGGCCAGCTCACGCTCCCCGGCCTGAGCGTTCTGGAACTCGCCGTCGCCCTGCTGCTCATCGCCGCGCTTTTTCTCACCGAGCACCTCGGGCGCGAACGCTCCGTCTGGTCGCGCCTCGCCGCGCAGCCGCGCTGGCTGCGCTGGGGCGCGTATTACCTTTTCGCCGTCGCCGCCCTCGCCCTCGCCCTCACCGGCCCGCAGCACCAGGCGCAGCCTTTCATCTACTTCCAGTTTTAGGAGACCCCACCTCCCAAAAAGGCCGGCTACATCCTCGTGAGAAGGTACGACCAGTACCGCACGGCCGCGTAGGTCATCGCGGCAGCGATGGCTAGGTCCACCCAGCCGATGCGATTCCAGGCGAAAGCGCGACGCGAGCCGGGCGGCGCGGCGGGTGCGGGCGCGGGCGGGGCGGTGGGCAGCGGCTCCAAGGTGAGGATGGCGGAGCGCGTGCCCAGGTGCGGGAGGGCGCCTTCCGGTGTGGGCTGCGGGAGCAGGCGGGCGCGCCAGGCGGGCCGGTAGGGTTCGGACGCCCGCCCGGCCATTTCCCGCAGGTCGCGTTCCTGCGTTTCGTTGAGGCCGCAGAGGTGCCGGTGCAGGGCGGCGGTGGCGGCCGCAAACATGAAAAAGGTGGGCCGGTAGGCGAAATCGACCATCCATGAGGAGACCATGTAGGTCACGATGAGGACGAAAAGAATGCGGCGGACGCGTTCCTCGTCCGGCGTGCTGGTCTTGGCCATCACGAGCGTGCGCAGGCAGCAGTAGAGGATGCCGAAGAGGAGGAAAAACCCCGGATAGCCCAGCTCGGCGCCGATTTGGACGTACGAGGAATGGGACGCTTTGGAGATGATCGGCATCGGCTTCTTGAGCGATTCCTTGTCGTGGTGCGTCCGCTTGAAGCGGTATTTGCCGGCGAGGAAACTTGGGATCCAGTTATGAAAACCCACGCCGTGGTCCGTGGTGGTCAGCATCTTGTAGCCATGCTGGAAGGCAATGACGCGGCCCTGGATGGCTTCATCGGTCTTGGATTTGTTCAGCTCCTGCATGCGGGGCAGCGCATAAAGGATCGAGCTGCCGAAGACCGCCGCCGTGGCGATGATCGCGATCTGCACGGTTTTCGGACGGCCGAAAGTCAGCGTGGCCACGATGGTCGCGGCGCCGGCAATGAAGGCGCCCTTCGACTGGGTGAGGTAAATGCAATAGCCGGTCGTGGCCATGAGCGCGATGCCGAGGGCGCGCAGGACCAGGGGCTTTTTCCAAATGCAGAAATAGTAAAGCAGCGGAATGGCGGGGATGACGCTGTGGCCGAGCGCGTTGGGGTTGTTGAAAATTGAAAGGTTGAGCACGAGGCGCTCTTTCATCGTGGTGTGGGTGATCTCGGCGCTGTCGAGCGGGTCGAAGCCGTGCAGGCTGAGCACGGCGAGCCCGGCGACGGCGACGATGAGGAAGGTCCACCAGCCGACGAAGAGATTGAGGCGCGGCACCGTGTAGAGGGTTTGGACGATGACGATGTAGAAGATGTAGAGGTTGGCGGATTCCTTGAAAGTGACCCACGGGGTGGGGGAGGAGAAAACGATCCACATCCAAAACGCGCAGACCGCCCAGTCGTGGGGCGTGCGAAAAAGATCGCGAAGCTGAAAGCCGCGCTGGCGCAGCGAGAGCGACGCCAGGCCGGTGAGCATGGTCATCTGCACGAAATGCAAGGTGTTCAGCCCGATGGGCCACTCCTGCGGGCGCAGGTAGTAGAGGACGAGAAAAAGAATGACGGGAACGATGTCCATTTAGCGGTGCGGGGGCGGGAGCATCGTGCGGTAGAGGCTGGCGTAGGCGTCGGCCATCGCGTCGATGGAAAAATCCCGGAGCATTTTTGTCCGCGCTTTTTGTCCAAAGTCAACGAGCCGCGCGGGCTGTGCGAGGAGCGTGGTGAGCTGCGCGGCGAGCGCCGCGGGTGTGGCGAGGTCGGCGAGGAGGCCGTCGGTGCCGGAGGTGATGAGGTACTCGTGGCCGCAGCCGAGGTTGGCGAGCGCGGGGACGGCGCAAGCCATGGCTTCGAGGGCGACGTTGGAGAGGCCCTCGTTGGCGGAGGGGATGGCGAGGAGATCGAGCGCGTGGTAGCAGGCGCGCGGGTCGCTCTGGAAGCCGAGCCAATGGATGCGCGCGGCGTGCGGGCTGGCCTGCGCGCGGGCGCGGACGGCGGACTCGGCGCTGCCGCCGGTGCCGGCGATGACGAGGTGGGCGGCGGGAAAGCGCGGGGCGATTTCATCAAAGGCATCGAGCAGGACGAGGTGGCGCTTGAACGGGCCGAAGCGGCCGACGATGCCGATGCAGACAGCATCCGCGGGCAGCGCGAGCGCGCGGCGGGCGGCGGCGCGGTCGCCGGGGCTGAAGTGCGCGGGGTCCACGCCGTTCGGGATGACGGAGATTTTTTCCGCGGGAAAGCCGAGCGCGAGCAGTTCGGCGCGCATGGGGTGGGCGACGGTGTGGACGGCGCGGCAGGCGTGATAAAGCCAGCGTCGCTGGCGGAGGCGGCGCGGGGTCAGCTCGTCCGCGGTGAGCTGGCTGTGCTCGCTGTGGAGCAGCGGAGCGCGGCGTCCGCCGGCGGTGGCGAGGCTGGCATAGATGAGCGCGCCGAGATTGTGGCTGTGGATGACGTCGGGCCGCAGGCGGGAGATTGCGCGCGCGAGGCGGAGCGCGGCGCGCGGGGAAAAACCGTCCGCTTTGCCGAGCACGGTGACGCGCTCGGGATGGGGGAGACGGTCGGCGAAAGCGCCGCGGCGTGCGAGGCAGGCGACGTGGATTTTAAACTCCTGCGGATCGAGCGCGCGGGCCATGTTGACGACGCCGTTTTCCATGCCGCCGGGGTCGAGTGAATTGACGACGTGGAGAATTTTCACGCGCGGCTCGGGAGGAGAAAATGGCGCAGCGCGCGGAGGCGGAAAAGCGGCTGCTCGAAGACGCGCCGCGGGCGCAGGAAGAACGGCCACAGCACGACGGACGTGAGCCAGTAGCGGAGGGCGCGGGCGCGCAGACCGTCGTCGAAATGGGTCCACGCGACGAGAAAATAATGGATGGCAAAAACGCGCAGCCAGAACGGCACGGCGAGCCGCGAGACTGCACGGCTGCGCCAGGCACGGGCGAGGACGCGCTGGGAGTTCTGCTTCATGCGCGGCGCGTTCTTGCTCATGTTTTGCGGATGGCGGCGGATGAAGGCGAGCGGCTCGGCGAGGAAAAAAAAGCGGTGGCCGCGCGCGGTGAGACGAATCCACATGTCGCGATCTTCGGAGCTGCGCAGCGCGGGGTCGAAGCCGCCGCAGTCGGCGAAGGCGCTTTTTTTTAGGACGATGGAAGAGGAGAGCGGGCGGTTGCGCAGGCAGAAGTCGCGCACGGTGAGTTCGCCGGTGCTGCGGTCGGTGTACCTAGGGACGGTGCGCGGTTTTCCATCGGCGTCCATGCGCGTGGTGTCGGTGGCGATAGCGGCGAAGTCACCGGGCAGCGCGGCGAATTTTTCCATCACCGCGGCGAGGAAGCCGGGTGCCCAGAGGTCGTCGGCATCGAGAAAGGCGACGAAGGGGAAACGCGCTTCGCGGAGGCCGGTGTTGCGCGCGGCGGAGAGCCCGGCGTTTTCCTGCCAGACGTAGCGCAGGCGCGGCTCGGCGAGGGCGGCGACGGTGGCGCGCGTGCCGTCGGGGGAACCGTCATCGACGATGAGGAGTTCGAGCGCCCGGTGCGTTTGCGCGAGCACCGAGGCAATGGCCTGCGGGAGGTAGTGCGCGTAGTTGTAGGCGGGGATGACGACCGAGACGGCGGCCCTTTCGTCCGGGGAAAAAGGGGGCACGCTCACGCATTCTCCAGCGGGTGCTGGTAGTAATAATCGTGGGAGTAATAGTAGTACTGGTAGTAGTTCGCCGTGGCGCTGAGGTCGAGGCGGTTGAGGACGAAGCCGTAGAAGTTCGCGCCGTTGGCGGCAAGCATGTCCACGGCAGATTTGGCGCTGCGGGCGGGCGTGTTGCCGGTCCAGATGACGAAGAGCACGCCGTCCACATGGGCCTGCATGATGGAGGTTTCGGAGAGGCCGAGCACGGGCGGCGTATCGACGACGATGCGGTCGTAGCGCTCGCGGAGGGTCTGCATGAGTTCGCGGAAACGCGGGGAGCCGAGCAGTTCGGTGCCACTCTCGAGATGGCGTCCGGCGCTGAGGATGGAGAGGTTTTCCTGGCCGGTGGGGCGGCAGGCCTGTTCGAGGGTGACTTCGCCGAGAAGGACGTTGCTGAGGCCGGGGTCTTTGCGGTAGCCGAAAAGGCGGTGGAGGCGACCGCGGCGCAGGTCGGTATCGACGAGCAAGGTGCGCGCGCCGGTGTGGGCGAAGGAGACGGCGAGATTGGAGGAGACGACGGTCTTACCCTCCTTCGGCATGGCGCTGGTGACCATGATGACGTGGGGCTCCTTGGTCATGGTGCCCATGGAGAGGACATTAGTGCGGATGACGCGGAAGTTTTCGATGAGGGCGTCCTTGTGGCCTTCGTCGCGGCTGATGAGCGCGGCGGCCCCGGCCGAGGAGGCGTCGATCTGCGGGACGATGCCGAGGCCGCGCATGTGGAAGGCGGCCTCGACTTCCTCGAGATTGGTGAGGGTGTGGTCGAGGTACTCGATGAGGAAAGGCACGCCCGCGGCGAGGGCGAAGCCGATGGCGAGCGACAGGAGGACGAGCTTGGCGCGGTTGGGCGAGACGGGGCGGTCGCTGCTGTCAAGAAGGGCGGCGTACTGCAGGTTGACGCGCTCTTTTTCCCCCGCATACTCGGTGCCTTCCATCTGGAGTTGCATCTTGGCGTAGATGTCCTTGTAGTTCATTTTCGAAAGGTCGAAAAGCGCGACCTCGGAAAGCAGCTTTTCATATTTGTGCCTGATCCCGTCGTATTCGGGAATCTTGCCTTCGAGGTCGCTTTTTTTGTTGATGAGCTCCTGAAATTCCAAGTCGAAGCGGGTCTGCGCGACCTGGTATTCGGCCTCGAGCTTTTCCTGGATCGCTTGGAGCTGCCTGACGGGCTCGGCCATCTTCGGATTGGCCGGCAGGAAAGTCTTGGACAGCTCGTCAAGGCGCGCTTTGATCTGTTGTTGCTCCTGAAGGAGCGCATCCCATGGGCGCTGCGATTTTACGAGGGAGGGGACGACCACGACACTTGCGCCGTTCGGGTCGGCGGGTTTTTTCTCGGTCAAATTCTCGGCCCGATTCGCACCGCCGGTGGACACGGTTTGGCCGACGTGGAGCTGGGTGTCGCCGTTTTCCTCAACGGAGGCGATGAGGGAGAGTTTGGCGACGACATCGGTTTCCAGCGCAGGATCCTGCAAGCGGATGCGGACGCGGCCCATATCGTCGATGCGATTGCGCAGCCGGGAGAGGTCTTCGGGCAGGCTGTTGATGGACTTGAGGCGGATGAGCGCTTCGGTGAGGCCGCGCTGGTCTTGGAAATTGATTTTCTCAGAGGTCTGCAGATCCAGGCGGCCGAGCACTTCCTTCATTTCCTGGCTAAAGGTTTTGACGAGATTTTCGCGGGACGCGACGCGCTTTTCGGCGCGAAAGGCGAGGAATTCTCCAACCATCGTTTCGGTCCACTTATTGGCGAGTTCCGGCGAGGCGACCCAGACATCGACGATCAGATTGTGCTGCTGGTCGAAGACGGGGACGATTTTGGTGAGGTATTTCTCCTGAAGGTCGCGGTTGCTGACATTGATGCCGAGCGCATGGGCGGTGCGTTCGAGGATGTGCGGCGCAGTGAGCTGCGCGGCGACGGCCTGGAGCTGGCTGTCTTCATAAATGATCTGCGCGTCCATGGGACGGGCGAGATATTCCACGTGGACCAGGGCCTGGGCGTGATAGACGGGCCGCGCGAAGATGTAGAAGGTGAGCCCGCACATCAGCGAGAAGCAAATGAGCAGCGCCATGAGCCGCAGATGCTTGCGGGCGATGGCGAGGTACATGAGCACGTCGTGCAAACTGAAGACGCGCGCTTTGAGGCCGGGGATCATGGGTGAAAGAAAGAGGCGGGAGGCGGCGCTTCGATAAAGAAGCGCGGGAGGGCTGCCGGGCGCTAGATTACGCAGAAGCCCGCCGTTTGCAGCAAATGATTCGGGGCTCCGCGGATGCGGCGACGGACTGCCAGCGCCCGCAGCACCGGCTACCTAAAAGCTCCAGAATTTCTCGGGAACGACGATGATGTCGCCGCTTTGCAACTGTACATCAGAGCGGCGGCCTTTTTTGATGGCCCCCACATCCACCGGCAGCCGGACCTTGGAGCCGTCGGGCACGGCACGGAGGACATAGACCCTGTTCTCGTTGGCGAAACGGCGGAATCCGCCGCTTTGTAGAATCGCACCATAGGCGGTAAGCTTCTCACCCGCCTTGAGGGGGAAGCTGCCCTCACGCACGACGTTGCCGGTAATGTAAACGAGGCTGGTGGGGCCGGCGGGGATGGTGATGACATCGCCCTCGTCGAGCGTGAGGTCGGAGGTGAGTCCGCCGCCGTCGAGAATTTTGAGGACGTTGACTTCTTCGACGACGCCTTTGTTGGCGGCGATGCGCATGACGCGGACGCGGGTGAGATCGGCTTTGTCGCTCGTGCCGCCGGAACTCAGGATCACATTAACAAGGGTGGGGGTGATGTTTTTCGGAATCTGCCACTTGCCTGGATGCATGAATTCGCCAGCGAGATAAATGATCGGCCCGTTTTCAATATCCGCCCCCTGCACGCGTTCGATCAATACGGAGGCGTGGTGGAGCTGCGAGCTTTGCAGAGCGCGCTTCACGGCGGCCTCCGCGCCGGGGATGGTCTTGCCGGCGACGGCGATGCGCCCGACCTGGGGCATGATGATGTAGCCGCCGCGGCGCACTTGGTAGCGCCCGTTGAAGGAGGGATCCTCATTGACAAAGACCTCGAGCGTTTCCCCTGGGACGATGACTTCATTGCTCGCGGTGACTGCGCTCTGCTGGCCTTGGGTGGCGTCGTCAAGTTCCTTTTCGACCTGCCCAAGCTGCGCGCGGGTGGCATCCAGACGCGCCTGCCAGTCTTTAGCCTCCTGATTCAACCGGTCAGCGGCCTCAAGGTTGCCGCCAGCGGTTTGCACGGCGAGTTGTTTCTGCGCGGCGTCCAGCTTGGCCTTGGCATATCGGGCTTCTCCTTCCAGCGTCTGTTTTTTTTCCGTCAGATCCTCGGCTTCGTTAACGGATTTCCTCGATATGGCTCTGGAAGGCGTACCGCTATCGGCGCTTGCAAGCGGTACGGCCGTCTTTTTAAAGGCAACTTTTCCGCGAACAGGGATGTCCTGCGCGCGCACCGGATGGCTCGAAAGCATCGTGAACACTAGCAAGAAGCGGATGATTTTGAATGGAGGCAAGCGAAAACTCATGGAAAAAAATTGTTTATCGGCAGGAGGCAGACGCGGCTTGTACAGAATTTCTGATAGAAGGTCAATCTTTGATTGGCGACGGTAGCGATTCGTGTGCCGCCGCCCTTCAGTTGAAATATTTTGTCAGACTGAAATAGATCAGGTTTTCGTAATAACTCTGATTGCGGAAATCGGAGTCGTGTTCCTGATATTGGTAGAGGAGGCGGGCGAGGAATGTATCGGTGAAATAGTGGGCAATTTCGGCTCTCCCAGTCAAGGTGTTCGACTGCCTGCCATCGTCATCCACAAGCGCGTAAGTGCCTGTCATGGTTACTGTTGTGCGCGGTCCTGCAGTGAGCAGAAAGCGCAGGCCGGTGCGGTATTCGAGGCGGGAGAATCCGTCGCCGCTCAAGTCTTGGATGTCGTTGTGCAAAAAAAAGGCGTCGGCAATGACTTTTGGGCCGAGAATTTGGCGGATGTTGTAGCCGATGATCGTGCTGATCTCGTCGTGAAAATAGCTGAGGGTGCGGCTGAAAACGAGCGACTCTTCCGTGTAGGGTCCGGCTTGGTGGCGCAGGCTGAAACCCCATAGGAGGCCGTCATGGCTGTTGTTTCCAAAATAGTAGCCGATTTCGGCGTGCAATTGCAGTTGATCCGTGACCGGGCCGTCCACCCCGGCCCGGACAGTTTGATCGAAGCTGGCCTGCAAATCCGTTCGCAAAGCCTGGTAAATGACGAACGGCTTGAAGCGTATATTTTCCCGCTCGGAAACGAGGCTGACATTGACTTGGTCCCGGAGCCCGGGCAAACCGCGGTTGCCTTGGTTATACCACAGGTTTTCGTGCGAGGCCTGGACGCGCAACCGGGTCTTGCCGACGATCAGGCGGTCGGCCTGCGCGCTGACGATATTGCTATAGTACACAATGCTCGTGTCGCTGCTTTCATTGCGGGCGCGACCATTGCCCCTGCCACGGTCGCCCGGCGCGCGGAAAATATAGCGCCCGGCTTGGTCGAAGTCGTCGAAGCCGCCGCCGCGAAAAAAAATCGCGTCGTCGCGAAGATTGTTGCTGAAGCGGGCGATGCCGATGCGAAAATCATCGGCGAAGACCACATTCCATCCGCCGATGACCGTATTCCATGTCACCTCGGAGCGGACGATGGGTTCATCGTCAAAGCCCAGCACATATGGCCCGTAGAGCCCGAATCCGGCAATACCGGCCTCGTTTTGGAAAGGCAGGTAGACAAACGAACCGGACAGCGCGATGCGCAAACCCTCAGTAAGCTGCGCAATGACCGCGCCGCTGATCGTGACGATGCCGATGGTGCCGGATTCCCGGTGCTTTTCCGTCAGGTTGATATTGTCGCTAGCGAGGACCGCGGCAGTGAGGCCCTGCAGTTTGAAAAAGACGGGGCCGAGTTTGAGGTCGGCGTCCTGCGGCTCGAAACCGCGCTGGAGCAGCGGAAAGGATGCATTCAGCGCCGGAAGGCCTAGAGTAAGGCGCGCATCAACGGATTCACTTCGCACCGAGGGGGTGACAGCCACGCGATTCAGGGGATTGGTGTAGGGTGCTCCTGTGTCGCGAAAGATCTTGGAATACGGCACCCCGGGCGTCGGCGGTGTCTGATAGGCTCCGGGCGGCAGCGTTTTTGGGAGACTGTCGCCTGCCGTAGCGGTTAAATTACCGCCACGAAACGGAGGTATTTCGGCGGCCATGGCGACGCTCGCGAACGAAAGGGCGGTCAGGCACCAAGCACTGAGCCTCCTAACGGAATGGCGACCGTCAACGCGGAACCCTTGCGACGGAGGAAATCGGCCAGTCAAGGTTTCGGTCCCCCTGTAAACCGAGTGGAAGCGGCGGCGGGTTTGCTGTTGCGATCGCGTTGGGCTCGGATGAAGAAAAGCTGCGCCAGTTGCTCCCTCCGAAATGAGAAGGGCAGATATGCGAGTACTCCGAGAAGCGGGATGAAAATCACCATGGAAATCCAAAATCTTTGCTGCCGGGGACTAAAGGGTTGCGCGTAAATGCTGGAGATAGCGCAGCCGAGAACCACCAGCCAGATGACGGCGAGACAAAGCCACACCTGACCGCTGAATTTGGCAGTATGAAGGCTGAATCGGTTGAAAATATCGCTCATTTAGCGGGTGAGGAGGGAGGGCGCGGCGCGAAAATTATTTTCACGAGCATGGCGGATATTTCAAGACCATAAGGAATGGTTTGGCAAAGAAATTCTTTGGAAAACCCACGGCCTATCCTGTATGCCACCACGTCCTTTTAAAAAGGGCGCGGCGCTGCGTAATCGCCTCATCCTCGGAGCATAAAAAAGCCGAAAAGATTTTATTGACATGTCGTTTTCCTTTGGCGATTCTCCTGCCGCGACAACCACAGGTAAGCTAGTTTGCCTACTGACAGTTGCGCCCCTCCACAATCCCTTCCACCAAATACACCACCGTAATATGAAGTCATCCCAACTGCTGAATATACCCTCGACCGCTGTCGTTCCCCGGATTCGTCGCTCAAAGAGTTTTGCCGCCCTGTTTGCGGCCGCCCTTGCGATGGGCTTGGGTGTCGGATCGGTGCTCGCGCAGGGCCCTTACTATCCGCAGGTTGCGCCGCTCGGTGGCGCGCCCTTTATCCCGAACGGCGTTCCGGTGGTTTCGAATGCCGAGTTGAACTTAATTGAAAGCAAGATGACCGGAGGTGCGACGCTCGTCATTCCTGCGCTCGCGCCAAAGCACCCTGCCAGCTTGGCGGAATACAAGGCCGCCGTCCAGGCGGCAGCGGCGGACGTGGCCAATGGAGCCGGTGGACCCGTTACGATTGCCACGTTGGCCTCAGAAGTTTCGGTGTATCGGCAGGCGGGGGCCTCGCAGGTCATCGATGGGCTTGGTTCTTTCGCTGCTGGCATTATTGCCTCATCAAGTGCAACCAAAGCAACCGATCTGCAGGGTCTCGTTTTTAACGCGGCCAAGACAAATCCGGCCGCCGTGAACTCCGGCAATCTTTTTCTTCAGGTCTTTAACGCTGCTGCGGCAGACAATACGCTGGTGACGGGGATTGGGGCGCTGGTGAACAGCGCGCTGACGGGTGCGGTGGCTGGGACGCCACCCGCTGCCGCGCTTGGGTCGGCTGGTGTGAAGAGTGTCATCTACAATGCCATTAATGCGATCGGCAATGCGCCCACGACAAACGCGAACACAGCCAACAACACATCAAAGGGCAACTTGATCACCAATGTGGTCACAACGATTATCCCAACCATCGCGGGATCTCCTGTAAATCTCAGTCAGGCCACTAGCACTCTCACGGGAATTAATGTGACGACATACGTGACAACGGCCACAATGGTTTCGGCGATCAAAAATTCAGTTGCTGCCTCGAGCTTAAACTACGGTGCCATTGCCCAAGGTGCTCTTCTGGGTCTTCCGTCGGCGTCAGCGGCGATTAAGGCTGCATTGAACACTAGTTACACGAATGATTTGATCGATGCGTTTAATGCCTTCGCTACTCCTGGGAATGCTAGTGCATTGGCGCTTGCTTACGATCCCGTTGCTGTCGCCGCCGCTGGTGGCACAAAATTCCCGGGGAGTGCCTCTTCCATTGTTAAGGATGTTCTATTTAATTCAAACGCTTCTGGTGGTCAGGCGCAGGATATTATCGGTCGCGGCATCGCGGCTGCGGTTGGTCAACCGGCTCAAAATATTGCCGCGGCATCCGTTGGTTCTAATCCCTTTGTGACATTGAGTGATGTGATCACCGGCGCTACGCTTGGAGCACCGATTGGCTCCGCTGGTGCTATTGCGCGGGCAGTAGCCGTGACACCTCTGGCTGGAGGATTGACGCCTGTAAACGCTACTACGATTGGTAATGCGGCTATCGCTGCGGCCGCATCGGCGTCGCCTTCTTACAAAGAGGATGCTTACGCCGATGTTGCTTTCAATCTCGCTTCAACTGGTGGAAATGCGGCCTATCAGAATAGTGCAATTACAGCAGAAGCCCAGGCCATTGCCACCGCAAACGGCGGTCCCGCAACGGCGCCGACGTATATCGCAATTGTGGCGGCAGCGGCCGGATCTCCGGCCAATCGCGCGACCATTCTATCTACCGGGACTGGCGCAGTGGTCGGCGACGATGATGCCGCTTCAACGGCGGGCGTGAATCTGCTGACCAACCTCAGTACTGGTGGCGCACTTTCTAAATTTCAGGCCACCTTGGCCGCGGTCGCTACCGCAGGCAATGATGCCCGCAACCTCGCTCTGATCTACGCAGCTGAACTTGGAAATACGGCTGACTCGGCGGGTGGACTGGCTGCGGTGATTGCCAACACCGCAACCAATGCCACTGATTTGACGATAGCCGCCATTAGCGCAAACCGCCTTATTCGCGCCAACCTCAAGGTTGCCTCTGATGTAGCGGTTTACGCGAAGGCCAACCCCAATGGAAATATTCAAGCCTATTTGGGCCATCAAATTCTAGATAATCCCAGCTTCACGAAAGAGATTGCGGTCGCAGCCACGACGGTGACGCCGCAATGGAGTCATGTCATCGCTCACACGCTGGCGTTTGACGCACCCAAGGCGGTAGTTGATTCAATCTCCGGCATCTTCCTACACTCCAGAATACCGTTGTTGAACGGAGCAGTGAACTACGTAAACGATCGCCCTGCCGCGGTTGCCGCCATCACCGCCGCCGTCACCACCGGCATTTTGGAGAATACGATTACCCCTACATTTACCGCTGCGGATCGGAAACTAGCTTTAGTGAATGCAATCTCGAAGTCGATGACCGCAATTGTCAGCGGGGGATTCAATTCAGCTTCGTTTAACGACGCTACTGTCGGACCTAACAACTTTCGTCAGAGTGATGGCAGCATTGGTGGGTCCACGACGATTAAAGCCACGGGGGCGGCCGGTGCGGTCACGGGGTTCGTCGCTCAGTTGGTGACTCCTGGGGTTAATGCAATCGACCCTGACGTTGTGGGTGCTTCGGGTGCGCTTGCCGCCGCAATGGCTGCAGCCGCACAATACACCGGGGGGACCTATATTTTAGACATCGCTCAGGCCGCTGGGCAAGCGTTCGGATGGGTATCGGGTACGGCCAACAGTATTCTCGGTGCGGCGGTCGCTAGCCAGATTGCGGCTGCCGTAAATGCAGGCTTTCCATCCTATGATCTTGCAAATCCCGGTAAAGTTCTTAACGCAGTGAAATTCGGCATCGACGAAGCAAAGGGTGGCGAGATCGCTGGGAATCCTCTGCGACTTCCCGGTGCCGGTGCCGGTGGTCTTCGGGATATTGGCTTCAATCCTTTGGCTCCGTTTTACGACCACCACACGGCCTCGGGACGGCCAGTCTCAAATATTTTTTCGCTGTAATCCGCGAAAACAGACCTAGGCGAGCGCCCGTGCGATTAGTTTCGCACGGGCGCTTCGTTTTCAATTCCCGAACAGCCGATTTTCAATAGCCACTTGGAATTGCCAAAATATTATTTTAACTTTGCGACAAAGGCCACGGTTCCACCTGCGCATTCTTGCCGTAACCATTGCTTGCCAGAATCGTCCCCGGATAACATGGCCGAGGAGCCTCCAGACGCAAGCCGACGGGACAAGCTACCGCAATGGAACGGAAGTGCGCGTCCGCCTCTGGACAAGCTGCATAATTTCAATGTATTCATGAGTTGGCGGCCGGGGTAGGCCGGTGGCTTGCGCCACGGGCTGATTATCGAATCTTCGCTCTGGCACGTAGCAACCAGCCGGTCGAAAACTATTTCCGGCAAATGTCTCGAAAGACATAGCGGGTGTCCTACTTGGCGATGGATAGGCACCTCCCGAAATCTTCAGGCATCAAATTGGGCTGTGACCTAGACAGGGCACAGTTGCTCTGAACTGCCAGAAATATTCAAATGAAGGGTTCGCTTGCGCCTAGGTTGGTCAGGCTTCGCGGCCACAGCCACTTTGGAGAAAGCACCATGCACTTTTTGACTTTGTTTCCGTCTTTCGAACGCTAGCATTTCTGCCAATGCGATACCTTTCACTAGCCTTATTTATTTCAGCGCTGCTGGTGATGCAAATTCTGATCGGCGGTGCTGGGCTGGTTTTCAGTCTGCCGGCCAACATAGTTCTAGCACTTGCCGGTGCGCTATTGCTCCTCTCAAAACGCGAGCCGCCAGGCAATTCCCTGACCGTGTGGAACTCTCTGACTACTCTGTTGCTAGCCGCATATGTTATTGGTCGCGCCCTACAGTCACCAGTGGAGTATTTGGCTCGTTGGGATCTTTTTCTCGCGCTTAGTGCGCTTGTCGCCTACCTGGCATTCAGCCTCTATTTTGTGCGCTCCACAGACCGTCTGATTGCCATGGGCCTGCTCATGGCACTGGCCCTGGCTCATGTCGTGGTTGGTGGTATTCAGTTTAAGCAGGGAGACAACTACATGCTGCTCCCGGGTATTATCCGGTCCCAGTGGGACTGGCGCGCGAGCGGTTTTTACATCTACCCGAATCATCTTGCGGGCTTGCTGGAGATGCTTGGTTTGATGTCACTGAGCATTTGCTGCTGGAGTCGGGTGAGGACCGGGGTGCGGCTGCTGGCTGGTTATTGTACACTCATGTCGATTGCGGGCATCGCCATCACGGGCAGCCGGGGCGGTTATCTGAGCACCGTCTTCGGACTTCTCGTTTTCTGCGCAATAAGCCTATGGGTGGTGCGTCGGCTGCGACCAGACCGGCTATGGCCGATGATGTCAGCCGCACTGCTCGGGGTCGTCTTGCTCCTTGGGGGCGCTGTCTTCGTCATGACAAAGAGTGACTCGATGGCCAAGCGGCTCACGGAGGTCTATGACCCTACCAATATGCGCCCGCTGATGTGGCAGGCCTCCCTACAGCAATTCCGGCTGAGTCCGGTGACGGGCACAGGAAGCGGCACTTATCTCTATTATGGCCGCACGTTTCGTTCGCCGAAGGTCCAGCAAGACCCGATTTTTGTCCACAATGACTATCTGCACTTGCTGGCCGAATACGGGCTCATCGGTGCGGCGTTGGGTTTTATTTTCCTCATGCTGCACTTGTATGCGGGCTGCAGTGGGTTGAAAAAGATCGTCAACCTCAGACTGAAACCGGACTGGAGGACTTCGAGCAACGAGCTGGCGCTGGTGGCCGGTGCGCTGTCTGGGATCGCGGCCCTGCTTTTGCATTCCCTCGTTGACTTCAACTTTCACCTGCCAGGCAATGCCCTCATCGGAGCGGTCTTCGTCGCCATTCTGGGGACACCGAGTGCGGAGACGCAAGCCGTCCGCGGAGCGGCCAAGCCCCGCTTCGGCTGGCTGCCGTGGCTGGTTCCGGCGCTGGCGCTGGCCTTGCTGGCGCTGTCGGTTCGGCTGATGCCGGGTGAGTATTATAATGAGCTGTCCCGCCGCGCCGTGCGTGATGGCCGCTATGTGGAAGGCCGCGCCATGGCCGAGCGGGCGCTCACTTTCGAGCGTAAAAACCCCAATGTGTATTTCAATCTCGCCGAGGCCCGGCATTACCTGACGCAGGAAGTGGACGATCCGGTGGGCCGTGCTGCTTTGCACGAGCAGGCGGCGGAGGCTTACGAGGCAGCCTTGAAGCTCTTCCCGAGGGACACCAGGCTTCTGCTGAAACTCGGCGCGACGCTCGACCTAGCCGGGCGCTTCGATGACGCGGAGGCGATCTACCAGCAGGCCATCGCGAACGACCCTAACTTTGGCAATGTCTATGCCTATTACGGCATGCATTTCAAACTGCAACGCCGTTTCAAAAAGGCGGAGGAGAATTTCCGCAAGGCGCGGGAATTGGAGGAAACCCAAATATCCGTCCCCGCCTTGGAGGACATCGAACGCCTCAGGAAGAGTGAGTTGGGCCGGCGCATGCTGTCCCCGGAAGAGCTGGCCGAACCTGAGTCCGCCGTGCCGCCGCCAGTACCATGAGGTCGGCACCGATCTCGCCGCCCCGACGGTTCGCTCCATGACGGCGTCCTCGCCCCGGCTCCCGGATCCTGCGCCGGATCCGGTGGTCTTCAAAATCACCGCGGGCGCAGTGACGCGCGCGTTGCGCCTGCTGCGCCGGGCGCTCGGCTGGCTCACCCTGAGCTATGGCGCGGGGCTGCTGCTGGCCATGGTCGCGCTGGAGTGGTGGGGCGAACGGCTGTGGGTTTTCAGCCTGCTGCTTTATGCGCCCGCGCCGGCGCTGCTGCTCCCGCTGCTCGTGCTGACGCCGCTCTGCCTGCTGATTCGTCCCCGGCTGTGCCTCTGGCATTTGGCCGCCGTGCTGCTGCTGGTGTTTGGCTACATGACTTTCCGCCGGTCGGGCGCACCGCCCCGCGATGAAAAGATGATTTCGGCGGTGACGTTCAACTTCGGTGAGAGCAGCCGCCCGCAGTTTGCCGAGTTCATCGGGCGGGAAAAGCCCGACTTCATCCTGCTGCAGGACGCCCGCAACCGCGGCCCGGAGTTCGCCGCGAAGCTGCCGGGAACCTTTGTCGCCGGGCAGGGCGAGTTCGTCTGCGTGAGCCGGTTTCCCATTCAGAAATCCGCGCTGCTCGCGGAGCCAAAGTGGGCGGGGCATCCCGTCGCGGCGCGTTTCGAGGTCATGGTGCAAGGCCGCCCGCTGGTTTTTTTCAGCGTCCACATGCCCACGCCGCGGACGGAGCTCGCGCGCTTCCTCGGCGGGCGGCGCATCCTGGGCGATCTCGTGGGGCGCAGCCACCGCGAGCCCGCCTTTGGCAACTACCGCGAGTGGCTCGCCGAGCGCATGGCGTTGGCCCGGGCGCTGGCGAAAGTCTTTCACGACGAGCCCCAGCCGTTCATCGTCGCCGGAGATTTCAACATGCCCGACCACGGCTACAACTATCACCTCTTCGCGGGCGAAATGACGGACGCTTTTGCCGCGGCGGGCCACGGCTGGGGGTTTACGTTTCCGGGCGGCAATGGCCGCTTCGTGCGTTTCATCGGGCCGTTCCTGCGGCTGGATTATTTCTTCACCGGCCGCGGCTGGCGCGCCGTGGAATGCCGTCCCGAGCCGGGGACCAAATCGCAGCACAAAGCCGTGCTCGCCCGCTTCGAGCCGACGCCAGAAAAATGACCGCGGAACCCGTTCCTGAAACCGGCCCGCCTGCCCCGAAAAAATCGCGCGCGTGGGTCGTCACCGGCATCGTCTTCGTCCTCGCGCTCGACCTCGCCTTTTTCTGGCAGCGCGTCGGCGGCGCGCCGCGGAGCGAATTTGGCGGGCACCCGGACGAGGGCGGGCACTACGTCACCGGCCTGTTCGTGCGCGATGCGCTGGTCATGGCCGGGCACTACGTGGCCGGCGGCGGCCACGGGTCACCGATCACCGTGGGCAAAGATTTTGCGGACGACTACTACGCGCATTACCCAAAAGTCGGCCTCGGCGTCTGGCCGCCGTTTTTCTACTTGGTGCAGGCGGCTTGGACGCTCCCCTTTTCGCCCTCGCGCGGCTCGGTGCTCATCCTGCTGTGCGTGCTCGCCGGCAGCGTCGCGGTGCAGCTTTTTCGGGTGCTGCGCGCAGAATTCGGCACCTGGCCCGCGGCGCTCGGCGCGGCGCTCTGGCTCTCACTCCCGCTGGTGCGCAGCTACTATGGCATGGTCATGGCCGAGATGCTCAGCACGGTCACGATGTTCGGCGCGATGCTGTCCTTCGGGGATTTTCTCGACCGCGAAAAGCGCGGCGACGCCCTGCGCTTCGGCCTCTTCGCAGCGCTGGCGATTCTCACCAAAGGCACGGGCCTCGCGCTCGCGCTGGCCGCGCCGCTCGCGCTGCTTTTCACGCGCCGGTTTCATCTGCTGCGCCGCCCCGCGCTGGGGGCGGCAGTGATGCTCGTCGTCGTGCTCGCCGGGCCGTGGACGTGGGCCACGCGCAATCTCGGCAAAGGCGGCTGGATCGAGCCGAGCCCGTCGTGGGACTTCACGCGCGAGGCGCTGCCGTATTACGCCATGGCGTTCGGTCACGGCCTCAGCTTCATCGTACTGCTGCTTTTCTGCGTCGGCGTCTTTATGAAATTCCGCGCGGGCGCTGCTTATCAAGGCCGCTGGGCGGCGGCGGGTGCGTTCATCATCAGCGTGATCGTGTTTCAATCCCTGGCGCCGGTCGGCTTGGAAGCCCGCCACCTCATCGCCACGCTGCCTGCGGCGCTCATGTTTGCCGTTGCCGGATTCGCCACGCTGACCAAGCCGCAGCCATCCGCCACGCCCGCCGTCGTCCGTCGCGCGCCGGCTGTGGCGGTGGGACTCGGGCTGCTCGTTTTCGCCAGTGCTGTTTGGCCGCTTTCGCAAAAAGGCTTCGCCGGTTTTGCCCCGCTCGCCGATGCCATGCTGAGCGAGGCTGCGCCGACCGCTGTGACGCTGGTTTCATCGGATGCGCGCGGGGAGGGGATGTTCATTTCGGAAGTCGCGATGCACGAGCAGCGGCCTGGGCACACGATTCTGCGCGCGAGCAAAGCGCTCGCGAGCAGCGCGTGGAGCGGCAGCGGCTACGGGCCGCTGTTCAAGAGCGATGATGACCTTTTCGACTTTCTCACCAGCGGAAAAATCCAGTACCTCGCGCTCGACGACGCCGTGCCCGAGGCCAAGCGGCGCGAACATCACGATCAGCTCAGGCGCGTCATTGGCGAGCATGCGGATTCCTTCCGCCTCGTTGCCAGCGCCGAGATGACCCGCGATGGCGAGCCGCAGCTTGCGCCGGTGAGGCTTTTCAAAATACAGCGCAGAAATTGATTTTCGCCCGCGCCCGCTTCGCGCATCTTTGTCGGCTTTCCGCGCCCCATGTCATCGCGCCCACAATTCCACAAGCTGTCCATCCTCGTCGCCGCGTACAATGAGGAGGAGAGCCTGCGTGCGAGCATGGAGGCGGTGCTCGCCGCCCAGCTGCCGGGCGCGCTGGCGCGGGAAATCGTGGTCGTCAATGACGGCTCGAAGGACGGCACCTGGCGCGTGGCGCAGGAACTCGCCGCGGAGCACCCGGAGATCCGCATTTTCCAGCAGACCCCGAACCAGGGCAAAGGCGCGGCCCTGCGGCGCGCGGTCGCGGAAATGACCGGCGACCTCGCGATCTTTCAGGACGCCGATCTCGAGTACGACCCGAACGACTATCCGCGCATGCTGCGGCCGATCCTGGAGGGCAAGGCCGATGTGGTTTTCGGCAGCCGGTTCGCGGGCGAAGAGCGGCGCGTGCTCTACTTCTGGCACTCGCAGGCGAACAACTTCCTGACGCTGCTTTCGAACATGCTCAATGACACGAACTTCACCGACATGGAGACGTGCTACAAAGCGTTCATTGCCTCCGCGCTGAAGGCGATTCCGCTGGAGTCGAACCGCTTTGGCATCGAGCCCGAGATCGCGGCGAAGGTCGCGCGCAACCGGCTGCGCATGTTCGAGGTGCCGATCACCTACAACGGGCGGCGCTACGACGAGGGCAAGAAAATCACCTGGCGCGACGGGTTCGCGGCGCTCTGGTTCATTTTCAAATACCGCTTTTCCAGCAACTATTCCGACCCCGGCAAGGTCACGCTCGACGCGATGGAAGCGGCGCCGCAGTTCAACGAGTGGATGTACGAAAGCGTGAAGCCGTGGCTCGGCGCGCGCGTCGCG
>JANPHJ010000176.1:0-15684 GCA_031424395.1 Chthoniobacter sp.
CTCGGGCAGGTGGCAAATGTGGGCGACGAGATCATCGCCCGCGCCGTGGTGCGCAATGAAACGGGCAGCCGCGGCACCGCGGAAGTTTCGCTCATCCTCGACGCCACCGCGCAGTCGGCCAAAGGTGCGCTCACCACGCAAGTCGTGCTGGAGAAAGGCGAGGCGCGCGCCGTGGATTTTCCCGTGAAGCTCGTGGCGATGGGCGACGCGCGTTGGAAATGGTCCGCGAGCCTGCCGGCGAACGGCGAGGTTTTCGACGACCGGCTCATGGCGGCGCTCAAAGTCGGCTCGCCCGTGCCGGTGCTGCGCGAGACGTACCTGACCGATCTCAATGAGGAAAAAAACGATCTGCTTGCGGGCATGAATCCGCAGTTGCTCGAAGGCGAAGGCGCGGTCGCCGTCACGCTCTCGAACACGCGGCTCGCCAGCCTGCGCGAGAGCGCGAGCCAGCTTCTCGAATACCCGTACGGCTGCGCCGAGCAACTCACCTCCGCGCTCATCCCGTGGATCGTGACGCGCAATCTCGGACCCGTCCTCGGCGATCTCGGTAAAAATCCGGCGGAGGTCAGCAAGGCCATCGCCGCCGCCGTGGACAAAATTTTCGCGCTGCAAACGCCGTCCGGCGGACTCGCCTACTGGCCGGGCGGGCAGCGTGCCGATCTCTTCCCCAGCGCGTGGGCCGCGGTCGCGTTTTCGGAACTCGCGAAGCAGAATTTTCCGCTGCCGCCCGGCTGGAAAATCCTGCTCGACTACCTCAGCGGCGAACTGCGCGAGGTCGGAAAACTCCGCGACAGCGACGCGCTCGATCAGCAGGCGCTGACCCTTTTCGCCCTCGCGAGCGCGGGCCACGGCGAGCCGGCGTATGGCGAAAAGCTCGCCGCCCGCCGCAGCGAAATGACGCACGAAGGCCGCGCACTGCTCGCACTCGCGATCCTCGAATCGAAGGGCACGCCCAAATTTGCCGAACCGCTGCTCAATCCCGAGCTGCCCGCGCCGGAGGGCATGTCGTGGTTTGGCAGCGCGACGCGCGAACGCGCCGTGGGCTTGATGGCGTGGATGCAGCTCAATCCGAAGGCGCGCGAAGTCGGGCGGCTCACGAAAGAGCTGCTCGCCTCGCGCGCCGGCGGCCACTGGCGCACCACGCAGGAAAACGCGTGGGCGCTGCTCGCGCTCTCGCGCTACTACGCGGCCGTCGAGCGCGGGGTGAAACCGGTGAGCGGCGGGCTCGTGCAGGGCGCGCGCGAGACGCCGTTTGCGCTCACCAAAACGCAGCTCAGCGAGACCACGCGCATCGCTTACGAGCCCGCGCATCCGCCCGGCGCGCTTTCCGCCACGAATCCGCAACGCGCGCCGCTTTACGGCGAGGCCCGCTTCGTCGCGCGCCCGCCGGTCTCCGAGCAGCCGCGGCAGGATCGCGGTTACGCGGTCTCGCGCAGCTATCGCAAAGTTGCCGCCGACGGCGCGCTCGCGGACGCGGCAGATTTGCAGGTGGGTGATCGCGTTGTGGTCACGCTGCGTGTGGCGACGCCGCGGCCCGGGCACTTCGTCGCCATCGACGATCCGCTGCCGGCGATTTTGGAAGCGCTCAATCCCGAGTTCCGCACGCAACAGGCGGGCGCGGACGCGAAGGAATTTTGGCAGTCCGATTACCGCGAAGTCCGCGCGGATCGCGTGGTCTATTTCTGCGATCATCTACCCGCGGGTGCCTACACTTTCAGCTACCTCGCGCGCGTGCGGACGGCGGGCTCCGTGACCGCACCGGCAACGAAGGTCGAGGAGATGTACCGCCCCGAGCGCTTCGGGCTCAGCGAAACGGCGCGGCTCACCAGCCGCCCGGCGAAATGATGAGGACGAAATGGCAGCGCCGTCTGCGCCGCACCGCGTGGGGCATCGGCCTCGGCGGGGCGGTGATCTTCGTTGCGCTGCGGCTAACGCCACTGCCGGTGTCGCTGGAAAACGGGCTGCCGGTGAGCACAGAGTTTCTCGACCGCACCGGCCTGCCGCTGCGGCTGATGCTGGTGGACGAGCAGCGGTACGCGCAGCGCTGCACGCTTGCGGAAATGTCGCCTGCGGTCATCGCCGCCACACTCAGCGCGGAGGACAAACGCTTTCGCCAGCACGGCGGCGTCGATCTTCTCGCCACAGGCCGCGCTATCTCGAACGCGGTGCGCCACATTTCGCCTTCGTCGGGCGCTTCGACGATCAGCCAGCAACTCATCAAGCTTGCCGCGCCAGCGCCGCGCACCATCCCGCGCAAACTCGCCGAGATCTGCCTCGCGCTTTGTCTGGAGCGGCGGTGGAGCAAGGACCGCATCCTCGCCGAGTATCTGAACCGGCTGGAGTACGGGAATCTCCAGACGGGCATCGCCGCGGCGAGCCGCCACTACTTTGGCAAGCCGCCGTCCGATCTCAGCGCCGCGGAGGCCGCGTTTCTCGCCGCGCTGCCGCGCGCGCCGGGGCGGCTGAATCCGCGCGCGGACTTTGCGGCGGCGTGCGCGCGGCAGCAGTGGGTGCTGCGGCGCATGGCCGCGAACGGCGCGCTCGATCCCGCCGCGCTCGCCCGCGCCGAAGCCGAGCCCCTGGAATTGCGCCCGGCAGGCCGCGCCTTCGAGGCTCCGCACTTTGTCGATCTGCTGCTCCAGCGCCGCGGGCTGGTCACGCCGGGCGGAGGATCAATTCGCACGACGCTCGACTTGGGACTGAACCGTTTCGCCGAGCAATGCCTCGCGGAAAACCTCGCGAAGATCGCCGACAAAAACGCCGGCAGCGGCGCGGCGGTCGTGATCGACAATGCGACCGGCGACGTGCTCGCGCTCGCGGGTTGCGGCGATTATTTCCAAGCGGGCGACGGGCAGATCAACGGCGCGTGGATGGTGCGCTCGCCCGGCTCGGCGGTGAAACCTTTCACCTACCTCCTCGCCCTCGAACGCGGCGCGGAACCCGCCACGGTCGTGCCCGACGTGCCGACTTCCTTCACCACGCCAGACGGCCTTTACCGGCCCAATAATTACAACCACCGCTTCTACGGCCCGGTCAGCCTGCGCACCGCGCTCGGCAATTCGCTCAACGTCGCCGCCATCCGCACGCTCGAGCTGGCGGGCGGCCCCGAGGTGCTGCACCGCGCGCTGCGGCAATGCGGCATCACCACGCTTGATCATCCGCCCGAGTACTACGGACTCGGCCTCACCCTCGGCAACGGCGAGGTGCGCCTGCTCGAACTCGCCAACGCCTACGCCACCCTCGCGCGGCTCGGCGTCTTCCGCCCGTACCGGCTGCTGCGGCGCGAAAACGGCGCGCTCAATCCGGGCCGGCGCGTGTTCGAGGCGCGCGCCGCCTTTCTCCTCGCCGACATGCTCGCCGACAACTCCGCGCGCGCCGCGTCCTTCGGCCTCTCCTCGCTTCTCGCGTTCGATTTTGCCGTCGCCTGCAAGACCGGCACCAGCTCCGACTACCGCGACAACTGGACTGTCGGCTACACGCCCGAATTCACCGTCGCCGTCTGGGTCGGCAATCCCGACGGCGTGCCGATGCGCGGCATCACCGGCGTGACCGGCGCGGCCCCGGTGATGCACGCGATTTTCCTGCACCTCCGGCAAACGTCGGGCACCACCTGGTTCCCCACGCCGAGTGACATCGGGAGCTACGCAGTCCATCCGCTCACCGGCCACCAAGTCGCCGCCGACCGCCCCGGCGCGGTCGTCGAAAATTTCCTCCACCCACCCGAGCCCGAGCGCGCCTCCGACTACGACCCCGCCGGTGCCGTCCGCCTGCCGCCCGAATATTTCCCCTGGCTCGCCAGCCCGCAAAACAGCCTCGGCACCCTCGTCACCGCCGACCCCGCACCTCATGCCCTCCGGATCCTCCAGCCACCCGCCGGGGCGACTTACTTCCTCGACCCCGACCTCCCGGCGCAAAGCCAATGGATTCCGCTGCGTGCCGAGTCCGGCCCGGAGGTTGCTTGGTCCAGCGATTCGCTCCCTATCGAAGCGGGCCGCGCCCAACTCCGCGCCGGCCGACATATCATCACTGCGCGAGCTGGCCCGGCCAGCGAGAACGTGACGACGTGGATCGAAGTCAAAGCGCTCTGAGCAATCCCGGCCAAGCGAGACGGGAGGAAAATCAACTGACAATTGGTCAATAGAATTACCTAGAATTACTGAAATGTTGGGGTTGCATCGCCGGGCTTTTTGCCTAGCCTCTGCCCCTCACCGCCAGCCCATGTTCGGGCTGGCGCAAAACCAAGACAGCCAAGCATATGATGAATGATAATCCTGGAGAGAGAATGGGGTCCGACCCGATCGCGTCCGAGAAGGTAGCGAACGACCGGAAAATCTTCTTTCTCGACCTCAAAGAAAACCAGCGCGGACGTTTCTTGAAGATCACTGAAGACGTGGGTGGACGGCGTGACACGATCATGCTCCCCGCCGCGGCGTTCAAGGACTTCTTGGAAGCCCTCCAGCGTCTGGTCGAGTTCGAGGCCAAGCTCTAACGGGCGCGGTTTCACCACTCGGCTCCTTCGCGAGCGCTCGGACAAGGCACCCGGGTGGGCGCGGGCGGAGGGTTGAAGACTTCGAGCCGCTTCTCCCCCAAAAGAGGCGGCTCTTGTCATGTACGGATCACGTCTCGGGGAAACATTCGGAATCCGGTTGGAGGCGGTGCGCTATGGGGAACCGCCGGCCGGCCGGACTTCCGGGCCTAGGCGGTGCGGAGGTCCGCGAAAAAGAGCCGGCCGGCGCTGGTTTGCAGGGTGCTGGCGACGACGACGCCGACGGTTTTGCCGATCTGGGCGCGGGCGTGATTGACCACGACCATGGTGCCGTCGGGCAGGTAGCCGACGGCTTGGTGGGCGTCGCGGCCTTCTTTCACGAGCGCGATGTCGAGCGCTTCGCCGGCGGCGAGCGTGGGGCGGAGGGCTTTGGTGAGGTCGTTGAGATTGAGCACGGCGACGCCTTGCAGCCGGGCGAGGGCGCAGAGGCCGCTGTCGTTGGTGAGGAGGCGGGCGTCGAGGAGCTTCGCGGCTTGCAGGAGTTTGGCATCGACGGGGGTGGGCTCGTCACTTTCGCTCTCGTGAATGATGACGCTGAGCGTGGGGCTGCTCTGCATTTCCTGGAGGCGGGCGAGGGCGGCGCGACCGCGTTCGCGTTTCAAGGGGTCGCCAGAATCGGCAAGGCGCTGGAGTTCTTCGAGGACGAAGCGGGGCACAACGAGCGAGCTGCTGAGGAAGCCGGTGGCGCAGATGCTGGCAAGGCGACCGTCAATGACGATGTTCGAGTCGATGAGCAGCGGGGCGTCTTGCACGGTGGCCTGGCGGAAGCGGACGTAGGGGATGATGAGGGCGAATTCGTCGCGGTTGCTGCGGATGGCGAGCATCATGCCGAGGTAGCTGAAGGTGGCGTAGATGATGAGCCCGCTCACCCACTGGGTCTGCGGAGAGGTGACGGCGAGGATGCGCGAGGAAAGCAGCAGCCGCGCGAACACAAAGCCGACGAGCAGGCCGAAGGTGGCCGAGGAGAAAATGCGGAGCGAGATGCCTTTGACCAGTTTGTCGCCCAGCACGATGGCGAGGCCGAAGGCGGTGCCCGCCGCGAGGCCGGCGAACGCGGAGCCGAGCATGTCGTCGCCGATCATCAGCCCGACGCAGCCGGCGAGCGTGACGAAGAGCGCGCGGAGCAGGTTGATGGTGAGGAGCGGGGTCATGCGGAACGAAAATACCGCTCTTCTTTAGCAAGCCGCGAACCACACCCCGCCGCGATTTCCTGAATCAGCGGGTGCGGGGCCGGGCTGGGGCCGGGCGCGGAGTGGAGGCGTCGGCTTCGGGCAGTGGACGGTTTTTGTAAAAAAGCACGCCGGAGCGGCGCAGGTTGGCGATGAGAGTCTTGAGGTCTTCCGCCGCCTGCCGGTCGGAGATGAGCGTGCCTAGGGTGCCTTCCCCGGCGGTGGCCTTTTTCACGAGGAGATTGGCGGAGTCGGTCAGTTTGCGGAAATCGCCGATGGCGAGCCTGATGTCGCCAGCCGCGCCGTCCACGGTTTTGAGCATGACTTTGGCGGAATCGACCGCCTCGCTGGTCTTGGCCACCACGGCGTCGAGGTTTTTGGAGGTCTGCGAAAACTCCTCGGTCGTCTTTTTGAGATTGGCGAAAGTTTCCTCGATGTTCTTGAGGTTGGTTTCGCTCAGCAGCCGGGCATTGATGCTGCGGGTGGCGATCTGGATCTCGTCGAGTTCCATGTTGAGCTTGCGGAGCACTTCGTCGTTCACCGTGTCGATCATCCGCCCGCCTTTGGCGGTCAGCTCATCAAGTCCGCCGACGCGGGAGCCGACGATAGTCTCACCCGGCTGGACAAAGTCCGCGGGGTCGAACTCCACGGGCGGCACCACGTCCACGTAGGCGTCGCCAAGCATGCCGTTGGTGCGGATGAGAAAGGTCGATTTGCGCGGGATGTGGACGCCTTCGTTGATATTCATGGGCGCGGCCACGGCATAGGCGCGGCCGGTCAGGCGCGGGGCTTCCATGACGAGGCCGATCTTCGCGCCGGAGAGCAGCACGTCGCAGCCTTTGACCAGCCCGCTGGCGTTGGAGAACTCGACGCTGATCGGGTAGTTCTTCTGGAAGCCTTTCCCGACGCGCCCGAACAGCAGCACCATCGTGGCGATGACCCCGAAGCCGATGAGCAGGAACAACCCGACAAAAAGTTCGACTCCCTTGCGCTCGGTGCTCATGCGGGCGGGCGGTCAGCTCACGTCGCCGGAGCGGCCTTCGATGAAGTCCGTGAGGACGCTGTCCTGCGTGGCGCGCAGGGCCTCCGCGGTGCCGTGAAAATAGATGCGCCCCTCGTGGAGAAAGGCGATCCGGTCGGCGGTGGTGAAGGCGGTTTTCATGTCGTGCGTGACGACCACGGATGTCACTCGCAGGCGCTTTTGCAAGCGCCGAATCAGGTGGTTGATCGAGTCCGAGGCGATGGGGTCGAGGCCGGTCGTGGGCTCGTCGTAAAGGATGCACGCGGGCTGGCCGACGATGGTGCGGGCCAGGCCCACGCGCTTGCGCATGCCGCCGGAAAGTTTCTCCGGCATCTTTTTCTGCTCACCCGCCAGATCGACCATCTCCAGCGCCTCGGCCACCCGCTCGTCGATCTCCTTTTCGTTTTTCACCCCGGCCTCGCGCAGCGGAAAGGCGAGGTTTTCCGCAACATTCATCGAGTCGAAAAGCGCGCCGCTTTGGAACAGCATGCCGAGCTTTTTGCGGATGCCGCCAAGCTGGCGCTCCGGCAGCCGGGTGATCTCTTCGCCCTCGACCCAGACCTCCCCGGAGGTGGGCTGGAAAAGGCCGATGAGATGTTTCAGCAGCACGCTTTTGCCGCTGCCCGAGCGCCCCAGCACCACGCACGTCTCGCCGCGCGCGATCTCGAGATCGACGCCGCCGAGCACGGGCTGGTCGCCGAGGGTTTTGGTGAGCTGGCGGACGGAGATCATGGGCGGTCAGTGGCCGTACGGGAAAAGCATGTTGAGCAGGAAGGTGAGGAAGAAATTCAGGATCAGGATGCCGAGCGAACTGATGACCACGGCCTCGGTCGGCGCGCGGCCCACGCCGACCGCGCCGGACTTCGCGTTCAGCCCCTGGTGGCAGCTCACAAAGGCGATGACCACGCCGAAGCAGAACGCTTTGGTCAGCGCCATCTTGATGTCCCGCGGGCCGACGTAGCGGTAGAGATTGCCGAGGAAAAACGGCCCCGAGATGCCGAGCAGATGCACCCCCACGACATAGCTCGCGACGATGGCCAGGCCCACGCTTTCCGCCACCAGCAGCGGCATGGAAAGCACCAGCGCCAGCACGCGCGGCACCACCAGATAGTCGATGGGATGCACGGCCAGCGAACGCAGCGCGTCGATCTGCTCGGTCACTTTCATGGTGCCGATTTCCGCGGCGATGGCTGCGCCCACCCGGCCCGAGACCATCAGCCCCGTAAGCACGGGACCGAGTTCGCGGAAGATCGCGACCGCCACGACCGAGCCGGTCGCGGACTTCATGCCGAGCGCGGCGAACTGGAAATACGTCTGCGCCGTCAGCACCGCACCGGTGAACATGCCGGTGACAATGACCACGAGCTGCGAGCGCCAGCCCACTTCCACGATCTGCCGGGCGAAAAGCCGCCAGCGCAGCGGCGCGACGATCATCGACCGGCCCGTCTCGTACACGAGCAGCGCCAGCTCGCCGAGATATTGGATAAGAGAAAGCGCGATGCGCCCGAGAGCGGTGACCATGCGGAACGCGCGAAGCTAGCGGCGCAGGTGGCGCTTGTCCATCGCGCGCCGGATGACTGGCAACCCGTGGAAACCTAGTGCCCGCCGACGCGCAGCGGCTGCGTCTTGCTCTTTGGATTCAGCTCGGGCGGCACCCCGCCCACGATGCGCGGCTCGAGCCCGAGCTTGCGGAAAACCGCGCGGATTTCCTGGATCGTCATGGTCGGCTCCTCAAAATCCAGATAGACGATGTCGTGATTGCTATCGACCTTGTAGCGCAGCCCAGCCACCGCCTCGAACTCGTGGTCGAGTTCCAGGATTTTCTCCAGTTGGCGGACACCGGCGGCGTAGATTTCGACCTCGATCATAATTTACTTTGTAAGGACGCTTTCACGGTGAATCGGGCGTCTCGCCTTGGCAATGGTTATTTTCCCAACCGCCACGAAAACGATGATTTTCGTGGCCGGAACGACCCGCGACCCGCTTCGGATACGGGCTTGCCGCGCCACCCTATGTCTGACAGTTTCCGGCACTCGCGACCTTTTCCCTATGGACTCGCAAAATCCCCAACCGCCCCCTCCGCCGCACGGCGTCAAACCCATCCGCCGCCCGGTCGTCGCCGGTCGCGCCATTCCGGTGCGGGTGAAAAAACGCTGGGACTTCTTCGAGATTTTCCTCTGGCTTGCCATCCTCGGCGGCGGCGGCGCCTTTGCCTACCATCGTCTGCCTCCGCGTCCCGCCGCGCCCGCGGAGGAGAGCGCGGCCGCGCAAAAACCGCGCGCCACCACGCCGGAACCGTCAGCCCCGGTCGCTGCCGCACCCGCGCCCGCACTTCCGCCCGCGCCCGCCGCCGAGCCCATGCTCGCCAAGGAAACCGCCCCCCGCGACGAGCCTGCCCGCCCCGCGGCCACGCCCGCGCCCGCGTCGGCCGCGGCCGTTTCGACCCAGCCCATCGTCCTCGACGAGACCGCCGGCAAAAAAGCCGAGAACCTCCAGCGCGCCCAGGCCGCGCTCGACACCGCGCTCCTCTCCGGCAAGTGGACCGACTACCTCGACCTCCTCGACCGCGCCCTCGCCACCGAGTTGAAAAAATCCACCGGCCTCCGCGCGCCCGCCGACTACGAGCGCTTCCTCGGTAACCCGCTGTTTGCCAAAGCCCTCGTCCAGCGCACCATGCTGCGCCAATTGCCGAGCAGTGCGCTTGCCGCCGTCACCGCCGACACCACGCACTCCGCTTTCGCGCAGTGGCTTTTCACCACGCCCACGGCCATGGAGTCCCTGCTCCTCAGCCTCAAGCCCGAGGATGACGCCGCGCAGGCGCTCCACACCTGGGCCGTCCTCGCCAGCGAAGACCCCGAGGCCCGCACGAAGTACCGCGAACTCGCGCTCGCCTGCGCCCTTGTTTTCGACAAACCCTTCACCCCCGAGTGGAACGGCGAGCGCCTGCAAATCCCCGCCAGCCAGCGCTACGACTTTTACAAACAGCACAACGAAAAAGGCGACCTCGCCACCCACATCCACCGTCTGCCCGCCACCGATCTCGTCTGGGTCGTCTGTGCGCCCGTGCCCGTCTCGGAGCTGGATTGGGCGTTGAAAAAAATGCACCTCAAACAGAAAAACTGGGGCAGCGCGTACGACATGGTGAAGTACGACATGGAGAAAGCCGTCACCGGGAAAATGAAGAAGCCCTACGAGAGCTACACCTTCGCCGAGATCCTCGACAAAGGCGGCATCTGCGGCGACCGCTCCTACTTCGCCGTGAACACCGCCCGCGCCGCTGGCATCCCCGCCGTCATCCTCGGCGGCGATGGCAAACGCGGCGCGCACGCCTGGATCGGCTACGAGTCCGATGAAGGCGAGTGGTCCTTCACCGGGCGCATGGACGGCTACAGCGCCGGGCACGGCAGCGATGCACAGACCGGCAAAGGCGTGAGCGAGCAGGAGTTCGTCCGCCGCGGCGACAAGCGCGAATCCTCTGCCATCGCGCTGCTGAAAGCGCACCGCTTCATCTGGCTCGCCGCGCTGCATGGCACGCTCAAGGACACCCCCACCGCCGACACCGCGCTCGCCTTTGCCCTCGCCGCCAGCCCGCACCTGCCCGCCGCGTGGGACGCGAAAATCGACCTCTGGCGCAGCGTCCGCAAAACCGCGCCCGTCGCCGAATGGCGCGACCTCGTCGCCGACTTCAAGCGCGCCTTTGCCGACGACGCCGTGCAGCTCGCCACCGCCAAGCCCCTCGAAGAAACCTACATTTTTCCCCGCCAGGACGCGAAGCTCTCGCTTCAGGAACTCAAGCGCGACACCAAAAAAATCGAGAACCCACGCGGCAAGGACGCCGGCAAACCCGGCGACCTCGGCTTTCTCACCGACAGCCTCCGCCGCGAAGCCGCCCTGCTCAGCAAAGCCGGCCCGCCCGCCGGCATCCACTCGCTCTACCGCCGCGCGCTGGAAGAGCACGCCGACGACGTGGCCGCCTTCAAAGCCCTCGCCAACGACTACTTCACCGCCTTCGGCTCCGTGCCCGAGGAGCAGCGCAAAGCCGTGCGCCAAATCGAGACTCAGTTTGAGCGCCGCGTCGATACCAAGGGCGGCGGCGACTACTTCGACGTGACCAGCGCCAACAGCGTCCGCAACCTCCTCATTACCATGTACCGCACCGCCGGCGACGAGCACCATGCCGCCTCCCTCGAAAAAAAGAGCGGCAAAGTGGACGAAAAGGCGAAGCGCAACGCGCTGTAGATTTCGCGCGGTCGGCGGGTGGAAACCGCCGCCGAAAACATTCGCCCGCCGCCGGCATCTGCGGAAAGGTCACGGCCCATTGGACGCCCGCACCTCTTTCGCCACGCTGCTCCGCGGCCCCGAGCCGCCGCTCGCGCTCGCGCCCATGCAGGACGTGACCGACCTCGCTTTTTGGAAACTCATGGCCACCTACGGCGGCGCAGACCTCTACTGCACCGAGTACTTTCGCGTCCACCCCGACTCCCGTCTCGATCCCCACATCCTCGCCTCCATCACCCACAATCCCACGGGCCGCCCCGTGCTCGCACAGATGATGGGCAACGACATCGCCGGCCTCGTCCGCGCCGCGCGGGAGCTGCAGCAGCTTCCCATCGCCGCCGTCGATCTGAACCTCGGCTGCCCCGTCCCCGTGGTCTATCGCAAATGCGCCGGCGGCGGCCTGCTCCGCGACCCGCAGCGCATCGACTCCATCCTCGGCGCCCTGCGCGACGCCGTACACATACCCTTCACCGTCAAAACGCGCCTCGGCTTCGACGACTCCACGGTCTTCGACGCGCTGCTCCCCATCTTCGCCAAACACTCCCTCGACCTCCTCACCGTCCACGGCCGCACCGTGAAGGAAATGTATCGCAGCGCCGTGCATTACGACTTCATCGCCCGCGCCGTCGCCGCCATGCCGTGCCCGGTTTTGGCAAACGGTAATGTCTGCTCCGCGAGCAAAGCCGCCGAGGTGCTCATGCTCACCGGCGCCTGCGGCCTGATGATCGGCCGCGGCGCCATCCGCAACCCCTGGATCTTCCGCCAAATCCGCGAGCACCGCCGCGGCGAGCCGCCGTTTCAGCCGCGCGGCAGCGATGTGCTGGCCTACATCCACGCCCTCTACGAAGCCGTTTGCACCCCCGGCATCCCGGAGCTGTCGCAGGTGCAGAAGATGAAAAAATACCTCAACTTCATCGGCCTCGGCGTCGAGCCGACCGGCGCCTTCCTCCACGCCATCCGCCGCACCGTGACTCGCGCCGATTTCTTCCGCATTTGCGCCGAGCACCTCGACCACCGCAACCCCATGCCGCTCGAACCCTACCCCATCGCTCTCAAGCCCAGCGACGTCCTCGAAGGAGAACACGGGTAGCCGCGGCTGACTGAAATGGCTGCGGCGCGCCGGGCCAACGGAGCGTTGGCAGTGGAGCGGGTAGCGGGAATCGAACCCGCATGGCCTGCTTGGAAGGCAGGAACTTTACCACTAAGCTATACCCGCGTCGCAGCGCCGAAACTCTGCGCGGCGCGCGCGCGTTGACAAGCGCTTTTTAAGCGGGTGGCTATTTCCCGCCGGCCCACAGCACTGCGTTTTTCAGGAGCGTCTGATAGGCCGGGAGATCGTGGGCGCGGGCGTCGTGGCCAAGGGTGAGGCCGACGATGCGGGCCTTCGGGTGCTTCACGATCCAAACCTGCGGGAAGGTTTTTCCGCTCTTCGGACTGGTCGCGGTAGCGAGCACTTCGACGGGATTGCCGGCGGGGTCGGCGTTGAAGTTGTAGAGTTCGTCGGTGATCTCGAAGGCGGGCGGCACGCCTTTGGTGATGGGGCTCGCGGGGTTGGTGACGTTCACGGTGTACGGCCCAAGCGCGTCGTGGCCGCGGGTGCCGCCGCCGACGATTTCCTTGTTCCATTGCGGAAAATTATTCCACGCATACCAGCCTCCCGGATGCAGCGAGATGATCGCGCCGCCGCGGTTGGCGTAGTCGATGAGCGCCTTCGCGGTCTCGGACGAAATCGGCTGGTTCGCGCTGAGCACGAGCACGTCGATGTCTTTCAGGATCGCCGGGATGCCGTTGAGGTTTTGCGTGAAATCGACCCAGCCGCAGACCGGCGTGAGCGTGGCTTTGTCAGTCGCGCCGAAAAATTTCACGAAGTCGTGCGACGAGCCGCCGCCGACGAGCAGGACGCGCGGGCCATTCGCGGGCCGCGTGGCGGGCGGCTGCGGCACGGCGTCGTCGAACTGCGGCTTGAACGCCGCAGGCTCGGCGGGCTTCACCGGCGCAGCGGCGGCGAGCGGCGCGGCGTTGGGGTCGGCCAACTCGGCGGTGATGGCGAAGGTCGTCGGCGCGACGGTGGTGCCGGCGCTTTCTAGGACGATCTTCTCGATCGGCGCGGTAGTCTTGAGGGGCTTGCTGCTCCAGCGCACCTGGGCGTTTTTGGTCACGCCCTCGGCGTATTTCGAGCCGGGCACTTCGGAGCGGTTGATGTAGTCGGCAAACTCAACGCCGTTGCGGAACTCCAGCGTCTCGCTCGCGCCGCCCGCGAACTGCACGACGGCTTTCATCACCACGTCGTTGTTTTGCCCGTACGGAAAACCCCACCCGGCGACGTTGCCGAGGAAGTGCAGCCGGTTCGCCTTGAAGCCGCCGCCGGAGACTTCCACAGACTTCGGCATGGTCTGCGCATACACGCCGCTCGGCCCGCCCTTGAGCTGCACGACGTTGTTGCCGTTCGCGGATTTTTCCGGCGCGACGAGGTTGAAGGGGATGCCGCCGAGCGTGAGCATGCCCATTTTCGCGAAGTGGAAATTCTCCGGTGAATCCCGCTGGTCGGCGTAGAAGCCGTGCGCGCTCGTGGTGGTGAAAGCCTTGCTGAGATCGAGCATGCGAAACTTCGCGCCGTCCGCGCCGCAGATGTAGGCGAGGATGTCGCGGAGCTGTTCGCCGCCGAGGCCTTCGAAGCCTTCCGGCATGAGCGAGCGGCCGGTGTTCACGCGGCTCTTGATGTCGGCGATTTTGATCTCCTCCACCCCGGCGAGGCTCTTGAGCACAAGGCTCGCGGGGTTTTCGCGGGCGAGCACGCCGCTGTGCAGGCCGCCGTCTTTGGTCTCGATATTCCACGCGACAAAGCTTGGATCGACCTCGCGATTCGGATCGACGATGGCGGTGAGCAGCTCGGCGGGGCCGTGCGCGCCCATGCCGGTGAGGCCGGGGCCGATGTCCGCGCCGGTATCGCCGAGCTTGTGGCAAATGGCGCACGTCGTGGTGAAGAGCGCCTTGCCTTTCACGGCGTCGCCGGGCTGCTCGACGATGGGTGTGAGCTTGGCGAGGATTTCGTTTTTCGCGGCCATTGCGGGGCCGAGGAGTTTGTCGAGCAGCGCATTGGCGCGGGCGGAGACGGCTTTGTCGGGATAGGTGCGGAGGCGGGCGAGGTTGGCCGGGCCGAGCGGGGCGAGGTCGGCGCGTTTCGCGTCAGCGGCGTCGAGGAGTGCGAGGGTCCAGTCGGCGCGCTTGAGCAGCACTTCGTAGGCGGGCGCCTGCGCCTCGGCGGGGAGCTGGGCGAAGGAGCCGGCGAGCGCCGCGCCGACGCTGGGATCACCGGTTTCGCCGAGGGCGGCGATGAGCTTTTGCTTGAGCGCGGGCGAGCCGGGGCCGGTCACGGTTTTGAGCACGGCGGGGAGCGCGTCGGGGTTCACGCTGCGCAAGCCGAGCAGGCCCTGCGCGGTGGCGAGGCGTTCGTCGTCGGAGCCGCTCTGTAGCTTGGTGAAAAGCTGGCGGACGAGGCCGTCGATGGAGGCTTTGAGCGTGCCGGCTTTGTCCCACTTCGCGGCCAGCGGGAGGGCGCTGCCGCTCGCGCCGCCGGCGAGGAGTTTGCCGAGCGCGGCGGAAAGTTCGGGCGTCATCGGTGGCGCGTCCTTGAGGGATTTGCCGAGGGTGTCGAGGATGCTGCGTTTGAGCGGGTCGGCGCTCGCGGGCTTGGCGGCGAGAAAGGCGACGAGCTTCGCGGCCATCGCGCTGTCGTTCTTTTCGCCGATGGACGCAGCGAGCTGCGAGACCAGCGGCGCGAGCGGCGCGGGATCGGCCGCGTCGAGCGCGGCGGCGATGACGGACGCGGGATTGCGGGAAGCTGCGCCGACGGCAGCGCTGCGCTGGAAATCGTCCTCGAATTTCGCCCAGGCGGCGACGATAGCCGCTGCCAGGATCGTTCCCGTCTTGTCGTCTGCGGCGAAACTGGCGCTCGAAAGCGTGATCAGCGCCGCGAGTCGAACCTGCGGGTCGCCATCGCCCACGAGTGCCGCGAAGTCTTTGCCGCCATTATTGTTCACGGCGAAGTTCATCGAGTTTTCGCCGCGCGGTCCCTGCGGGTGGATCGCGATCAGTTCCCCAAGCTGCGCGGCATTGCGGCGAACAACCGGGTCTTTGTCAGCAAGGAGCGGGAGCCAGCCCAACAGCCCGGCGCTATCCTGACGGCCGAGCGTCCACAGCGCCGCCACGCGGGTTTCGGCGGGTTTGGCGCTGTCGAGCGCGAGCTTGAGCAAAGACTGGTAGCCGCAGTTCTTCTCCATCATCGCCGCGTATTGTTCGCGCTCGCCTTCCCGCCAAAGCTGGGTGCGTACCGGCAGCGGATTCGGCAGTTCGGTGAGCAGCCTGCTCGCAGTCATGCGCACCACACGATTCGGATGCTCAATCGCTTTCACCAACTCGGCGACGCCCGCCTTCGACAAATCCGGCACGACGAGCTTCTTCGCGTCCTTTTGATCCAGACGCCAGATACGGCCGAAATAGTGATCGCGATCCGGGCGAACGGCGGCGTTGACCTTGTTGTGATCGGGGCCGCGGGTGTCGTTGTGGATGACGGCCTGGTTGTAGAAGTCGCCGACATAGACCGCGCCGTCCGGGCCGACGCGCACTTCGATGGGCCGCCACCACATGTCCTTGCTGCGGATGAATTCCGT
>JANPHJ010000177.1:0-18439 GCA_031424395.1 Chthoniobacter sp.
GCGAGAGGATGGGCAGGCCAAAGGCGGCCGTCTTGCCCGTGCCGGTCTGCGCCGAGCCCATCATATCGCGCCCGCTCAGGATGATGGGGAAAGCGCGGAGCTGGATCGGCGTGGGATCGACGTAGCCCATACTTTCCACGCCGCGAACAACTGCTTCATTGAGACCAAAATCCTTGAAAGACATCGGCGGAAGCTAGGGACGCCGGAAAGCGGCGGCAATGATTTGTTTTCCCTGCGGCGGCAGAATCCCCGCCGCGCGGCTTTTAGGTTGCAAGGGGACAGCTTCCCACCTATCTGTCTGCGCTTTTCATCCGCCCAGCACTCACCAATCCATGTTCAAAAACATCCCCTTCGCCCGCGTCAACTGGGTCACCAGTTCCTTCCTCATTGGCACACTTTTTCTCACGCTCACGGCGGTGCCGCTTTATCTATGGAAGTTCGGGATCGACTGGTTTCAGCTTGCGCTGTTTTTCGTGATGCTCTGTGCCTGCGGGTTCTCGATTACGCTGGGGTATCACCGGATGTTTTCGCATCTGGCGTTTCAGGGGCACTGGTCGGTGAAGCTGTTCACGCTCATCTTCGGGGCCGGCGCGTTTGAAAACTCGGCGCTGATGTGGTCGTGCGAACACCGCATCCATCACAAGCATGTGGATCACGACGACGATCCCTACGACATCAACAAGGGCCTTTTCCACGCGCACATAGGCTGGCTCATGTTCAAGCTGCGCCCGCCGCTGACCTACGACAACGTGGCCGATTTGCAGAAGGACAAGCTGGTCATGTGGCAGCATCGCCATACGCAGAAGATTGCGGTTTTCGTGGCCTTCATCCTGCCGGCCATCATCGGCTTCACGTGGGGCGGGTGGTCCGCGGCGCTGGGCTCTTTCCTCATCGCCGGCGTGGCGCGGGTGGTCTTCCTCCAGCACTGCACTTTTTGCATCAACTCGCTCTGCCACTACATCGGCAAGCGCCCCTACTCCTCACGCTGCTCGGCGCGGGATTCATGGATCACGGCCATCGTCACCTTCGGCGAGGGCTACCACAACTATCACCACGAGTTTCAGCACGACTACCGCAACGGCGTGAAGCCCTGGCAGTTTGACCCGACGAAATGGATCATCTGGACGCTGAACGCGCTCGGCCTCGCGAAGAATCTGCGGCGGGTGGCCTCGGAGAAAATCCTGCTCGCCGAGCTGGGCGAGGCGCAGCGGCGGATGGAGACGAAGTTGGAGTGCCCGCACCTCACGGACGCCGCGCGCGCCTACTTCACCCGCACCTATGAGCGCCTCCAGGCCACGGCGGCGGAGTGGGCGAAATTCAAGGCGGCGCAGATGGAAATCTCCCGCGAAATGCTGGCTGAACTGCGCGCTGAGACGCGTGCTGCGCTGGCCAGCCTGAAGCTGCGCGATCACGAGTTGGCTGACGCCGAGCCCGCGGCGTAAGCCCGCTGCCGCGCGATGGGTTCGCGCCCTTCTCTCCTCGCCCGCGGGCTGGAACCGCTGGTCTCTGGACTGTGGATTTTTTTCCTGCTGTGGACGGCGTGGATTGCGGGCGTCTGGACTTTCGCCCTCGGCGACGCCTCGCTCGACGCCCTTGGCAATCGCGATCTCCGCGCCGCGCTGGTGTGGCTGATCGGCGTCGGTGACATCGCCTGGATCACGCTCGCTGCGGCGAGCGTCCACCTCTGGCTGGCGGAGGCGGAGGGTCTGGTCACGGCGCGGCGCTGGGCGCTGATCGTTGGTGCCGGAGTGGCGGCGCTCGGGGCCGCGAGCGCGCTGACCGGCTGGCCGCTTGGGGCAATCCGGTATTCGACGCAGCTCGGGGTGAAACTCGGGCCGGTGCCCGTGGGGCTGCCGCTGCTGTGGTATGCGCTCATCGTGGGCGCGCGGCAGACGGTGCTGTGGCGGTGGCCGACGGCGGGGCCGGCGCCGCTCGCGGTTGGCACCGGCGCGCTGGCGCTGCTGGCGGATTTGAATCTGGAACCCGTCGCTGCGAAGCTGCGCGCTTTCTGGCTCTGGCGCGCGAGCGGCCCGGCGCAACCCCCTGTTTTCACCCCGCCGTGGACGGGCTGCGCCGCGTGGTTCCTCGCCGCCACCGCGCTCGCCTACTTCATGCGCGAAGAGCGCGTGACTGCCGGACCGCGCCGCGCCGCTCTCCGCCCGGTCATCATTTTCCTCCTGCTCAACGCCGTCTTCCTCGCCGCGAACTTTGGCCGCCTCTTCCGCGGCTGACCGCGCTGGGGCGGGCGGGTTTGCGTCGCGGTCGTTTTGGTCTTCAGCGCGGGCCGCGGCCTTCGTCGAAGTCGATGTAGTCGAACATGGTCTGGATGTCATCGCGGCCCGGGATGCCGCTCTCCGCTTTGCGCTGGATGAGGCGCTCGGTGGCTTCGTCGTGCCAGCCGCGTTTGCGCATGAATTCATTCCAAATCTCGATGTCTTCCTCGCTCGGCTGACGGCCCTGGGCCACGCACCAGTCGAGGATTTCCCCGTCGCTGCCGCCCTGCCGCACGCGCTCGGCAAGGGCGGGGTATTCGATCCACAAAAAGTGGACGCAGCGCTCGTCGAAGCCGCCGCCGAGATTCGCCTGATAGTCGGCGGGCAGGGTGCCGGCCTGGTGCAGGCGGATTTTGTCGAGCATGCGGCCAAAGTATTTCAGACCGCGGACGGCATCATGGGGACTGCGGAGATCGGGGATATGCATGGCCGCGAGACTAGCGGGCCGGGCCGCTGCGGGACAAGCGCGATGGCGGCAAACTCCGCGCTGGACGGCGCGGGGCGGTTTGTCTGAGATGCGCGGATTCCTGAAAACGGCGTGCCCGATTTTTCCAGACCCAGCAACGATTTCCCGGCACTTTGAATGAAGACGATCCTGATCATCGACGATGACGAAATCTGCCGCGCCCCGGCGGCGGCGCTGCTGCGGCGCGACGGGTGGAATGTGCTCGAAGCGGCGGACGGCGAGCAGGGCATCGCGCTGGCGCTGGAACACCGGCCGGACGTGATCCTGTGCGATCTGCTGATGCCGCGGGGCAATGGCTTTCACGTCTGCCGGACGGTGCGCGAGAGCGCAGAGCTGCGGCAGACGCGGGTGGTGGTGATGACGGGCCGCGACTATGCGGCGGACCGGCAGAGCGCGGAGGAGGCCGGGGTGGACGACTATCTGGTGAAGCCGATCGAGTTTGAAAAGCTGCGCGAGGTGCTGCAGCGGCTGGCCCCCGGGAGTGCGGCGGTGGCGAAGCCCGTGGCGGAACCCGCGCCGCCGAAGCGCGCGGAGGCGGCGCCGCGGACCGCGGCGGCGGAGCCGGGGGAGCGCGGGACCAAGGTGAAATTCTGGGGCGTGCGCGGGTCGATCCCGACGCCGGGGCCCTCCACGGTTTTCTTCGGGGGCAATACCTCGTGCGTGGAGCTGCGTGTGGACGGCGAGCTGATCATCTTGGACGCGGGCTCGGGCATACGCCCGCTGGGTCAGGCGCTGGCGGCGGAGTTCGGCGAGCGGGCCATAAATATCACGGTGCTGATCACGCACACGCACTGGGATCACATCCAGGGTTTCCCGTTTTTTCTCCCGGCCTACAAGGCCAAGAACCGCGTCCGCATCCTCGGCTACGAGGGCGCGCGTGACGGGCTGGCGGCCACGCTTGCGGGGCAGATGGAGAGTCCTTACTTCCCCATCGCGCTGAAACAGATGCCCGGCAATATCGTCATCGACGAGCTGAAGGACATGACCTTTCACATCGGGCCGGTGCGGGTGGACGCGTGCTTTTCCAATCACCCCGGCATCTGCGTGGGCTACCGCCTTTTCACCGCCAGCGGTTCGGTGGCGTATCTGCCGGACAATGAATGTTTCAACGAGCACACCGCCGAGGCGCATGGCGGCGAGCTGCCGCGGACGATCGAGGAAAAGCTTGCGGAATTTGTGCAGGACGCGGACGTGCTCATCACCGACGCGCAGTACACCGTGGGCGAATACCGCCGGCACGTCGGCTGGGGCCACGGGTGCGTGGATGACGTGGTGCGCTTCGCCATCGCGGGGCGGGTGAAGCGGCTCTTTCTTTTTCACCACGATCCGGAGCACGACGACCGCGAAATCTCCAGCATGCTCATGCACGCGCGCGACATGGCCACGCTGGCGGGCAGCAGCATCCGCATCGACGCGGCGCGGGAAGGGGAGCAGATCATGCTCGCGCCGCGGTAGGGGAAAGGGGGAGGGGGAGGGCGGAGGGCGGAAGTACGGGGGCCTATTCCGCAGCGACCTCGTACCAGAGCGTTTGGTGGGCGGATGAAATTTCCAGCACGCCGTCGGGCATCGGCACTTCCGCGCGGCGCTGGCCGCGGTCGTCGAGCGCCCAGGCTTTGAGCTTCGTGGAAAGCGGGAGCGTGATCCTGGCGGCGAGGCCTTCGACGAGGCTCGGCGCGTGGCCCCAGTTTTTGCCGACGGTTTCCTTTTTGTCGTCGGTCCATTGCTGGCCGGTGTTTTCGGCGGTGCCGGTGGCGGTGATGAGGATGCGTTTCGCCGTCTTGAAATCCGCGCCGTCCAGCACGGTGAGTTGCACGCAGGCGAAGCCGGTGCGCGTCGCGCCGCATTCGACCTTCACGCCGCTGAGGTCGTAGCTGCGGCGCTCCACGAAACCGAGGACGGCTTTCGAGCGCGGGGTGTCGATGGTCACGGCTTTGTCGGCGGTGTCCCAAGTCAGCTCGCCGGTGTCGCTGGCGAACTTCGGCCCGGCGGGCGCGGGCGTGGCGGCGAAGCTTTCGCCATCGCCTTGGCGCACGCCAACGCGATGCAAAAACGGCTCCATCCGTTTCACGCCGAACTGCTCCGCGCCGAGCCGCGGGCCGTGCTCGCGCGCGGTGGCCACGGCGATGTCGTGCTGGATGTTGGCGATGCTCGCGGTCTTCGCGGCGGCCACATCGCCGCGCATGAAAAGGGCGAGTGACGCGGGGAGCGTGGCCATTTTCACGGGATGCTGGTCGATGTCGAAGAAGCTCGGGAAATAGCCCTTTGCCCAGTCATTCGCGCGGTGCGAATAGGCAAAGGCGAAGATGCCGTCCCAGTCCTGGAGCGCGGCGTAGGCGCAGATGAGCGGGAAGGTTTCGGCGGAGAATTGGTTGGGCGCGGAGTGGTTGTACTCGGTGCAGATGTAGGGCCGGCCCGCGACGCGCTGGAGCGCGAGGCCGGGCAGCGTGCCGCCGTCCGCCGCGCCAGTCATGGCGAGGTTTTTCACCGTCCAGTCGCTCATGTCCCACGGCTTGCGCGGGAACTGCGGATGCTGCCAGTAGGCATGCGAGTCGATGACATCCATGTGCTGCTGGATGAGGAACGGCGACCACCCAAGCTGGGTGCCGACGATGAGACTTCGCGCCTGCAAATCCTCGCGAATGAAGCGGTGCATGCCCGGCCAGTAGCGCTCTTCGAGCTGCCACAGGAAACGCTGCCAGTCGTCGCGCGCCACCTCGGTGCGGCCGGCGATGTCCGCTTTGGTAAAGAGGGCGACGCCGCCCGCGGGATCGCGCGGCACCGCGCCGTCGATGCCGGCGGGCTTGAGCGAAACGTCGGCGAACTCGCACCCGCCAGTTGCGGTCGCGAGATTGCTGAAGCCGACGCGTGCGTTCGCGTCGTCGGCGCCCGGCGTGAAAATGACGCGGAACGGCCGCCACTCGGAGCCGAGCTCGATCTCTGCGCTCGCGAGCACTTTCCACGGCTCATGCGCCTGCATGGCGGAGATAGTGACGCGGCGCGGCACCTCCGAGCGGGCGCGGAAAGTAAGCGCGAGCGGTTCGCCGCCGGTGAGTTTGAGGCCGCTTTGATAACCCTGCACATGCCAGCCCTGCGGGCCCGTCTTGCGCACGTCCACGCGCAGCACGCCGTCCTTCGCTGCGGTCTCGGCGACCGCGCCCTCGTGCTGCTCAAAATACCAACTGTCTTTGCCATGCGCAAAGTTGCCGTTCTTGAGCAGTTCTGCGCCCGCGGGCTTTGCCTCCGCCGCCCACGCTGCGGCGAGCCTTTGGTCGGCGCCGTATTTTTTGCGCAGGTAATCCGTCCACATCGCGCCGAGTTCCGCGCGGTAGGGCGCGGCGGCTTTGTCGAGGCCGCCGGAGTTCCATTGGGAGAGCAGCGCGTTCTCGTTGTTGATCTCGATGAGCGCGACAGCCGGCTCGGCGGTGTAGGCGTTTTTCGTGTAGGCGTTGACGTGGGTGAGCAGGGCGCGGGCGTAGTCCTTTTGCAGCGCGATCATCTGCGGCGAGAAATTGTCCACGCCCGCGTCGAAGGTCGGATTGCCCTGCTTTTCTGCCGCCGGGCGGTCCGGATAGGTGCGCGAGACGTGCAGATTCAGGTCGGCGTAAATGCCGCGCGCCTTGAGCTGCGCGATGAAAAAGTCCAGCCGGTCGAGCTGCGCCGCATCGAGTCCCGCGTAGTCTTTCGCCCAGATGCCGCCGGGCGCGGTCTGCCAGTCCATATGGTGAAAGCGCACGCAGTTGATCCCAAATTTTGCCATCCGCGCGGCGACCTTTTCCGCGTCGTCGTGGGTAGGAAAGTTTGCGCCGAACGCGAGGTTCACGCCGAAGATGCGCAGCCGTTTTCCGTTCGCGAAGAGATGGCCGTCTTTCACGGTCACGAAGCCGTCCCGGCCCGCCGGAGCTTCCAGCCACGCGCTCACATTCATCGCGGAAGGCGACGCGTCATCCCACGGCGGCACAAACGGAAACAGCTCCGCTGCGCGGCCTGCGACCCCGAAAATCACCAAGAGGATTAGCCACGAATGGACACGGATTTTCACGGATGAAAACGACGTACTTTTCCGCATCCGTGTTTCATCCGTGTCCATCCGTGGCTTATAAAAATTTGGGACGAGTGCGTCGTGCGCGCTCAGCTTTCTTTCCGTACGCGGATTTGGATTTGCCGCGAAAGCATCCATTTCACCGCGAACATGTCGCACGTCGCCTTCCACGCGCGGTTGCCGAAGCCGTATTTGCTCACGCCCGCCGTGCGCGGACGGTGGTTCACGGGCAGCTCGACGAGCTTGTAGCCCATGCCTTTCACCAGCGCCGGGATGAAGCGGTGCATGCCGTAGAATGGCACCAGCGCCTCGCGGCACTCGCGCCGCATGGCCTTGAGCGTGCAGCCGGTGTCGCGCACGCCGTCGCCGGTGAAACGCGAGCGCACGAAATTCGCCACGCGAGAGGTCAGCTTTTTGGAAAATGAGTCCTGCCGCTTGGCGCGATAGCCGCAGACGAGGTCCGCGCCACGTTCGATCTCCGCGAGCAGCCGCAGGATGTCGGCGGGATCATTCTGCCGGTCGCCGTCGAGCAGCACGATGACGCCGCCCTGCGCCGCGTGGATGCCAGCGTACATGGCCGCGCTCTGCCCGGTGTTTTTCGCAAACTCGATCAAGCGCACACGCGGCCCGCGCGCGATGCGCGCGAGGGTCTGGTCGCTGGAGCAGTCATCTACGAGCACGAGTTCGTAATCGAGGCCGGTGAGCGCGGCGGCGAGTTCGCGCTGGAGTTCGGCGATGTTGCCCTCCTCATTGAAGAGCGGGATGACGACGGAAATGGCGGGCATTTGGGGAAAGGATGAGGGCGGAGGGCGGAGGGCGGAAAGCGGAAAGCGCAGACTTTTGCGCGCCGCGGGACGACCGAGGATTGACTCTGCGCTGCGCCTCACCCAAGGCTCCCGGCATGAGGACTCAATTGCGGCTGCGTTCCACTTTTCTGGGACTGCTGGCGGCGGTTTTTGGCGCGGGCTTTTCCACTGCGCAGGCCAAAGACCAAGCGCCGCAGACCCCGGCGACCGAGCAGGCGAGTCCCGCCCTGCTGCTCGCGAATATCTGGAACCCGTCCATCGATCCCACCGGCTGGTGGATCAGCGAAAAATACGATGGCCTGCGCGGCTACTGGGACGGCCAGAAACTGTGGAGCCGCAAGGGCACGGCGATCCAAGCGCCGGACTATTTTCTCGCGGAACTGCCCAAGGACACCGCCCTGGACGGCGAGCTGTGGATCGGCCGCGGCCAGTTCGAGGAGACGCTCAGCACGGTGCTTTCGCAGACGCCCGACGACCGCTGGAAAGGCGTGCATTTCATGGTCTTCGATGCGCCGAAAGCGAAGGGCCCATTCGAAGAGCGGGTAAAGTTTTTGCAGGCAACGGTGCCCAAGGAAAACCAGTTTGTGAAGCTGGTCGTCCATTACCGCTGCGAAGGAGCGGCGCATCTCATCGCCGAGCGGGATCGCGTGGTCGGGCTGGGCGGCGAGGGGCTGATGCTGCGCAAACCGGAGTCCGAATATGAACCCCGCCGCTCGCCGACTCTGCTGAAGGTCAAGCCGCTGGACGACGCGGAAGCCACGGTCATCGCGCATCTTCCCGGCAAGGGGAAAAACGCCGGCAAACTCGGATCGCTCCGCGTCAAAATGGCGGACGGCATCGAGTTTTCCATCGGCACCGGCTTCACCGACGCGCTACGGGCCTCGCCGCCGCCGGTCGGCACCGTCATCACCTACCGCTTCCGCGGCCTGACGGCCAAAGGCCTGCCGCGCTTCCCGTCATTCCTGCGCGTGCGGCGGGAGTGACCGGCGCACCGTGTTCACAGCTCGGGCTGGCGGTACTCGTAGCAGGCGAAGACGCGGAGCTGGCGGAGGGGGAGGCCGCGGCGGGTGAGGTCGATTTGAGTGATGAGTTCCCAGCGGGCGAATTCGCGGAGGATGCTGGAGGCGGGCTTGCTTTCCTCGCGGTCGGTGATGTAGAGCGCGGTGCGGCCGATGAAGGGGCTGTAGCCCATCGATTCGGTGAAGTATTCGTCGATGGGGAGTTGCGGGGCGGCGGCTTTGAGGGCGATGAGGAATTGGCGGCGGTGCTCGGTTTCCTCTTCGGGCGTGCCGGGTTTTTCGAGCGTGGAAAGGGCGGAGGTGAGGGCGGTGCGAGTGGGCGTGTCGAGCGAGGGGAGGAGGTCGCGGGCGTGGTCGGCGTAGCTGACGAGGGCGTCGTAGCGGGGCCAGAAATAGAACTGGTTTTCGGGCACGGCGGACATGGGGCAATAGACGGGCGGGTGGCCGGGCGCTTCGCGGCGCTTGTCCTGCAAGTAGAAGGCGAGGCCGGCGGCGGTGCCGTATTTGTTGGCGATGAGAAAGACGGGCTGGCCGTGCTCGGCCTCGAATTTTTGGCGCAGCGTTTCGACGGCCTCGGCCGCGGTGCGCCAGCCGCGGACGCGGGCGCTGGGGTCGAGGTCGTAGGAGAGCGGGATGCCGGCGCGGCGCAGCATTTCAGTATCGACGGTGAGCAGGCTCAGCGCGCCGCCAAAGGCCAGCGCGGCGATGGCGAAAGTGCGCGCCCATTTCCGCTCCGCGGCCAGCTCCTGCCAGCAGGCGAGGGTGAGGAGGGCGAGGCTGATGGCGGCGGGCGCGGTCCAGTTCGGCTCGCCGGCGCGCTTGAGGGCGAGGGTGAAGTAGAGCGCGAAAAGCGGGAGCGTGAAGGCGAGGAGGAAGCGCGGCTTGAAATGCACGCGCGCCTTTTTCCACGACCACGGGACGGCCACGCACATAGCCCCGAAGATGAGCGGCGAATAGACGCCGAAGTGGAGGCCGAGGTAGATGAAGAATTCGCCGGGGCGGAAACGCGGGCCGTCGCTGAGGCCGCCGCGCTCGCCGAGATGGCGGAGGGTGATCCAGTCGTGCTGCGCGTTCCAGACGAGGACGGGGATGGTGAAAAGCGCGAAGACGGCGAGCAGCGCGGCGAAGCCGGGGCGGCGCAGTTCGGCGCGGTGTTTGGGCGTGATTGCGAGGAGCAGGAGGATGGAGAGGAGCTGCATCGCGTTGGTGTATTTCGCGAGGAAGCCGCAGCCGATGAGCGCGCCGGTGAGCGGCCACCACGCGGAGAAGGCGGGGCTTTTCTCCAGCGCGAGCCAGAAGGTGTAGAGCGCGGCGGCCCAGAAGAAAATCGAGATCGGGTCGATGGTCATCACCAGCGAACCGGCGTTGAAGATGGGCGTGCAGTTGATGAGCAGCACGGTCCAGACGGCGGCGGACTCGGAGTAAAGGCGTCGCGCCAATGCCGCGAGGAGCAGGCTGGTGCCGAGCGCGAGCAGGGGACTGAAGGCACGGATGCCGAATTCGCTCACGCCGAAAAGGTGGGTGCTCAGCCACATCGCCAGCGCGATGCCGGGGCCTTTGCTGAAATAGCTCGGCGCGAGATGCTCGCTCCACTGGAAGTAATAGGCCTCGTCCGGCGACAGCTCGATCTGCGCGCAATAGATCAGCCGCAGCACCGTGAGCGCGCCGAGGAAAAGGAGTAGAAAGCGGCGCGAAGTCATGCCGCGAAAAGGCTCGGATGGGCGGCGTGGAACTGTGGGAAAACGCGCGCCGCCTGCCGACGCCAAAGCAGTTCACAAACCGCCAGCAGCAGCAGCGTGGTGCCGAGCGCGAGGACGATGGACGTGACCACATCGCTCGGCCAGTGCGCGCCAACGTAGATGCGCGAATAGCTCACCAGCAGCGCCGGTCCAAAGGCCAGCCAGCCGAAGCGCCGGTAGAAGCACGCGATGACGAGCGCGGCGGCGGTCATGTTCATGGTGTGCGATGAAGGGAACGAACGGCCCTCGATCTTCTCCAAATCGTCAGCCGCTTCGGAGAGTTTCACCGTCGCCGGTTTCGCCAGCGCCAGCAGCCGCGGCGTGGCTTTGGCGAGATCGACCACGCGCACGCCGTCGAGCACCTGATGCGGGCGCGGGCGGTCCACGGCGCGCTTCATGGTCTTGGCGATCACCCCGTCGCTGAGGCCCACGATCAGCCCCGCCGCGACGATGCACGCCCGCGCCCGGAACCCGCCGCGCCACAGCGCCAGCGCGCCCGTCACGACGAGCAGCGGCAGCCATGCGGGCATGCTCGACATCAGCGCCATGCAGCGATCCAAACCCGCACTTGTCCACTCGCGGTTGATGAGAAAAAGGAGCTTTTGATCCATGTGGAAAACGCTGAGGGTCGCGAGCGTATGGGCCTGTTTTTTCAAGTAAAGTCACGATTGCTCGCGCTCGGAATCCTGGGCCTGAGCGGCCTCGCCACCGCCGAGGACGCGCCCGACGCGCGCGCCATTTTGAAAACTGTGCGCGTCGCGCAGGCCGCGCAAAACCGCGCGCTCCGCGGAGAACTGCGCAACGCGGGCAAGACCGTGCCCTTTCGCCTGACGATGGCGGCGGGCGTGGTGCGCTACGAATTTGAAGCGCCGCCGCTGACCCTCCAACTCCGCCTCGGTGAGCGCGATTCTCGCCTCGAGGAAATCACCAAAGGCGGCACGGAAAAGATCACCTCGGCGCGCTTCGACACGCGCGTGCGGGACACCGATCTGAGCTACGAGGATTTGTCGCTCCGCTTTCTCTACTGGCCGAAAGCGACCGTCGATGGCGAGCAGACGATGGTCTTGCAAAAGTGCTGGATCATCCGGGTGGAGCCCGCGTCCGCCAACGATTCGCAATACGGCAGCGTGAAACTGTGGATCGCCAAAAACAGCGGCGCGCTGATGCAGGCGGAGGCCTACAACGCCGCGGGCAAATTCGTGCGCCGCTTCAAGGTCATCTCGGGGCAGAAGACGGACGAAGGGCTGTGGATTTTGAAGGAGATGCGCATCGAATGGGTCGGTCGCGGGCAGGCCGCGGATCGCACGCCGACGTATCTGGAAATCGAGGGCGTGGAGAAATAGCGGGCGGGTTTGACTCGCCGTGGCCCGCCCGGTAGCAGTGACGCCCATGACCCGCTCACTTCTTTCCGCGCGTCGGAATCCCCTCATCGTCGCGGCGCTCGCCGCGGGATTCTGCCACCTCGTTTCCACACCCGCCCATGCCGACTGGACGCACTACCGCGGGCCGACGGCGAACGGCGTTTCCGCGGAAAAACTGCCGGCGTCGATTCCGAAGGACGGGCCAAAGCAGCTTTGGAAAGTGAGCGTCGGCACGGGTACGTCTTCGGTGACGGTGAGCGGTGAACGCGTTTTCACGATGGGCAATACCGGCGGCAAGGATGTCGTGTGGTGTCTGAATGCGGCGACCGGCGCGGTGGTGTGGAAGCACGAATACCCGCTCGATTTGGACAAGCGGATGTTTGAAGGCGGCACGGCGGCGACGCCGACGGTGGACGGCGGGCGCGTCTATTCGGTGAGCCATCAGGGCGACCTTTTCTGTCTCGATGCGGCGACCGGCAAGCCGGCTTGGTACAAGCACTTTCAAAAGGATTTCGGCGGCAAGCGGCCGCAGTGGGGCTTCGCGGGCTCGCCGACGGTGGAGGGCAGCCTGGTGCTGCTCGATGTCGGCGGGAAAGGAGCCTCGACCGTCGCGCTGGACAAGGCGACGGGCGCGACGGTTTGGAAAAGCGGGGAGGACGGCGCGGGCTACGCGTCGCCGGTCGTGGCGCCGGTCGCGGGCAAGAAAACGGTGGTCGTGCTCAAGTCATCGCAGCTCGTGGGGCTCGACCTCAAGGACGGCAAGGAACTGTGGCGCAGCGAGTGGAAGACGAGCTACGACGTGAACGCGGCGACACCGCTGGTCATGGGTGACAAGATTTTCGTCACGTCCGGCTACGGCTCGGGCTGCGGGCTTTTCGAGGTCGGTGGCAGCGGCGTGTCGGAGCGCTGGCGGAATAAGAATCTCAAGGAGCACATCAACTCGCCGGTCGTGTTCCAAGGCCACGTCTTTGGCTTCGACGGCCAGGCCGGCTCGGGTGGGCAGTTGACGTGCCTCGATCTCGCGGGCGGCGCGGTGAAGTGGCAGGAAAAGAGCGTGGCTGGCGGCTCGCTGGTGCTTGCGGATGGGAAGCTGATTTGCCTCACGGAAAAGGGCGAGCTGGTGATCGGAGAGGCGTCGGCGAGCGGCTTCAAACCCGTCTCGCGCTCGCAGGTGCTCGGCAAGCGCTGCTGGGTGCAACCGACGTATGCCAACGGGCGCGTTTTTTGCCGCAACAACGACGGCGACCTCGTGGCGCTGGACCTGAAATAGCGGCGGTCCACGCACCAGCCGGGGCGGCGGGCACGATCTTCGCTTTCCCACCGGGCGATGCTTCCTTTCGCCCTAGCCCTGCCGCCCATGACTGAGCGCCGGAAATTTGCGTACATCTGCGCCGCACTCATTGCCGTCGTGGTGGCGATCTACTCGCACGTCTTTCACTGCGAGTTCATCGACTTCGACGACAACACCCACGTCTTCGGCAATCCGTGCGTGCTCGCCGGGCTCCAGCCGAAGGCGGTGGCGTGGGCGTTCACGCATTTCGTGGCGAGCCAGTGGATCCCGCTGACGTGGCTTTCTCACATGGCGGACGTGAGTCTCTTCGGGCTCGATCCAGGCTGGCATCATGTGGAAAACCTCGCGCTGCACGCGCTCAATGCCTGCCTCGTTTTCGCGGCGCTGCGGCGGCTGACGCGCGAGTTATGGCCGAGCGTGGCGGTGGCCGCGCTCTTCGCGGTGCATCCGGTGAATGTGGAATCCGTCGCGTGGATCGCGGAGCGGAAGAACGTGCTCAGCACCACGTTTTGGCTGCTCGCGCTGTGCGCCTATGGACGGCATGTGGAGCGGCCAAAAGAGCGCGGCATGTGGACGGTCGCGGCGTGCATGGCGCTGGGCCTCATGGCGAAGCCGATGCTCGTGACGCTGCCCTGCGCGCTGCTGCTGCTCGATGTCTGGCCGCTGCGCCGGTACGAGACGATGTCGTGGCGGCAGCTTGGGTGGGAAAAGGCTCCGCTCTTTCTGCTCTCGCTCGCCACCAGCCTCTCGACGCTCGCCGCGGCGAAATTCACCGGCGCGCTGACGAGTGCAGGCTCACTCACGCTCGCGGAACGGCTGGCCAATGCGGTGACGGTCTATCCGCGCTATCTCACGAGCCTTTTCTGGCCGTCGAAACTGGCGGTCCTTTATCCCATCGAGGCGCGCATTTCGCCGGCTGCAGTGGCGTGTGCGGCATTGCTGCTTGGCGGCATCACGCTCGCGGCTTGGGCGATGCGGAAGCGGCTGCCGCAGTTGCTTTGCGGGTGGCTGTGGTTTCTCGGCGTGCTGGTGCCGGTGACCAGCGTTTTCCAAGTCGGCTCGCAGGCGATGGCGGATCGCTTCACCTACATCCCGCAGCTCGGGATTTTCTGGGCGGTCGTCTGGAGCGTCCGCGCGCTGCCGCGCCCGGCGCTCCGCTGGATGCCATTGGCCGCGACGGCGGCGGTGCTCACGCTGGCGGTCTGCACGGTGCGGCAGGTCGGCTTTTGGACGGACACGGCCACGCTTTTCGACCACACGGTCAGCGTGACGCGGGACAACGGCATCGCCCGCGCAATCGCGGGTATGGGACATAAAAAGCGGGGCGAATTTCCGCAGGCCATCGCCCACTACCGCGAGGCCGCGCGCCTAATGCCGCGCAACGCCGAGGTGCGCTGCCTGCTCGGCGAGGCGCTCACGCACACGGGCGAGACGGATGCCGCCATCGCGCAACTCCGCAACGCCGTGCTGCTCGATCCACAGGACGAACACGCGCGCCGCAACCTCGTGGCGCTGCTGGCGCAGCATGGGCGCATGGCCGAGGCGGCGCAGTTTCTCCCGCGCTGAGAGAGCCGCAACGGGCGCGGGCCTTTCCGCAAAATCCGTGTTTCAACGCGGCGGGCTCGCGGGTTATCTAGGCGCACACAAAACCTATGGACATTACCCGCACCGCTTACGGCACCTGGTCTGGTGGCCGCTTCATGCACTTTGGCGAACCGCTCGACGACGACCGCTTTCTCGCCGTCATCCGCCACGCTTACGACCGTGGCATCCGCACTTTTATGACCGCCGATGTCTATGGCAACGGCGCCGCCGACGAGATGCTCGCCCGCGCACTCAACGGAGTGCCGCGCAATAGCTACGCACTCGTCGGCGCGGTCGGGCACGACTTTTACAACGGCCCGCGCGAGGGCTCGAAGGGGTACCCGCGTTTCACCCATCCGCAGCTCCGTGCGCCGGGCGATTACGCGAGCTATTTGCGCATGGCCACGGAGAAGTCACTCGCCCGCTGCGGCGTGGACAAATTCGACTGCCTGATGCTCCACAACCCCGACCACACGGGCTACACGAGCGATGCCGTCTGGAACGGCATGGACAAGCTGCGCGAGGCTGGCCTGACCGACCGCCTCGGCATCGCGCCGGGGCCGGCGAACGGCTTTACGCTCGACCTGATTTTGAGCCTGGAGCGCTTCGGCCCGCTGCTCGACTGGGCGATGATTATTTTGAATCCGCTCGAGCCCTGGCCCGGTTCGCTGTGCCTGCCGGCGGCGGAAAAGTATGACGTAAAACTGATCACGCGCGTGGTGGATTACGGTGGCCTTTTTCACGATGACGTGAAGCCGGGGCACCAGTTTGGCGAACGCGATCACCGCACGTTCCGCCCCGCGGGCTGGGTCGAGGCGGGGAACAAAAAGCTTGAGCCGATGCGGGCCATCGCCGATCGCCACGGGCTCACGCTGCTCCAGCTTTCATGCCTGTGGAATCTCTCGCACGCGCCGGTGCGCAGCGTGATCCCGACGATGATCCAGGAGGTCGGTGCGGACGCAAAACCGATCGAGGAAAAAATCAACGACCTCGCCGCCATGCCTGTGCTGAAGCTGAACGCCGACGAAATGGAGGAGCTGCGCCGCCTCGGCGACAACACCGGCTGCATGACGCTGAAAGGCGGCAATCCCGAGCATACCGGCGAGCCGCTGCCCGACCGCTGGAGCCTCACCAGCGACCTCTCGCAGGTCGCGCAGCGCTGGCACATCGACCCCGCTAGCGCGCTCGCCGGTACGCACGTCAAGGCGGCGTAGTAGGCGCTCGCCATTTGCCGGGTGGCGCGGCAGTCTCGCGGGCGTTTCGTTTCCAAACCAACCCGCCAGATTTGCGCCCATGAAACTTCCCGCCTTTCTCCTCGTCCTCATCGCCTTGGCCGTCGCGCCTTTCGCCCAAGCGCAGCAGGACGAAGCTGGGCTGCGCGAGAATGCGCAGAAGCTCGCCGATTCGCTGAACTATCAGAAGGGCGAGATCACGCTCAAAGGAGGGCTGGCGAAGATTCATGTGCCGGAGGAATTTCGCTATCTCGATGGCAGGGATGCCAACACGGTGCTTTCGAAACTCTGGGGTAATCCGCCGGACAGTTCGACGCTCGGTTTGCTCTTGCCCGCCAAGGTCAGTCTGCTCAGCAAAGAGGCGTGGGCGGTGATCATCACCTACGACGAGGACGGCTACGTGAAAGACGACGAAGCGGAGAAGATGGATTACGACAAGCTGATCAAAACCATGAAAGAGAGCACACGGGAGGGCAGCAACGAGCGCGAAAAGCAAGGCTACGGGAGCATCGAACTCATCGGCTGGGCCACGCCGCCGCGCTACGACAAGGCCACGCACAAAATGTATTGGGCGAAGGAGTTGAAGTTTGGCGACAACGACGAGAACACGCTCAACTACAACATCCGCATGCTCGGGCGGCGCGGGGTGCTCGTGCTGAACGCGGTCGCTGGGATGGCGCAGATCAAGGACATCGAGGCTGCGACACCGGCGGTGCTGGCGATGGTGGATTTCCAGGAAGGGCATCGCTACACGGACTTCAACGCTTCGACCGACAAGGTGGCGACCTACGGCATCGCTGCGTTGGTGGCCGGCGGACTGGCGGCGAAAGCGGGCCTTTTCAAAGGATTGATCGTGGCGGTGCTGGCCGCGAAAAAAGTGGTGATCGTGAGCCTGATCGCCGTGGCTGCGTGGGTGAAAAAACTGTTTGCCAAAAAGGCGTGAGCGGGCGTGCGCAAATTTAGGCTCGCGAATTCGGGCTGAAGCTGCACCGTCCCGCGCATGAGGACACCGATCTGGCGACGAGAATTCTGCGCGCTGCTGCTATGCGCGTGGATTTGCGAACTGCCCCCGCAGGCCGCCAGTGCGCCTGCTGCCACCAGCACCAGTACGGTGATCGAACGCACGCCCGTCGAGTCCAGCAGCCTAGTGAGCATGGGCTTCGCGCGTCAGGCGCGCATCCTCGAAGTCGAATTCCGCTCCGGTGCGATCTACCGCTATCTCGGAGTGCCGCCGGCGGTTTTTGAAGAGATGAAAAAGGCTGAATCGAAAGGGCGCTATTTCGCGCAATCGATCCGCGGCAAGTATGAGTTCCGTCGCATAGAGACCGAAAAAAAATGAGGATGACCAAGGACGAGATCCTGTTCATCGCGATTATTGTGTTGATCTTCGTCGTCGGGGCCGCCGCAAAACACTACCGGAATCATCATCCGCATTTGCCAGTCGTCACGCCTTCAATCCCGGGGCAAAGCCGCCCTTCCGCCCGCCGTCTCCCCCGCAAAAACCTCCTCGAACTCGCGCTCTGGCGACCAGGAATAGCGCGTGACCCAACGCTTTTCACAAGCGGGAACCAGCGCATTGGGCCAACGGCCCGCAAACCATGATGGTTGCTTGATTCAGCGGCGATGCGTTTGCGAAAGGTGGAACGCGAGCAAAGTTTTTCACGCTTTTCGAAAAATTTCCCTTGTCCGCCAAGGCCAACTCGCTACTTTCTGCGCCCCGCCGCCAAAAGCGGGACTGCAAAAAGGGTAAAGCGAAAAGCAGGCAGCGAAGAAAGTTGAACAAAATTCAAAATTCCCGTTGACCAGCGCAAGCGACCACCTAAAGTGCTCGTCCCGCAAGACAGGCGGGGCTGCTCAAAAGCAGTCAGTTCTTCCAGCTTCTGGGACTTCAGATTGAACTCAATCTCGTCCCGACAATGAGACCAGCGCCGTGAGGCGCGAACCTAAGTGTCGGTGCCAAGATTGGGTTTCTTGATGCCCGGAAATATGGAAAGCAGCGTTCTTTGAGAGTTTGATTCTGGAATTTGTCACACGACTCCGCGGTGTCAGGCGCAAGCCTGAAGACCGCGGAATGAGCAAATTCAGAACGGTCAAATAGTAAGCAAAAATTGAATTGTGCGTTACACGTCAGATCTTTGATTTAAAAACTAACAGATCGGACAAACCCCACCGCGCTCCGCCCGAAATAATCCGGAGGAGCAAAGTGGGTATGAACGGTCAGATTTAGCGACGGCCTTAGCAGCCGATCGCGCAGACTTTGGGGCGCAAGCCCCATCCGTTTTTCACGGAGAGTTTGATTCTGGCTCAGAACGAACGCTGGCGGCGTGGATAAGACATGCAAGTCGAACGGGATATTCGGTGTAGCAATACATCGGACGTCCAGTGGCGTAAGGGTGCGTAACACGTGGGCAATCTGCCGAGAAGTGGGGGATAGCTCGCCGAAAGGCGAATTAATACCGCATGTGGTTAGTGCTGGATTCAGCGCGACACCAAAGCCGGGGCAACCTGGCGCTTCTTGATGAGCCCGCGGCCTATCAGCTAGTTGGTGAGGTAACGGCTCACCAAGGCTATGACGGGTAGCTGGTCTGAGAGGACGACCAGCCACACTGGAACTGAGACACGGTCCAGA
>JANPHJ010000178.1:0-10596 GCA_031424395.1 Chthoniobacter sp.
GGTCAGCGGATAGAGCCGCGTGGCCCCTTCCTGATCCTTCTCCGTGAACCAAATCTGATCCCGCCGCAGCAGCGTCTGGTCGAGCAGCAGGGGGTTGTGGGTGGTGAAGATGAGTTGGGCCTCATTGTCCTCGTGTAGAAAAAACTGCCGTAGTAAATCCTGAATTAGTATTGGGTGTAGGCTAGATTCGATTTCATCTACGAGCAGAAGTTTGCCTGCGATAACGAGGAAATCTAAATCAGCAGCAAGTTCGTAGAATCGCCGTGTTCCCGTCGACTCTTCATCTCGATAGCTAAGCGACACCGCGGAGTCCTTTCCTCGGTGGCTGAATTCCGGGCTCACCAAGTCGTCAAAAAAGGAAGCTGCTGATTCTGTCGATTTGCCGTGTTTCCCCTTTGAAGTCGGCCCGGATTGGGTATCGGACGCTTTCGTCTCCCACATGCGTTTCCGCAATATCAGGCGAACGTAATCTTCCGCCATTTCATGCTCCTTCAGTTTGCGTTTGCTGACCTCACTAATACCCACATCGGCGCGTTGAATCAGCGGAGAGAGTCGGCTTCGGAGATCGTCGAAACCGAATTCAGATTTCGCGTTTATCGCGTCATCGCTGAGCGTCATTATGTGGCAGAGTTCTAACATCCACGCTCCAACGATGCTTGCTCCGACGTGATTGAACTGCGTTGCGACACTCACAAACGCCGCATTCTCCCGAGTTCTTTCATGAAGAGTCTCGTCGTGTTTGAAGTGCTTCGCTGAATCAGACCAATCGTATCCTCCCTTCCCCTCATCCCAGTCCCGCTCGAACCACACCTGTGGCCGGCCTTTCGGATAGGCCACGAGGTATTCGCTCGTCACCCGTTCGCGCGTCATTTCTATCCCGTAGAGGGTGCGGACGCCGTTGATCACGGCGGTGATCTCGAACTTGCTCGGCTCGGTGAGGCACGCGGGGTCGAGCTTGAAGGGTTGCGCGCCGGTGGGGGCGCCGGGCTGGAGCTTGGTGGCGGAGTCGCGCACGAACTCGGCGAAGAAACGCAGGGCGGCGACGATGTTGCTCTTGCCGGAGGCGTTGGCCCCGTAGAGGGCCACGGCTTTGACCAGCTTGGTGCCCTTGAGGCCGGGGACGTGGTCGCAGGAGATGAGGTTCTGCGGCAGTTCGTCGGAGTAGTTGCTGGCCACCATGCTGAGCGTCTGCTCGGCGCGGATGGAGCGGTAGTTGGCGACCTTGAACTCGATGAGCATGGAGAGGCGTTAGGCGGGTTTGCTGCCAAATAAAAGCGGTTTCTTGCGGACAATCCGCAATAATTGCGCCGTAAGCGTCTATTTATTGCGTCTTTGCCGCCGCGAAAACTTTACTTACCGGCAGCGTCGAGGTTTTTCCGCACCGCGGCCATCATGGCGCGCTGCCGCTCCTGCACAAAGTCGCGCGCTTTCACCGCCTTGGCTTTGGCGGCGGCGGGGTCTTTGGCGAGGGCGAGGACGGCGGGGGTGAGGCCGCGGGCGGGTTCGTCGTGGTCGTGGTCAAAGAGCCAATCGCCGAGGCCGATGTCGCGCCACATGAGGCCCTTGGTGGTCTGCTCGGCCCAGCGGCAGACGATGGCGGGAATCCCCTGGCCGATGCACATGATCGGGCTGTGCATTTCATTGCCGAACAGGCCGGCGCTGCGGACGTAGGTGCTTAGGGCCTCATCGGTGAGCCAGTAGTTTTCCCGCCAGACGACTTTCGCTTTCACGTCGTCGGGCAGGAGGTCGAGGAGCATCTCTTTGCCGATGGCCATCTGGCTTTGGTCTTCGGGGCAGAGCAGCACTTTCATCGGCGTCTGCCGCACCACGGCGATGATCGCCTCGCGCAGCGGCGCGTGGTCGTGCTCTTTCATCTCCACGTTGCGGGCGTGGTTCGCCTCGAGGCGCGGGCGCTCAGGATGGATGAGCCAGTACGGCGTGAAGCGCAGCCGCGGGATGCAGCAGAGGAATTTCCCCTCCTCCAAATCGTGCGCCTTGAGGAACGCGGTGGCGGCTTCGTCGTTCCGCAAATCCACGGGAAACGCGCCGTCGGGGCCGAACGCCATGAGCGGCGCGGTGCAGCCAGCGTCCTTCGCGACCTGCAGCGAAACGGAGTCGCGGAAATAGACAAACCGCGCGCCGCTCAGGATCTCGATGGTCCGGGCGGTGGGCGCGGTGAGGGTGATGCCGCCGACGCCGTACGGCTTGCTGGTTTCCTTGCTCCACCGCTCCACATCCTTGGCTGCCACGAGCGACGGCCCCGAGCCGTGCAGCAGGAAATCGCACTCGGCAAACGCCGCCTTCAGCGCATCCGCGCCTTGGACGATGACGAGCTTGGGGAAGCGCCGGAGCAGCATCTCCGCGACGCCGTTGTCCACGCTGCTCGGCCACAGGCGCACTTCCACGCCGGGCAGGTGTTTTTCCAAAAGCGCCAGCATCCCCGGCGTGTGCGCGATGTCGCCGATGTTCACCGTCTGCCAAGACGAGCGGAGTAGCAGGCGCGGCGGGCGGGCGGCGTCGGCGGCGCGGAGCGAAACGGCAAGCGCGGAGGCGAGCGTGGTCTGGAGAAAATGGCGGCGGTTCATGGGGTGCATGGGGGGGAAGAGCACTAACACAAAATGGCGAAAGAGCAGTCCTCGCTAAGCGGCTCCGGCACTCTTGGCAAAGTTTGTTGCGACACAATCTCACAAGCTGCTACTTTCCTCCGCCTCCGAAAAATGACGACGAAAACGGCCCAGCCCGAACTCACCCTCGCCCGCGCGAAATGCGGGGAGCGGCTGCGCGTCGTCTCGATCTGCCCGGACTGCCAGGAGTGCGTGCGGCTGCGGGAACTCGGCTTTTACGACCGGGCGGAGGTGCGCAAAATCTCGGACGGCGCGGCGATCATCTGCTCGCTGTTCGGCATGCGCGTGGCCATCGGGCGCGACCTCGGGGAGCATGTGCGCGTGGAGAGGATCGCGGCATGACGGCGGAGGCGGGCGATGTTTTGAGCGCGCTGAAGATCGGCGAAAAAGCGCGCGTGGCGGGCTTCGAGCTGCCGCCGGAGCATCGGCAGCGGCTGCTGGAAATGGGGCTCACGGTCGGCGCGGAATTCGAGGTCGTGCGCTTCGCGCCGATGGGCGATCCCATCGACATCAAGGTGCGCGGCTACCATCTCTCGCTGCGCAAAAAGGAAGCGTCGGGCGTGCGCGTGACGCGGCTCTGAAATCATGGCCGGGCCTGCTCCAGCGCCAGACGCCGCGCCGCCGCGTGAAGTCACCCGCCACGTCGCCATCGCTGGCAATCCGAACTGCGGCAAGAGCACGATTTTCAACGCCCTGACCGGCCTGCGGCAAAAGGTCGGCAACTACCCCGGCGTGACCGTGGAGAAAAAGACCGGCCGCTTTTTCGGCAGCCACGGCGAGCCGATGGAACTGCTCGACCTGCCCGGCAGCTACAGCCTCCAGGTGCGTTCACCGGACGAGGCCGTGGCGCGCGATGTCCTGCTCGGCCGGCTGCCCGGCGTGCCGCGGCCCGATGTCATCATCTGCGTGGTCGATGCCTCGAATCTCGAGCGCAACCTCTACCTCGTCGCGCAGATGCTCGAGCTTCACATCCCCGTCGTCGTGGCGCTGAACATGGTCGATGTCGCCGAGAAAAACGGCGTGGTCATCGACCTCATGGCGCTGCGCGAAAAGCTCGGCGTGCCGGTGATTCCGACGGTCGGGACGAAAGGCGTGGGCTTCATCGAGCTTCGGCAGGCCGTCTCCCGCTCGCCGCTGCCCGCGCCGAGCATTTGCGCGCAGATGCCCATCGTCCTCGAACGCGAAACGATGGCCCTCGCCAAGCAACTCCCCGTCGCGCACGAGGTCGCCCGCGGCGAAGCGCTGCTCCTCCTCACGCTCCACGACGAAGCGCTCGACGCCCTCGCCCACCACGACCGCACGATCATCGCCGCCACGCGCACCGCGCAGCAGCGCCTCACCGCCAGCGGCATCGACCCGCTCAGCGCGCCCGTCGATGCCCGCTACGCCTGGATCGGCCAGGTCTGTTCCGCTGCGCTGCACAAAGGCGGCGCGCACGATGCCGCGTCCGTTTCCGACAAACTCGACGGCTGGCTCACCCACCGCATCTGGGGCTGGGTCGCGTTTCTCGCGATGATGACGCTGATGTTTCTCTGCATTTTCACCATCGCGCAGGTGCCGATGGACTGGCTCGACGCCGCCTGCACCGCCTTCGCAAATTGGGTCGCCGCGCACATGCAGGAGAGCGATCTGCGCTCGCTGCTCACCGACGGCGTCATCGCCGGCGTCGGGCGCGTCGTCATCTTTCTGCCGCAAATCCTCACGCTCTATTTCTTCCTCGGGATCCTCGAAGACACCGGCTACATGGCGCGCGCCGCGTTCATCATGGACCGGCTGATGACGAAGGTCGGGCTGCACGGCAAATCCTTCATCCCGATGCTCAGCTCCTTCGCCTGCGCCATCCCCGGCATCATGGCCACGCGCACCATCGAGAGCCGGAAAGACCGCCTCGTCACCATCCTCGTCGCGCCGCTCATGTCGTGCTCCGCGCGGCTGCCCGTCTATGCGCTGATGATCGCCGTGCTGCTGCCCGTCACCTCGGGCCTGGTGAAAGCGGGCATCATGCTCTGCATGTATCTCCTCGGGATGGTCGCCGCGTTCTGCATGGCGTGGCTTTTCAAAAAGAAACTGCTCAAAGGCGAGACGCCCATGCTCCTGCTCGAGATGCCGCCCTACCGCCTGCCGTCGCTGCGCACCATCGCCATCCGCATGTGGGAACGCGCCGGGCTTTTCCTCCGCCGCGCCGGCACGCTCATCCTGGCACTGTCGATTTTGCTGTGGGCGCTCGCCACTTACCCGAAGCCCGCCGACCCGCACGCGTCGCCTGGCGAGGCCCTTGCCCACAGCATCGCCGGGCGCATGGGCCACGCGCTGGAGCCGGCCATCGCGCCGCTCGGCTACGATTGGAAAATCGGCATCGGCCTCATCGGCAGCTTCGTCGCGCGCGAGGTTTTCGTGAGCACCATGTCCATCGTCTATAACGTCGAGACCGCCGACAAAGAGGACACCACCACCCTGCGCGAGACCATGCGCGCCGAGCGCCGCGCCGACGGCACGCCCGTCTTCACCCCGCTGGTTTGCATCGGCCTCATGGTGTTTTACGTTCTCGCCATGCAGTGCATCAGCACCGTCGCCATCGTCCGCCGCGAGACCAATTCCTGGCGCTGGCCGCTTTTCCAAATCGCCTACATGACCGCGCTCGCGTGGGTCGGCGCGTTCGTCGTTTATCAAGGCGGGCGCCTGCTCGGCTTCCAATGAACCCGCTCCTCGACCAGCTCGCCGTCGCCGCCATCATCGGCGGCGCGATTGCGTATTTCGCCACCGGCTTTTTCCGCAAAAAGGCGGGCGGAAAATCCTGCGGCGGGGGATGCGGATGCAGTACGGACAAGCCGGAAAAGCCGGCGCGCACGGAGCCCGGCAAGCCATCGCTTTTGCGCTGACCGCGGGCTGCGGCGGCGCGGCAAAAATTCTGCGCCGCGCGCGTATCCATCCGGCGACGGCAAACGTAGGATTGGCAATCAGCATAACTTCTGTTTTCGATTTTCCATGCTTAACGAACTCCTCCAAGAACGCGCCGCGCTCTACGCCGCGGGCACCATGACCGCGCCGGAGCGGGAGCAGTTCGAGCTCGTCCTCGAATTCCATGAGGAGCTGCGCGGGCTGGTCAGCGGGCTGAGTGAAACGGCAGCCACCATCACGCTCGGCACGCTGCCCGCGGGCGGTGCGGCCCCTTCGCCGGAGTTGAAAGCGCGCATCCTCGCCACGGTTGCCACCCGCCCGCAGCAGACCACGCCGGAGGGCCTCGTCGTGACCGGTCCGGACGGCTTCGTGCAATGGGTCAGCCCCGCCTTTACCGCCATGTGCGGCTACGCGCTCGGCGAGCTGAGCGGCAAAAAACTCGGCCCCATTTTGCAGGGCGAAAAAACCGATCACGCCGCTGCCGTCCGTATGCGCGAGGCCGTGCAGGCCCACCGCCCGTGCCGCGAGACCATTCTGAACTACCACAAGGACGGCACCCCCTATTGGGTCGAAATCGCCATCACTCCCATCCTCGACGACGCCGGCCTGCCGCTCTGGATGGTCGCCCGCGAACGCGAGCTGCCGGACCGCGCCGCGGCGTAGCGCCTGTTCGGAGTTCCTCCTTCCAGCCGGCTCGGCGCTCCCGCACCGGCTGAAGCCGGGACTGCGAAGGTGCGCCGCTACCGCTCCGCGTCGAGCGCGTCGCGCAGTTTCATCATCCCGCGGCGGATGCGCGCCTTCACCGTGCCCAGCGGCTCGCCGAGGCGCCCGGCGATTTCCGTTTGCGTCAGCGAGGAAAAGAACGCCAGCTCGATGGCCTCGCGCTGATCCTTCGTCAGTTTTTGCAGCGCCGCCCGCACCTGCTGCGCCGTCTCGCCCGACGCCATCGCCTCGAACGAACTGCGGTCATCGAATTTTTCCAGCGTCTGCGCCTCCCGCTCCACGTCGTCGCTCAGCCGGTTGCGCCGCACCGTCGAGCGCAGGCGGTCGATGGCCTTGTTGCGCGTGATCGTGGCCGCCCACGTCATCGGCTTGCCGCGCGCCGGATCGAAAAGCGGCGCCTTTTCCCAGATCATCACGAAGGCGTCCTGCAGCACGTCCTCGGCGGCTTCCCGGTTGTTCAACACGCGGTAGGCGGTGGCGAAAAGGACACCGGCAAACCGATCGTAAAGCTGCCCAAAACTCTGCCGGTCGCCCGCGCCCACGCGCTGCATCAGCGTGATCTCGGCTGCGAGGTCTTGGGCAGGGTCGCGTTCCATAAATGTGCGTCCTGGCCTAGCCGCCGCCGGCCCGCGATGGGAAGCCGTATCTCCGCGCCGGGCTCAGCCTTTGGTCACGGTTTCGTCGAGGTTCAGGATGGTGCTCGCCACATTCGTCCACGCCGCGAGTTCCGCGGGATCGAGCGCGGCGTTGCGCTTGGCCTCGCCATTGCCGAGCAGCTTCAGCGCTTCCTCGCGGCTCGCGGCGTAGCGGGTTTTCTGCTTTTGAAAAAGCTCCGTGAGCACCGCAGTCTCGCGCTCCGTGGGCGGGCGCGCGGTAGCCAGGCGGAAGGCGTAGCGGATGCGCTCGGCGGGCGTGGTGCCGCCTTGCGTCATCATGCGCTCGGCGAGGAGGCGCGCCGCCTCCACGTAGGTCGGGTCATTCAGCAGCACCAGCGCCTGGAGCGGCGTGTTGGTGCGCTCACGGCTGACCGTGCAGGTCTCGCGGTCGGGCGCGTCAAAGGTCTGCATCTGCGGCGGCGGACAGGTCCGTTTCCAGAAAGTGTACAGACTCCGCCGGTACAAATCCGCGCCGTGGCTCTGGACGAAAACCTGCGCCGTCCAGTTGCCCGAGTCCTTGCGCGACGACAGCTCCTGCCACAGGCCCTCCGGCTGATAAGGCGAGGCGCTTGGCCCGCCGATCTTCGGGTTCAGCAGCCCGCTCACGGCCAGCGCTGCGTCGCGGATTTCCTCCGCGCTCAGCCGGAAGCGTGGTCCGCGCGCGTAGAGCCGGTTGTAGGGATCGCGCTCCTTCATCTCCGGCGTCACCTGTGCGCTCTGCCGGTAGGCCGCGGAGGTGACGATGAGGCGCGCGAGATGCTTCACGTCCCAGCCGCTCTCGCGGAACTCCACGGCCAGCCAGTCGAGCAGCTCGGGATGGCTCGGCCACTCGCCTTGCGCGCCGAAGTCGCTCACCGTTTTCACGATCCCGGTGCCCATGAAGTTTTTCCAAAACCGGTTCACCGCCACGCGCGCGGTCAGCGGATGCTGCGGCTCGATGAGCCAGCGCGCGAGCCCGAGCCGCGTCGGCGGCGCACCGGCGGGCAGCGGCGGCAGGCTCGCGGGCGTGCCGGGTTCGACCTTGTCGCCGGGCTGGTTGTACTGGCCGCGCACGAGGAGGTGCGTCTCGCGCGGCTTTTCCATCTGCTGCATCACCATCACGGTCGGCACCTGCTGCTGCGCGGCCTTCAGCTCGGCGCGCAGTTTGTCGAGCTGCGCCGCGGGCTCCCGGAGCAGCGGCGAGACGCTCTCGCGGTAGTGCTTTTGCAAAGCCTCGCGCTGCTTCCCGTCCCGCTTGTCCGCAGGCACGGCGAGGATCCCAGCGATCGCCGGCGGCACCTTGCCGATGGCTATGGCCGCAGCTTCCGCCGTCACCGCCAGGCGCGCGCGCCCGATGCTGTGGCCGCCGAATTGGGATTCAAAATCCAGCCGCACATGCAGCTCCGTGCCGCCGGGAAAACCGAACGGTTTCTCCGCCACGAACCACGCCGTCCGCGTCTCGTGCCGCACGTTGCCATCCACCGCCCAGCCCGTCGCCGCCACGCCGTCAATGATCTTCGCCGCCTCGAAATTTGCCTGCGCGTAATCCGCCTCGGCCGCAGTGAAGCGCACCTTCGCCGTCTGCTTCGGATCGGCCACCGACTGCGCCTCCAGGTCGAGGCCCGTGAGCACGAAGTTGGAATTGCTCGAGCGCCCCGGCCCGCCGCCGGGCAGCGCGGGGTCGGCCAGGGCTTCGAGCCGCAGCACGGTCAGGCCGGTGCGGTCGGTGCGCGCGGAAATTTCGTAATGGTCCGCCCCGCCGGTCGGGCCGCTGGCGAGCACGGAATGATCCGCCAGCACCGTGAGCTTCGAGCCGCTCAGCGACTTCACTGCCGTCGGCGCGAGCACCGCCCAGTCCTGCGGCGCAGGTCCTGCCGCGGTCTTTTCCCACGCCGCCTGTCCGGCATCGGCGCGCTGCGTCAGCTCGGCGATTTGCTGCTCCGCGGCGGCGATGTTTTTGCGCAGCCCATCGAGCTGCGTCTGCTGCGCGGGCGATGGCATTTCGAGCAGCGGCGCGGCGTTGCCCTTGCTGCCGTCGAGCCCTTTTTCCGGCACCGCGTTGAAGTAGGCGTAGAGCTGGTAGTACTCCCGCTGCGTGAGCGGATCGAACTTGTGGTCGTGGCACTGCGTGCAGTTCACCGTCAGCCCGAGGAAGGCGGTGCCAAAGGTGTTCACGCGGTCGAAAATGTAGTTCGTCAGGTACTCCTCGGCGATCGCCCCGCCCTCGAAGTTGATCATGTTATTCCGGCAGAAACCGGTCGCGACTTTCTGCTCCACCGTGGCATTGGGCAAAAGGTCGCCCGCGAGCTGCCACAGGATGAACTGGTCGAACGGCAGGTTTTTGTTGAACGCCCCGATCACCCACTCCCGCCATTTCCACATCTCGCGCCCCGCGTCGAGATGGTAGCCGTGGGTGTCCGCGTAGCGCGAAAGATCAAGCCAGTGGACGGCCATCTTTTCACCGAAGCGTGGCGAGGCCAGCAGGCGGTCCACGAGCCGGCCATAAGCCTCCGGCGACTGGTCGGCGAGAAAGGCATCCACCTCCGCCGGCGACGGCGGCAGTCCCGTGAGGTCGAAAGTCACGCGGCGGATGAGCGTCTCGCGCGCCGCCTCGGGCGACGGCGGCAGCCCCTCGCGTTCCAGCCGCGTGCGGATGAAACCGTCGACGGGATTCCCCTCGCCGCCCTTCGGCACCGCCGCCCGCTGCGGCGCGATCAGCGACCAGTGCGGCTCGTACTTCGCGCCCTGCGCAATCCACTTTTTCACCAGCGCGATCTGCTCCGGCTTCAGCTTTTTGTCGCTCTTCGGCGGCGGCATTTGCTCCTCCGCATCGTGCGACTCGATACGCACCACCGCGTCGCTTTTCGCCAGGTCGCCCGGCACGATCGCGCGCACGCCTTCCAGCTCCGCGCGCGCCCCGTCCGCGGTATCGAGGCGGCGGTCCGCCTTCCGCGCCCGCTTGTCCGGCCCGTGGCAGGAGAAGCAGTTTTCCGAAAGGATCGGGCGGATGTCGCGGTTGTAGGAAATATCCTGTGCGCGCAGGGCGCCGGCGGTCAGGAGCGCGGTGAGCGGGAAAAAATGGCGGACGTTCATGCGGCGGGGTGGGTGGGTGGAAAGACGGACAGTCCGCACTTTCTTAGCGGTTGGGCATTCGCGCAAGCAGCGCGCGCTCCGCCTAGGACCAATGCGACCAATAAGTCAAATCCGTCACATTCCTCCCATCCGTCCTATGCCGCCCGCCCGTTTGCCTTCGCTAAAAGACACCGCTAAACTCCGCCGCGCATGAAATCCACGCTCACCCTCCTCGCCGCCCTCGCGCTGTGCGCCGCGCCGCCCGCCCGCGCCGCCGAGGCCACGGCTGCAGGCCCCGGCTACCCACAGGAAGCCGGCGCGGACTTCACCCGCACCTTTCCGTTTTCAATGATCGGCCAGCTCCTATTTGCGAATGGCGACGCGTGGTTCAGTGGCTCCGGCACCGTCGTCCGCCCGCACTCCGTCCTCACCGCCGCGCACAATCTCTGGGACGCCGAGGGCGGCTTCTCGACCGACATCCTTTTCCGCCGCGGCCTCGCCGGGCGCAGCGAACTTTCCGCGCAGTACGCCAGCCGCATCTACGTCCTCTCCGGCTACCGCGAAAACGTGCGCCAGTTCCGCCTCGATGACCCGCGCGCCTTTTCCTACGACACCGGCGGGCTCGTCTTCCGCACGCCCGTGGC
>JANPHJ010000179.1:0-1667 GCA_031424395.1 Chthoniobacter sp.
CGGCAGACCGACTCCGACAAGGTGCTCTATGAATCCGTGCTCGCGCGCTCGAAGGAGACGAAGCTTTCCGAAGGGCTGGAGAAGAGCAACATCCGCATCGTGCAAGAGCCGCTCGTGCCGAAGACGCCGAGCAAGCCGAAGCTTCAACGGCCCGGCACAGGCGCCCGTGAACCGAAATTGCGAGCTACTCATTTCGCCCCTTGTGCCCAAACTGAAGGTTTCGGGTCCAGCCAGATTCCAGCAAATCTTTGTTCGCCTCAGTTCCAAGACTTTAGGCCACGAGGAGCAAAGGTCGCGCGGGCCGATTTCCGCAAGCGGGCGATGAAAACCGTATAAAAGCGCACCCACTGGGCGTCGCCGATGATGAGGCGGTCGCCGCTTTCTCTGCCGCTCAGAACTCGATGGGCGGCGGCGGGTCGAGCTTGATGGTGCCGTCGATGACGGTGGCCTGCTGCTCAAGCGGGCGCACGGGCACGGCGCGGCGGACTTCGGGCTCAGCCTCGACCGGGGCGGCGGCGACCGGGACTTTCACGGAGCTGTCCACGGGCGCAACGGCGCCGCCGAGGGCTTTCATGGCGATGGCGTTCTGTATGGACTGCATAGAGTTGTAGGGGTCGTTGCCCAGCACCGTGGGGGCTTTCATGGCCACGGGCTGCACGGTGGAAACGCTCACCGCCAGAGTGGCGCGCGGGATTTCACCGGCCGGCACGGCTTTCATAAAGGTGCCGACCCCGCCGCCGCTGTGGACGCTGCAGCCGGCCTTCGGGGCCTGCTCTTCGGTGCAGATTTCAAAATAGGTGGTGCGCCGCTGGGTCTTTTCGCCGGTATCTTTGTTCTCCACGGTCTCCACACATTTGTCCGTGGCGAGCTGGCCAGAGGCGGCGCACAGCTCGACTTTGATGAGGCCCTTGGCGGGCGGAAATTCCTTGGGCCGGTAGGTGGCGAAGGTCGCCTTCATCACATTCGCCCAGATGGGCAGCGCCACCTCGTTGCTGAACGCGCCGCGATAGATCGGCGTGCGCGGTTTGTCGAAGCCGGCCCACACCCCGCAGGTTACAGCGCTTGAGTAGCCCACGAACCACGCGTCGGTGAAATTGTAGGCCGTGCCGGTCTTGCCCCCGAGCGGGAATTTCTTGAGTCCCAGCTCGGTGAAAGCCCGGTCCGCCGTCCCGCGCTCGAGCACTTCCTGGAGGCAGGAGTTGATCTCGAAGGCGGTCGTCGGCTTGATGACGTTCACCTTTTTCAGCGGCGCCTGATAGACGACCTTGCCGTTCTTATCCAGGATCTTGGTGATGATGTGAGGCTTGTCGGGCCGCCAGCCGCCATTGGGGAAAATGGTGTTGGCCAGGGTCAGTTCCATGAGCGTGACCTCGCTGCTGCCGAGGTAGGTCGCGGGGAATTCGCGCAGCGGGCTTTCGACGCCGGCCTGTTTGGCCAGGGCGAGCGTGGGTTTAAGCCCGGTCATCATGCCGAGGCGCACGGTGGCGGCGTTCTTCGATTTTACCAGCGCGGTGCGGGCGGAGACGCCGCCCTCGTATTTGTTGTCCACGCGTTCCGGGCCCCACTCCCCGAGGATGCCGGTCTGGCCGCCGATCATGATCTGGCGGTTGTCCATCACCGCGTCCTGCAAAAGCGTGCCGGGGTTGAAGCCCTTTTCAAACGCCGCG
>JANPHJ010000180.1:0-25826 GCA_031424395.1 Chthoniobacter sp.
TGTCGAGGGGGGTAACGGCGAGGATGTCGTAGCTGCGGGCGAGCACGGCGAGGTCGCGGGCGAGGGTGCCGGGGTTGCAGGAGACGTAGAGGATTTCCGCGGGCGCGGCGGCGAGGAGGAGGTCGCAGACGCGGGCGTCGAGGCCGATGGCGGGCGGGTCGAGGAGGACGGTGGTGCGGGTGGCGTCGTGCGCGGCGAGGAGGTCGCCGAGATGGGCGCTGACCTCGCCCGCGATGTAGTGCTCGTGGGGCGCGGTGGTGCGGCGGGCTTTTTCGATTGCGCTCTCGTTTTCCTCAATGCCGACCACTTTCTCGAAATAGGGCGTGAGCTTTTTCGCAAAGAGGCCGGCCCCGCAATACGCATCGACGAGCAGCGCGTGGTCGCGGCGCACGGTGGCCTCGACGAGCGCGAGCAGTTCGCGGGTCACGTCGGGATTCGTCTTCTCGAAGTAAGGCCCGCCGCCTTTCGCGCGGAGCGAGTAGTCGCCCTCATCGACGCGGGCGCGGCGCAGGTCGCGCAGGGCTTTGTTCACCACGGGCGCAGCGATGGCGCACTGCTCCACATCCACGAGGGTGCGCCCGTCCTGCGCGTAGAAGCCGGTGACCCCGCCGGCCACATGCACGCGGATGCGGTTGCGGTAGCCGTAGGGTTGCGGCGCGGCGATGGCCGGGCGCATGGGGACGTGCGCGAGTTTGCCCACGCGCCGGAGAGTCTGCTCGACTTGGGCGGCCTTTAGCGCGAGCTGCCGCGGATAGGTGATGTGCTGGTAGCTGCAGCCGCCGCAGCGCCCGAAATACGGGCACTCCGGCGCGGTGCGGTCGGGCGACGCCTCCACGACGGCGACGAGATCGGCCTCGCCGAAGTTCTTTTTCTGCCGCACCACGCGCGCGGTTACGGCCTCGCCGGGGATAGTGAACGGGACGAAGAAAACCTTGCCGTCATGGCGCGCGACGCCTTTGCCGCCAAAGGCGACATCGTGAATGTGGAGGGTGAGCGGGGCAGGGTCGGGCATGGCGAAAAAAAAGAGGCTTCCGTCGTGAAACGGAAGCCTCTTTCGGAAAGGCGAAAGGTTTTACCAGCCGTGGTAGTTGCGCGTGTAGCGGTAGCGGCTCTCGAAGCCCAGCTCCGGCGGGAACTCCTCGTAGCCGCCGTGGATCCACGGGATATTGCTGCGGTACGGCGGACGGTAGGAGCCTTGGTTGGTGGCGAAAGGATGGGTGGCGATCTCGTAGAGGCCGATGCCCATGCGGAAGACGAAGCGGCCAAAACCCTTGGTGGCACCGTAGAGCAACCCGGCGGAATTGCCCTCGCGCTCATTCATCACGGCAGGAGTCTGGACGAGTTCGACGCCAGCGAAGGCGAGATTGGAAAGGCCGCGACCGAGCTTGCGGGTCGGGCCGAAGTCGTTCATCGGCGGATCCTGAATGTCGGCGAAAGCGCTGACGGCCAGGAGGGAGAGGATGGAGATGCTGAGGAGGGTCTTCATGAAGTTGAGCGGAAGCTACATCGCGGCGTTCCGCTAAGGCAATGGGCATTTTCAAGAAATCTGCAGCGGCCGGCGGCGCGCGTGCTTTTCACCAGCCAAAGTGCTGCCACAGCCGGCTGAGGCCCTCTCCGGCGGCGGCAAACATGAGGCTGAAATAAAGCCACGCGGCGACATTCACGCAGTGGCCGATGAGGACGAGCAGGCCGTCGCGCTCAATCATGCCAGCGGCGAGAAAGAGCACGGCGAAGGCGGGGATGGTATTCGAGAAAGGGATGAGCGGAGGGAGCGGGAGCGAGAGCAGAAGTCCGCCGGAGGCGATGCCGAGGCCGATGAGATTGAGCATGCCGGGCCAGCGCTGGAGAAAGTGCATGCGCGGCTTCACCACCTTTTCGAGCTTGGTGGAAAGCTTGAGGCCAAGGCCGACGATTTTTTCGAGGAGGGCGTACTTGATTTCGCGCCGGAGGATGAAGTCGGGCAGCCACGGCTTGAGCCCCGCCGCAAGGCGCAGGCCCATGAGCATGATGACCAGGCCGAAGGGCACGGACAGGCCGGGAATGGCGATGGGAAAGGTGAAGGGCAGCGCCAGCAGCAGCAGAAGCAGGCCGAAGCCGCGGCCCTTGAGCGTCTGCTCGAGTTCGCCCAGGGTCAGCGAGCGGCCGGCGGCCTCGCGCAGGAGGTCGCGCAAGTCGGAGGAAAGGCGCGGCGGCGTGGCGGGGACTTCGGGGTTCATGGTCCGCGGGGCGCGGGCGAGCGCTTTTTGCCCCACCACCACCCGAGCATGGCGACAAGTCCGCCAACCAGATACGGCACATAGCGATGCACCGCGGCGAGCCCCGCACCGAGCGCCGCCGCGACCCAGCCGTCGCGCAGAATCAAGTCCACCGCGACGAAGCCGAGCACGCCGCCGCCGAGCCAGATGATGAGCGGGAAACGGTTCATCAGCCCCGCGAGCAGGCCGCTGCCCCAGACCACGAGCGGGAGGGAAAGCAGCAGGCCGAAAATGACGAGCACCAGGTCGCCCTGGGCGGCGGCGGCGATGGCGATAACATTGTCCAGGCTCATCACGACGTCGGCGAGAATGATGACACCGATGGCCTCCTTGAGCGTGGAGCCGGAGCGTACTTTGCCATCGTCCGCGCCGCCGGGGCGCACGAGTTTCACGGCTATCCAGATGAGCAGCAGGCCGCAGACGAGCTGGAGAAAAGGCACGCGCAAAAGCTGCGTGATGACGAAAACGAAAAGCAGCCGCAGCACCACCGCGCCGAGCGTGCCAAAGACGCGCCCGAGAAACTGCTCGCGCGGCGGCAGCGAGCGCACCGCGAGCGCGATGACCACGGCATTGTCGCCCGCCAGCGCGAGGTCGATGAAGACGATGCGCAGCCAGCGAGACCAAAATTGCGGGTCGGTGAGAAAATCCATGGCGGCGGGCCGCTGGTTCGCGGCGGGTGGGTCTTCCGCGGGTGCGTGGCGTGAAAAGAAACCGCGCCGCTCAGCGCCGCCGGATCAGGCAGCGCGCCGGAGCGCCGTCGCCCTGGTGAAATTTGATGGGCAGGCAGAGCAGGTCGTAATTGCCCGGCTGCACTTTCGCCAGATCGAGCCCCTCAATGATCCACACCTCCGCGCCGAGCAGGATGTGATGAGTCGGGATGCCGTCGTGGTAAAAGCCGCCCACGCTGAGGTAATCCACCCCCACCGTCTGCACGCCGCAGTCCACGAGATACTGCGCGCCTTCCTTCGAGATATAGACAAAGTCCTTGTCGAACTCCGGCTTCGCCCAGCCCACCGCCGAGTTGCGCGTTTTGAAAAGCAGCCGCTCTCCCTTGCGCAGCTTCAGCTTCTTCAGCTCGGCGGGTTTGATCGCCTCCTTGTCCTTGATCTCCACCACCCGCGCCCGGCCGATCACCGCGTCCCACGGCAGCTCATCCATGGTCTTCTTGCCCGGCAGGAAATGCAGCGGCGCATCCATGTGCGTGCCGGTGTGCGAGCTGCAGTAAATCGCGGAGACATTGCACACGTCGCCCTTGGACGTGCCGGCGTGCATGGTCACGAACGGCGGCGGATCGCCGGGCCAGTGGTGCATGCCATTGCGGAGCGGGACGGAAACGTCGATCCAGGTTTTTTTGCTCATGGGTAAAAGGGGTGGCGCTCAGGCGAACTCGATCACGTTCTTGATCCCCGCCGCCTTGCCGATGAGCAGCTCCCGGTAGGCGTCGATCTTATGCCGGCCGGTGATCAGCGCGCCCACCGCCTCCGGCCACCGCCGCTTGAATTCGCCGAGGTCGCGCACCGCATCCGCAAAATCCTGCGGGCTCGCGTTGACCGTGCCAATGACCGCCTGATTCTTCAGCGTGATGTGGCGCATGATGTTGTCCGCATACACCGCGATGGGCGGCTTTTCCGCCGGGATGCCGGTGAGGATGTACACGCCGTTGATGCCCAGCACGCGCATCACGTCAAAGGTCAGATGCCCCTCGCCCACCGCCTCGTAGATGAGGTCTATATTGCCCACCCGCCGCGCCAGTTCGTCCACCGAAACATCGGCGTTGGAAATGTATTCCGCGCCGATCTGCGCGGCGATGTCCGCCTTGAAATTGGGCTTCGGCGAGCGCGAATAAATGAACACGCGAAAGCCTTCAATCAGCAGCTTCATCGCGCCGAGCAGGCCGATCGGCCCCGCCCCGAGCACCACCGCATTGCGCCCGTAGCCGCGGCCCTTCCCGTCGCGGTGGTGATGCTCCCAACCCGGCACGCGCTGCTGCACCTGCCACGCCTGCGCCAGCCCTTTTTCCGCAATGGTCAGCGGCTCCGCCATCACCGCCACATCCCGCAAATCCCGCGGCACCGGCGTGAGGTAGCGCTCCTCCTCCACGAAGCACTCCGTCATAAAGCCATGCACCTGATTGATGCCGCGCTCGGTGAATTTCCAAGTGCAGCAAAAGTCCTGCCGCCCCTCGCGGCACGGCGTGCATTCGGGATCGGGGCAGGGTCGCCGCACGCTTGGCACCACGAGGTCGCCGGGCTTGAAGATCGTCACCTCCGAGCCCACCTCGACGACCTCGCCGAGCGCCTCGTGGCCCAGAATCAGATACTCGCTCCCCGCCGGCCCTTGGCCATAGGCAAAGGTGCAGATCTCCCGGTCCGTGCCGCAGATGCCCACTTCGATGGTGCGGATTTTCAGCTCATGCGGCGCAGTCAGCGCCGGCTCAGGGTGCGCGATCAGACGCAACTCCCGCTCTGCGGGAAACACGCCGACGGCTTGCATGGATTTGGAACTCATCAGTGGGTGCGGAAAAAAACCCGCGTCCCAAAAACACAGGCGTCTCCGGGACGGGAGGCTGGGGAGAATACTGAGCGCACCCGCCGTGGGAACAAAAATTTGCCGACCGCCTGCGCGCCTTGGGCGAACGCCAGAGCTTTGCGGTTGACTCGCTTTTCCGCGCCTGATTTCTCGCGACCAGACCTTTCACCCACCATGCCCAGCTTCCTCCAGTCCGTCCTTGCGGCACTGGCCTTGCGCCTCTGCCTCGCCGGTATTTCAACCAATGCCGCGGGCGCGGACGCACCTCTAGACCAACCCACCGTGCAAAAAGAAATCTTCGGAAAAACTGCCGGCGGCGAGACCGTCGAACTCTTCACCCTCACCAACCGCCACGGCCTCCGGGCGCAAGTCACCACCTGGGGCGCGGGCCTAGTGGCCATGCACGTCCCCGACCGCACCGGCGCGCTGGCCGATGTCACGCTCGGCTTTGACAAGCTGGACCGTTACCTCGCTCCGCACCCGCATCTCGGCGTCACCACCGGGCGTTTCGCGAACCGCATCGCGAAGGGAAAATTCACCCTCGACGGCACGTCTTACACACTCGCGACTAACAACGGCGCGAACCATCTCCACGGCGGCGTGAAAGCTTTCGACAAGCACAACTGGCACGCCGTCGCGGATGGCAACGCGGTGCGTTTCACCTACACCAGCCCCGACGGCGAAGAGGGTTACCCCGGCACGCTAAGCGTCGCCGTGACTTACACCCTCACCGACGCGGATGAACTCCGCCTCGACTACGAAGCCACGACCGACCAGCCGACCGTCCTGAACCTGACCAACCACGCCTACTGGAACCTCGCCGGCGCGGGCGCGGGCGACATCCTCGGTCATGAACTCACGCTGCATGCGAGCCGCTTCCTGCCCGTCGATGCCGCGAGCATTCCCACGGGAAAAGTCGAGCCCGTGGCCGGCGGCCCGATGGACTTCACCCAGCCGAAGCTCATCGCCAAAGACTTCGCGCAGATGAGTGGAAAACCGGGCGGCTACGACCACAACTATGTCATCGACCAGCCGCAGCCCGGCGCGCTGACCGCGGCCGCGGAAATCTGCGACCCCGCCAGCGGCCGCGTCATGACCATCTCGACCACCGAGCCCGGCATCCAGTTCTACACGAGTAACTATCTCGACGGCACCGTCATCGGCAAAGCGGGCAAGGCCTACCAGAAGAACTCCGCCTTCTGCCTCGAAACCCAGCACTACCCGGACTCGCCAAACCAGCCGGCTTTCCCCACCACCGTCCTGCGCCCCGGCCAGACCTATCGCAGCACCACCGTGCATCGCTTTTCGGTGAAGTAGGCCTCTGCCAAAATGCTTTCCGTTAACTCGGTAAAATTCCGTTAATTCGGTGCTTTTTTTGGACGGAATTAACGGGATTTTACGGGATTAACGGAATGGAGATACGGCAAAGACTTTGCGGTCCCACGCGGCTGCTTTGCGGTCGGAACCAGCTACTGCTTTTTCCCGTCGTATTTTTCCCACCGCGCCAGGCTGTCCTCGTGAAAATGGCGCGCGCGGCGCAGCTTGCGCAACAAGCCGTAGCGCGGGCTGAACAGGTAGGCCGCGAAAAAGATCAGCCCCAGGACTAAGACGATGCACGCGCCGGACGGCAGGTTCAGCCGGTAGGACACTAGCAGCCCCGCGCACGAGCCAAACATGCCGATAAGTCCCCCGCCCCACAGCATCGCCGGATACGAATCGCACAGCAGATAGACCGTGGCCGCAGGGGCGATGAGCAGGCCGAGTAACATAATAACCCCGATGGCCTGGAGTGACGCGATCATCGTCAGCACCAGCGCGATCATTAGCACGAAGTTCAGCAGGTTCACGCGGATGCCCTGGCTGGCCGCGACCGTGGGATCGAAAAGCGTAAGCAGCAGCGGGCGCTGGAGCGCCGCGAGCAGCGGCACGACGACGAGGCTGATGCCCCAGATCATCCATAGGTCGGTGTTGGACAGGCCGAGGATGTTTCCAAAAAGATAATGCACCAGCGAGACCCGCACTTTCACAAAGCTGATGAGCACCACGCCGAGCGAAAACGCGACCGTGTAGAGCACGCCTAGTGCGGTGTCCTCCTTCAGCCGCGAGCTGCGCGCGATGAGCTGCGCGCCCACCGCCACGATGAGCGCCGCGACCAGCGCGCCGAAGAACAGCCCCATCGGCGCGAGCCCGAAAATCATGAAGCCCACGGCCAGCCCCGGCAGCAGCGAGTGCGAAAGCGAGTCCGCCATCAACGCCAGCCGCCGCAGCACGATGAACGCGCCGAGAAACCCGCCGGTGAAACCAATGAGCGCGCCGCCGACAAAAACGCGGCGCATGAATTCGTGCTGAAAGGGTTCGGTAAGCCAGTCCATCAGTCGTGCGCGTGGTGGTGGTGATGCGGCGCGGGGCCGGCAAAGGTCGGCGTGTCGTAGGTCTTGCGCAGGTTCGCGTCGGTGAAGACTTCGCCGACCGCACCCGCGGCGATGAGTTCGCCATTGAGCAGGATCGTCTGGTCGAAAATGGCCGGCACACTTGGCAGATCGTGGTGCGAGGCGATGATGAGCTTCCCCTGATCGCGCAGTTCGCGCAGGAGCTGCTTGAGGTCGTCCTGCGTCGGTTTGTCGAGGCCGGTGAAAGGCTCATCGAGCAGGAAGACATGCGCCTGCTGCGCCAGTGCGCGGGCGAGAAAGGCGCGCTGCTGTTGCCCACCCGAAAGGGCGCTGATCTGCCGCTGCGCGAGCGGTTCCAGGTGCATCGCGGCAATGGCTTCGTCCACCGCTTGGTCATCCTCGCGCCCATAGCTGCGCCACCAGCCGGTGCGCAGATAGCGCCCCATCTCCACCAGCCCGCGCACGGTCGTGGGAAAATCCCAGTCGATGGCCTCGCGTTGCGGCAGGTAGGCAAAATCGCGCGTCGCCCCGCGCACTTCGTGGCCGTGAAAGGCGATGCGCCCCGTCTCGTGCGGGAGCAGCCCGGCGAGCGCCTTGAGCAGCGTGGACTTGCCCGCGCCGTTCGGCCCGAGCAGCGCCACGCACTGCCCGCAGCCGACTTCAAAGGCGATGTGATGCAGCGCCGGGATGCGGTTGTAGCTCACCGTGAGATCGCTCACCGCGAGCCCGTGCGCCGTGCTGAGCGAAGCGCGCAGGCTCATGGGAAAGTCACCACTTCCTCCGTGCTCCCCTGCCCCCAGACGCTGTGCTCATGGGCCTTGCCGTCCGGGTCGGTCAGCGTCGCACGCATGGCGGCGAGCGGAGCGCCGGCGGGCCATTCGATTTGAAACTGGAGGTCGATGCCCGCGGCGGGATACGCCAGTTTCAGCGCGCGCTGCATCTCCGCTGTCGGGGCATTTTCGATCCACACTGCCTGGCCGAGATGCAGCACCTTCACCGACTTCGGCAGGAGCGTGAAACTCAGCCGCAACCCAATCTCTTTCGCCACCGCTACCGCCGCCGTCGGCTGCTCGCGCGGCGCATCAGAGGCACTGGTCAGCCGGCGCAGCGGCCAGCCGAGCGCGAGGATCGCGAGAAAGACCAGCAGCGCCCGCAGCAGTGGTGAGCCGCGCATCTATTTGAGCGCCTTCACGATCTCCGAGACGTTGTGCCGGTACATGCCCTCGTAAGTCGCCGCCTCACCCTCGCCCAGCCCGTCCGCATACAGCTCGCCGCCCACCTGGGCACCGCTTTCGCGCGTGATTTCCTTCAACACTTTCGGGTTCTCGATCTTCTCTGGAAAGATCGCCTTTACCCCCTTCTTCTTGATGGTTGCAATTATGCCCGCCACCTTTTTCGACGACGGCTGATCCGCGCTTGAGATGCCCTCGATGGCGTAAATCTCGAACCCGTTTTCCTCCGCAAAATACTGAAACGCATCGTGCGAAGTAACGAGCTTCCGCTGATCGCGCGGCAGTTTAGCGAGTTCGATCCGTGTCCATTTTTTCAGCGCCTCGAGCCGTGCGCGATACTTCGCCGCGTTGGCGGCAAACACGGGCACCTCCGCCGGAGCAGCCTTGCTAAAAGCCTCGCGCACCACCTCCACCGCCTTCTCCATGTTCGCGATGCTTTGCCACCAATGCGGGTCTTCGACCGTCTTGCTGGCATCGTCTTCGGCTGTCATTTTCAGCGAGCCAAAGCGGTCGCCCACCTCGACGAGCACGCCCTTCGTCCCCGTGCTCTCCTTCAGTTTCCCCACGTAGCCCTCCATGTGCTTCGCCGAAAGCAGGATGACCTGCGCCTCGCCCACCACCTTGAGATCCCCCGGCTTCGGCTCGTATTCATGCGGATCGATCCCCGCCCGCACATGCCCCGTCACCGCCACCCGGTCGCCGCCCACCTGCTCCGCCAGCTCGGTGAGAATGGTCGAAAAGCTCGACACGCGCAGTTTTTCCTCCGCCCCGGCGCGGACGGCAAACGCCAGCAAGGCGAGCAGGAAAAGGCCGGGTTTTTTCATGCGGCGGAGAATAGGAGACAGGTGCCGTGCCGCAAGCTGTTTGCACGCTGCAGAACCGCCTCCGGACCGCATGCGCATCGCCGCGGTTGCCAATTCCGCTCCTCCTCATTAGGCAGGTCCGCATGATCGCCCGCACCCTCCGCCAGCTTGCGCTCGTCCTGGCGCTGGCGCTTGGGCCCGCCTTGGTCTCCGGCGCATGGCAGCTCCGGTGGCGGGCGGAGGAACCGCTCGCGCCCGGCGAGGTGCGCCTCGCGACGGCGCGGCTGTGGGGCGACCAGGTGCAGTGGGTCGATGCCCGCTCGCGGGCAAAGTACGAGCGCACGCACATCCCCGGCGCGCTGCTGCTCAATGAAGACGAATGGGGCCAGCTCGTCGGGCCGTTTCTCGATGCGTGGGACGCGGACAAAACGCTCGTCGTTTACTGCGACAGCGGGGACGGCGAGCCCAGCCAGACCGTCGCCGAGCGCATCCGTACGGAGCTGAAAATCGGCGGCGTGTACGTGCTGAAAGGAGGGTGGGCCGCGTGGGAGCGAAAGTGATCGCCGTCGTGCGGGTCGCGGTCGCCGGCATCTTCCTCACCGCGGGGGTGATGAAGATCTGGGACTTCGCGCACGCGCGCTCGGCCACGCCGGATTTCACCATCGCCATCCAGCACTACGAACTGCTGCCGTCGCCCGACCTCGCGGTGCTGTTCGCCGTCTATCTGCCGTGGCTGGAAGTCACCGCCGCGCTCGCGCTTTTCATTCGCCGCCTAGCGCTCGGCGCGGCGGCGGCGCTGCTCGCGATGAGCGCCCTGTTTCTCGCCGCCATCGGCAGCGCGTGGTGGCGCGGACTCGACATTTCATGCGGCTGTTTTGGCCGCGACGAAATCTCCACCGACTTCCGCGCCCTCATCCTCCGCGACCTCGCGTTGCTCGCCGCCGTCGCCGTCGTCTTCGTCCGCGAGTGGCGGCGCGGCGCGCGGTGAATCACTGCCGGGGCAGTGTCCACAGCCTCCGCGTCTCCTGCTGCTGCAGCACCACCCGGTCGCGCCCGAGATCGATCACACGGTACGTCACGCCCGCCTCGCCCGGCCACGCGAAAACCTCGCCCGCATGCACCTTCACCACCGTCTTCCCGTCCTCCGACGCCAGCACCGCAAACGTGGCGGAGGTCTTCGCCGGCAGATCCTTCACCAGCACCACGCGCTCCTTCGTCGAAGTGTCCTCCAGCAGCACCTGCGAGCGATCCACGGCCCGCCCGTCCTTGTCCGTCGCCTGCCGTTCCGCGATCTTCGTCACGCGCAGCGGAAAACCCTTCAGCGTCTCCCCCGCCCGGACCGTCTCGAAGCGCGTGTCGCCGCCGTCCGCGCGCTTGATGACGGCCTTCTCCCCGCTCACCGAATCCAGCACCAGCGGCAGCCGGACCTCATTGTATTCCTTGAAACGGATCGCCGGGTGCGCCGTCGCCGTCTCGGGATGCGAAGTCGCGTCGCGCGGATCGGTGCTCGCGAGGAATTCATCCCGGTTGCTCACCCCGTCGCCGTCCGCATCGGCGTCGAGCATGTTCGGATCGTTGAGATCAAGCCGGTATTTCGCAAACCACGCCTCGTACGCCGCGCGATCATCGCCCGGCGCGGGCAGTGCCGCCGCCGCGGGCGCGTCCTTCATTTTCTCTAGAAAAGCCGTGTCGGATTCCACCGCGACCGTCTGCTCCACCGGCTCCACCCGCTCCTCCGCCGGCCCCGCCGCCTCCGGCCCAGCGGATTCTTTTTTCCCGCAGGCCGCGAGCAGCAGAGCGGTGAAAACGAGGAGGGTGGCGGAGCGGGCGAGCGTGATATTCATAGGCTGCGCCGAATGTAGGCTCCCGCGCCCGCCGCGCAATCCCCGCGCCGCTCAGGGCCGTCAAATATTGCCTCACGCAAAGATCGCCAAGGGCGCAAAGGTTTTAGAAATCATTTCCTTTGCGCCCTTGGCGTCCTTTGCGTGAGACCAATCGAGCAGGCCCCTACGCGTGCTTCTTGTTAAAGCGCGCCACTTCCCGGTCCGACTCCCGTTTCTCCGCCTTGTCTTTGAGGTCCTGCCGCTTGTCCTCCGCCTCTTTTCCCTTCCCCACGCCGATCTCCAGCTTCACTCGCGCGTCCTTCCAGTACATGCGCAGCACCGGCAGCGTATTGCCGCGGATTTGCGTCAGCCCAAAGAGCCGCTCGATCTCCCCCTTGTGCAGCAGCAGCCGGCGCGACCGCTTCGGCTCATGCTGCGCAAAGCTCGCCTTCGCGTACGCCTGCACATCCACATCGTAGGCAAACACCTGCCCGTTTTCTACCCGCGCATAGGCCCCGTTGATATTCGCCAACCCGCCGCGGATCGACTTCACCTCCGTGCCCTTCAGCTCCAGCCCCGCCTCAAACCGCTCCGCGATATGGTACTCGCGCAGCGCCTTGCGATTGATCGCTATATCCACCAACCGCCCCTGCGGCGCCTTGGCCACGGGCGTTTACTTCCCCTTCTTTCCCGGCACCACCAGCGCCACCACCGGCACCGGCTCCCAAGTGAGCTTGCCCTGCAAAATCTCCGTCAGCGCGATGTCCGAAAAACCCATCCGCGGTCCCGTCTCGATCATTGGCCGGTGCCCCGCCGAGAGCTGCCGCACCCGCTTTGACACCATGTTCACCAAGATTTGCTGGCTCTTAATGAGCTTGAGGCATTCGTCAACGAGGGAGCTGGTCATAAAGCGGATAGGAGCGGTCACTGGGAAAAAGGAGCGCGACAATGGCAGACTAGCCCCGTCTGTCAACCGGAGAAATTCGCGGATGCGCCCTTAACCATGGACGCTGTCAGGAACGTCGGCGCAGGCCAATGAAGAATGGCGAATGACGAATGACGAATGGCCGCTGCGGCTTCGACATTCCTCGTCATTCGTCACCCGACATTCGTCACTGCTTTTCCCTCGCCTTCCCGCGCCGCGCCGTCCTACAACGCGCCCCCACCCTTCACCCCACTCCACACCACCACTACTATGAGCAGAAAAATTCGCATGGGCATGGTCGGCGGCGGGCGCGGCGCTTTCATCGGCGCAGTGCATCGCATCGCCGCCGCTATCGACGGCCAGATCGAACTCGTCTGCGGCGCTTTCTCCAGCGACCCGCAGCGCTCCCGCGACTCCGGCGCGGACTTCTTCCTCCCGCCCGGGCGCTGCTACGGCACCTTCCAGGAGATGATCGAGAAAGAAAAGGCGCTGCCCGCTGGTGAGCGCATGGACTTCATCGCCATCGTCACGCCGAACCACATGCACTTTCCGCCGGCGAAAATGGCCCTCGAAAACGGCTTCCACGTCCTCTCGGACAAGCCCGCCACCTTCTCCCTCGCCGAGGCCAAGGCGCTCGCCGCCATCGTCAAAAAGAGCGGCCTCCTCTACGGCCTCACCCACAACTACACCGGCTACCCGCTCGTCAAACAGGCCCGCGAAATGGTCCACACCGGCGTGCTCGGCAAGGTGCGCAAAGTCGTCGTCGAATATCCGCAGGGTTGGCTCGCCACCGCCATCGAGAGCGGCGGACAAAAGCAGGCCGCCTGGCGCACCGACCCGAAACGCAGCGGCGCGGCCGGTTGCATCGGCGACATCGGCACGCATGCCGAAAATCTCGCCGAGTATATCACCGGGCTTGAGATCAAAGAACTCGCCGCCGACCTCACCGCCTTCGTCAAAGGCCGCAAGCTCGACGACGACGGCAACGTCCTCCTCCGCTTCAAAGGCGGCGCCAAAGGCATCCTCCACGCCAGCCAGATCAGCGTCGGCGAGGAGAACAACCTCAGCATCCGCGTCTATGGCGAAAAAGGCGGCCTCGAATGGCACCAGCGCGAACCCAACACCCTGCTCCTCAAATGGGCCGACCAGCCCATGCAGCTCTATCGCACCGCGAACGGCTACCTGAGCCCCGCCGCCCTCGCCGCCGGCCGCACCCCGCCCGCGCACCCCGAAGGCTACCTCGAAGCCTTCGCCAACATCTACAAAGCCTTCGCCGCCACCATCCGCGCCCGCCTCGAAAAGCGGAAGCCCACCGCCTTGGAAAGCGACTACCCGAAAATCACCGACGGCCTCCGCGGCATGGCCTTCATCGAAGCGGTCGTCGCCTCCTCGAAAAAGAACGCCGCCTGGACCAAGCTGGACGTTTGACGCGAATGACGCACAAGGAGTTTGCGGCCAAATGGCGGGCCACCGGACGGAGCCTCGGACTTTGCACTGTCGTCTTCATCACGCTCATGCTCGCACCAATGGCCGTCTTATTATGGTGGGTGCAAAGCGACCGCCTATTCCGGGTGGTCGAAGACGACCCCCAAGCTCAGCACGCCACCCTCACCCGGAACGCCCCCAACTCCTATACCTATACCTATCCCAAACTCGCGCTCGCCCACATCATCGCCCCAACTCGCCGGATGATGTATCTTAGCACCGGCCTCTGCGTCATCTATATCCTCTTGGTCGGCCTCGCGTACTTCCTGTGGGTTCGACGCCATTTCCGCCGCTCCGGCATCCTATGCGCCGGATGCGACCGGGTATTCGTCGCATGGGACATCCGCCACATCCTCTCCGGCGGCCATTGCTGCTACTGCGGAGAGCGCGTCTTGCAGGACGACCCCCCGCCCACCCTTTAGCCCCCCGCAGGCGACGGCTGCGGCGGCGTCAGGACCTTGGGCGGTGCCGTCACGGCGCCGTCCGGCTTTCCGCCACGGCTGCCCCGCAACGGGCCCGGCCAGAGCTGCGGGAGCGAGGCCGTGAGCGGCGCGACTTCACCATGTGGCCGTAAGCCTTCAGTGTTAGCCTTCCGTCAGGTGGCGCATTTCCCCCTCGCCTCGCGCGCTTGCGGTGCCGTAGAAACGCGGCCCCTTTATGCCCACCCGCGCCCCGCTTTCGCCCCCGACTCCCGCCGCCCCGCTGCCGAAAAAACTGCTCGTCGCCAACCGCTCGGAAATCGCCATCCGCGTGATGCGCGCGGCCACGGAGCTGGGGCTGCGGACGGTGGCGATCTATGCGGAGGAGGACCGGTTTTCGATGCACCGGTTCAAGGCCGACGAGGCTTATCGCGTGGGCGAGGGCAAGGGGCCGGTGGGGGCGTATCTGGACATCGAGAGCATCATCGCCGTGGCGAAGGAGCATGGCGTGGCGATGATCCATCCGGGTTATGGCTTCCTGTCGGAGAATGCGAAATTTGCCAAGGCTTGCGTGAAGGCGGGCATCGAATTTGTGGGGCCAAAGGCAGAACTGCTGGAGCTGATGGGCGACAAGGTGGCGGCGCGTGCTTTGACGCAGAAGCTGAAGGTGCCGACGCTGCCGGGCACGGAAGACCCGGTGAGTGACCGCGCGGAGGCGCTGAAGGCGGCGGCGGCGATTGGATTTCCGCTCATCATCAAGGCGGCGTTCGGCGGCGGCGGGCGCGGGATGCGCGTCGTTCATAAAGCCGGCGACCTCGACGCGCTGCTGAACGAGGCGCAGGGGGAGGCGGAACGCGCGTTTGGGAATGCAGCGGTCTTTTTGGAAAGGTACGTGCCGCGCGCGAAGCACATCGAAGTGCAGATTCTCGGCGACCGTCATGGCAACGTGCTGCATCTCCATGAGCGCGATTGTTCGGTGCAGCGGCGGCATCAAAAGGTGGTGGAGATCGCGCCGAGTGTGGGGCTCGATCCGCAGGTGAGCCGCGAGCTGTGTGAGGCCTCGGTGCGGATCGCGAAGGAGATCGGCTACGACAACGCGGGCACCATCGAGTTTCTCTACGACCTCGACACGAAGGACTGGTTTTTCATCGAGATGAACCCGCGCATCCAGGTCGAGCACACGGTCACGGAGCAGATCACCGGCATCGACCTCGTGCGCTCGCAGATCCTCATCGCGCAAGGCGCGAAGCTGCACGGCCCCGAGTTGGCGCTGCCCGCGCAGGATGCGGTGCCGCGCATGGGCTTCGCGGTGCAATGCCGCGTGACGACGGAAGACCCGGAGAACAAGTTCACGCCGAACTACGGGAAGATTCTCACGTTCCGCCCGGCGGAAGGTTTCGGCATCCGGCTCGACGCGGGCATGGGCGACGCGGGCGCGGTCATCACGCCGTTTTACGACTCACTGCTCGTGAAGATCACGGCGAGCGGCCAGACCTTCGAGATGGCGCTGGACCGCATGGATCGCGCGCTGCGCGAGTTCCGCATCCGCGGGGTGAAGACGAACATTCCGTTCCTGGAAAACGTCATCCACTTCCCGATCTTCCGCACCGGCGTGGCGACGACGACGATGATCGACACGTCGCCGCAGCTCTTCGAATTCAAGCCGCGCCGCGACCGCGCAACGAAGCTGCTCGGCTTTCTCGGCAACGTCATCGTCAACGGCAACCCGCACGCCAAGGGCTACAAGCCCGCCACCGCGCTCACGCCCGCGCCGCTCCCGCACTGGGATCGCAAGCAGACGCCGCCGCCCGGCACGCGCCAGCTTTTGCTCGAACTCGGGCCGAAGAAATTCGCGGAATGGACGCTCATGCAGAAGCGCCTGCTCGTCACCGACACGACCTTTCGCGACGCCCACCAGTCGCTCATGGCCACCCGCGTCCGCACCGCCGACATGGCGGCCATCGCGGGCGCCGTGGCGCGGCGCACGCCGGAGCTTTTCTCGCTGGAAATGTGGGGCGGCGCGACCTTCGACACCGCGATGCGCTTTCTCAACGAAGACCCGTGGCAGCGCCTCCGCACGCTGCGCGAACGCGTGCCGAATATCTGCTTCCAGATGCTCCTGCGCGGCGCGAACGCCGTCGGCTACACGAGCTACCCGGCGAATGTCGTCGCCGGTTTCGTGAAGCACGCCGCCGAGAGTGGCATGGATATTTTCCGCGTCTTCGATTCGCTCAACGACCTCGGCAACATGAAGGCCGCGATGGAGGCGGTGCAAAGCACGCACGGCATCTGCGAGGCGGCGATCTGCTACACCGGCGACATCCTCGATCCGGCACGCGCGAAGTATTCGCTGAAGTACTACGTCGGCATGGCTAAGGAGCTGGAGAAGATGGGCGCGCATTTCCTCGCAATCAAAGACATGGCCGGGCTGTGTCGGCCTTATGCCGCCAGCGCATTAGTGAAGGCGCTGAAAGACGCCATCGGCATACCCGTCCACTTTCACACCCACGACACGAGCGGCATCAACGCCGGCTCGATCCTGCGCGCGGCGGACGCGGGTTGCGATGTGGTCGATCTCGCCATCGCCTCGATGAGCGGCTCGACCTCGCAGCCGAATCTCAACTCCATCGTCGCCGCGCTCCAGCACACCCCGCGCGACACGGCGCTTGACCTCGGCACGCTCAATGAGTTCTCGGACTACTGGGAGCAGGTGCGCGCTTTCTACGCTCCCTTCGACACCGCGCCCAAGGCCGGCAGCGCCGAAGTCTATCTCCACGAAATGCCCGGCGGGCAGTACACGAATCTCAAAGAGCAGGCCGCCGCGATGGGCCTCGGCGCGCGCTGGCCGGAGATCGCGCGGACTTACCGCGAGGTGAACGACCTTTTCGGCGACATCGTGAAAGTCACGCCGTCGAGCAAGGTGGTTGGCGACATGGCGCTCTTCCTTTTCACCAAAGGGATCAAGCCCGCCGACGTGGTCAATCTCCCACCCGGCACGAGCTGGCCCGAGAGTGTGCTCGACATGCTCAGCGGTGGCCTCGGCGAGCCCATGGGCGGCTGGCCCGCAGACGTGGTGAAGGCCGTCCTCGGCACCACCAAACCCAAGCGCGTGAAACCCGCGCCGGTGAAGCTGCGCGAGACGAAAGCCGAGGTCGCCGCGAAGACGAAACGCGAGCCGAGCGAAGACGACCTCTACTCGCATCTCATGTATCCGGGCGTCTTCGCGGACTTCGCGAAATTTCAGCGCGAGTTCAGCGACGTGAGCGCCATGCCCACGCCGGCGTTTTTCTACGGGCTGAAACCAGGCGAGGAAATCAGCGTGTCCATCGAGGAGGGCAAGGTGCTTTTCATCAAGCTCATCAACGTCGGCACCCCCGACAACGAAGGCCGCCGCATCGTCAACTACGAGCTCAACGGCATGCCCCGCGAGTCCGTGATCGCGGACAAGTCCGTCGCCGCAAAAACCAAGTCGCGCGTGAAAGCCGACGCCGCCGACCCGCTCCAGCTCGGCGCGCCCATCCCCGGCATGATCACCGCGCTCTCCGTCAGCGTCGGCAGCAAAGTGGCGAAAGGCGACAAGCTCGTGACCCTCGAAGCGATGAAAATGCAGACCACCATTTACGCGCAGCAGGACGGCGTCGTCGCCGAGCTGCTCGTCGCGGTCGGCGACTCTGCTGAAGCCGGCGACCTGCTGGTGAAACTGCGCGCGTAAGGCACTGAGCGGAGCACGGATTTTCAATCCGTGCAGCCAGCGGTATTCCGTACCGCTGTTCCCTTCGGCGGGAAGGATTCCCGCGGGCCGCACGGGTTAGAAACCCGTGCTCCGCGACTGCGGCCGATTCCGCTTCAAAGCGCGTCCGCACCCGCGCATCTTCGCGCCATGCAATTCGGCATCTGCAACGAAATCTTCCAGGGCTGGACCCTCCCCGACACCTTTGCCTACGCCGCTCGCGCGGGCTACGACCTCGTGGAGCTCGCGCCTTTCACCATCGCGAAATACGTAACCGAAATCTCCGCGGCGCAGCGCACGGAGATTCGCGAAATGGCCGCCCGCGCGAGCATCGGCATCGCCGGGCTGCATTGGGTGCTCGTGCAGGCCGACGGCATGATTCTCAATTCGTCCGACACCGAGACGCGCCGCCGCAGCGCGCGCTATTTCACGGAGCTGGTGGATTGCTGCGCCGACCTCGGCGGCACGCGCATCATCGTCGGCTCGCCGAAGCAGCGGAACGTGGAGGCCGGCACCACCTGCGAGCAGGCGTGGGCGTGGGCGGCGGAAACCTTTCGCGAATCGGTGCAGCGCGCGGAAGATCGCGGCGTGGTCATCTGCTTCGAGCCGCTGGCGCCGAGCGAAACGAATTTCGTCAACACCGCCGCCGAGGGCATCCGCTTCGCGGAACAGTTCGCCAGCCCCGCGATGTCTATCATTCTTGATGTCAAAGCCATGTGCTCGGAGGAGAAGCCGATCCCGCAGATCATCCGCGAAAGCGCCGGCCGCTTCGCCTACTTCCACGCCAACGACGCCAACCTCAAAGGCCCCGGCTTTGGCGACATCGACTTCGCGCCCATCGCCGCCGCCCTGCGCGACGCGCACTACGACGGCATCATCTCCGTCGAGGTTTTCAAATTCGACGAAGGTCCCGAAGCCATCGCCACCCAAAGCCGCGAATATCTGCGCCGCATCTTCGGCTGAACTGGACGGCTCCACTGGGCGCGAGTTGCGCGGGCCGACGCGCTACGTCAGCAGCGCGCGGAGACTCGATCCGGCGAACCCGGTGCGCAGGGTCTTGAGCTGGCGCGCGGAAAGCGTGGCCGCGCCCGCGCCGAGCAGGTGCCGCAGCGCCGCCAGCACCACCTCGGGGGGTTCGCCGGGAAATTCCGCGTCGAGCAGCCACGTCCCCGACTCGGAGCTTTCGGCCAGCTCGCCGGCCCAGCGCAGGATGGTCTCCGCCGGCATGCCGGGAAAACGCTGCGCGACCATCTCGAGCAGCTCCGCGCGGCCCGGCACATTGAGCAGCAGCGCGAGGAAAAAGCGGTGCTCCGCGTCCGTGACCGAGCTGCGCAGGGCGGTCAGCCCGTCGCGCCGCACGATCTCCTCCAGCGTCGGCGCGACATAGTCCGCCAGCGCCCCGTGTTTCTCCCGGAAGACCGCCCACGTCTCCGCCCACTCGCCGCGGCTCCGCAGGCAGCCGAGGGCATTTTGCAAAATGAAAAAACCGCGCTCGAAATCGAGGCGGCCGAGCATCTCGCGGACAAGCGCGGCGTAGCTGGCGTCGCCGGTTTGTTCCAGCACATCGAGGAGCTGCTTGCGCCGCAGGGTGAGCGCGTCGTGGGGCGTGGGGTCCACGGCCAGATGCGGCGGGAGATAGGTGAATTGCGGGCCGGTGCCCTGATCGGTGTGCGTGCGCACGACCACGGTGAGCGACGGCGTATCGAGATGGAACAGCGCGTGGATGTGCCCGCGCCCGGCGATGATTGGCACGGTGCGGCCCGTCGCCAGCAGCTCGGTGTGCGTCATCCGCAGCGTGCCCACGCGCAGATGCGCGGAGACGGTCTCCGCGTTTTCAAAGGCGAACTGCGAGTGCAGGCTCGACCCGGCGAGGACATGAAAGGCGCCGGAAAACATGTGCTGATGAATGTCCGTGGTGCCCTCCAGCCAGCACAGGAGCTGGATGTAAAATCGCGGGTCGTCATAGACCACCAGCTCGGGCTGGCCGAAGCCGGAGAGCGACTGCGCGGGCTGCCCGTCGTCGAGCAAAAAGTCGCGCATCAGCGCGGCGAGGTCGATGTGCTCCGCGGGCGGGCGCTCCTCCAGCGCGGCCTGCGCGAGCTCGGGAAAGGCGGCGGGCGAAAAGTTCCGCGCCTGCCAGCGGGCGGCCACCGTGCGCCCAAGTTCGGAGAAATATTGATACATCGCCGCGTTTGTCAGGCCAGGGCCGCGCGATGGCAAGGCACGGCGCGCAGGCCGCGGATCGTGGTGTGGGACACCCGCCTCCCGACAGCGCCCTCCTACTTTTGGCGCACTACCCGATATGCCTTTAAGGCCTCCCCCAACCAATCCGCGCTCGGCACCGTCTTGCCGTCCGGCATTTTGACGAGATACGCTTTGCCCGAAAGATGGCTCTTGGTGGCCGCGAGGCGGATGAAGTCCTCCGGCGTCTGGATCGCCGTTTTCGCGTAGTCAAACTTTCGCTTCATCAAGTCCGCCGCTTCCACCGACGTGTGCTCCGACCCGTTGCGAATGAAGGTGAGTTTTGAGTCAGCGGTATATTTGATGAGGTAGGAAACGGTTTCATCAACGCTGGGAGTTGCGGGATTGCCGGCCGCCACAACGGAGCCCGCCAGACCGAGCAATGATAACCAGCACAGAATTAATTTCATGCGGGCAGGAATCACACACCCTTGCCCGCCTGTCCAGCAGCCGGCGTGATTTGCCCCTGCTTCGCGCCACCGTTCGCTCAGGTTTCGCCTTGTTCGGGCGGGGGCGCTTCCTAAAATGCGCGCCTTTTTTCCACCTATGCCTTTCACATCCTGCAATCCCATTCCTATCATTCTGGCCGCGACTGCGCTTTCCGGCTGCGCCTCCTCGACACTGCTCAACAAACCCATCGCCGGCGCCCCCGCCGTCCACAGTCCGGCCTTTCGGCAGACCGTGGGCAACGTCCTCGGCGGCCCGTTTGGCGGCGGCAATCGCATCACCACGCTCCGCAATGGCGCGGAGATTTTCCCCGCCATGTTGAAAGCCATTCGCAGCGCGAAAAAGACGGTCACTTTCGAGACCTTCGTATATGAAAAAGGCGAAGTGCCCGCCGCGTTTGCGGAGGCTTTGGACGAACGCGCCCGCGCCGGGGTAAAGGTCCATCTCATCCTCGACGCCCACGGCGCAAAAAAATCGCGCACCTACGACTCCCTGCTCCAAACGGCCGGCGCCCAGATCGCGCGGTTCCATCCCATCTTCTGGCCGGACCTTCGCCGCTACAACAACCGCACCCATCGGAAGCTGCTGGTCGTCGATGGCAAGGTGGGCTTTATCGGCGGCGTGGGCATTGCCGATGCATGGGCTGGAAATGCGGAATCCCCCGAGCATTGGCGGGATTGCCACTACCGCGTCGAAGGGCCCGCCGTGGCGCAACTGCAAGGCGCCTTTGTCGCCAACTGGCTCGAAACAAACCACGAATTGCTGGCCGGAGCGGATTACTTCCCACCTCTCCCCCCCGCGGGTCCCGTGGATGCCGCGCTCTTCTACGGTGCCCCCCGCCACGGGCGCTATGCGGTGCCGCTCATGTATCAGCTCGCCATTTCCTCAGCGCGCCAATCGTTGCTAATCGAGAGTCCTTATTTCGTGCCAGATCGCGAGCTGATCGACTCGCTGGTCGCCGCCACGCAGCGCGGAGTGAAGGTGCAGATCATTGTTCCGGGAGAACATATTGATCAGAAAGCGGTGCGGCGCGCTTCGCGCAAACGCTGGCCCCGCCTGCTGGAGGCCGGGGTGGAAATCTACGAATACGAGCCCACCATGATTCACAGCAAACTGCTCATCGCCGACGGCCTCTTTGTCTCCATCGGCTCGGCCAATTTCGACAGCCGTTCGATGCGCCTCAATGATGAGGCCAACCTCGACATCCTCAACTCCTCGTTTGCGGCCGAGCAGACCGCCATCTTCCATCGCGATCGGGACAGGTCACGCCGCGTGACCCGCGACGAACAGGCCAAACAATCACCGGTCGAAAAGCCGGTTCAGGCCGTGCAGACGCCGCTCGAATCGCAACTGTGATTTTTCATGCGCATTGTCGTTAAATTCGGTTCCGGCATCCTCGCCAATGCGCACGGCACCGCGCTGGAGGAGCGCCAGTTTGCGCGCCTCGCCGCGGAAGTTGCCGGGCTGGTGCAGGCCGGGCATGAGTGCGTGATCGTGTCGAGCGGCGCGGTCGCCGCCGGGCTCGCCGCGCTGGGGCTGAAGGAGCGGCCCGACGATCTGCCGTCGAAGCAGGCCTGCGCGGCCATCGGCCAGTCGAAGCTCATGCAGCTTTACGGCGCCATGTTTGCCCGGCACGGGCTGGTCGTCGCGCAGCTCCTGCTCACCTACCGCGACCTCGACAGCCGCCTCGGCCACACCAACGCGCACAACACCCTGCGCCGGCTTTTCGCGCAAAAGCAGGTGGTGCCGATCATCAATGAAAACGACTCGGTGGCGGTCGATGAGTTCGGCAAATTTGGCGACAACGACCGGCTCTCCGCCGAGGTCGCCGTGCTCGTCCGCGCGGATCTGCTCATCCTGCTCACGAGCGTGGACGGACTGCTCGATGAAAGCGGCGCGGTCGTCCGCGAGGTCGCGGACATCGCCGCCGTGGCGCGGCTGGCGCGGGAGGAAATGGGGAAGTTTTCCGTAGGCGGGATGATCTCGAAACTCCAGGCCGTGAAGGTCGCGGTCGAGGCCGGCATCGCCACGCACATCGCCAGCGGGCGCAAGGCGGGGCGCATCCCCGGCATCGTCGCGGGCAAGCCGCTCGGCACGCGGTTCATTGCCAAAGGCGGGCGGGTGTAGAAAGGTGCGCGCATGTCGGATTTGAAAACGCAAATTGAGGATTTTGGCCGCCGCGCCCGCGCCGCCGCGCGCGTGCTGGCGCGGACGAGCCGGGAGCAGAAAGACCGCGGGCTGCTGGCGATGGCGGATGAAGTCGTCGCCGCCGCGCCGGAGATTCTCGCGGCGAATTTGCAGGACGTGGAGAAAGCAAAAGCGGCGGGCCTTTCCGGCGCCATGCTCGAACGCCTCGCTCTCGATCCGAACAAGCTCGCCGCCATGGCCGGTGGCATCCGTGAAGTCGCCGCGCTGCCCGATCCCGTGGGCGAAATCATCCGCGATTGGACGCGCCCCAACGGCCTGCGCATCCAGAAAGTGCGCGTGCCTATCGGCGTCGTTGGCATCATCTACGAATCGCGCCCGAACGTGACCAGCGACGCCGCCGTGCTCTGCACCAAAACCGGCAACGCCACCATCCTCCGCGGCGGCAGCGAATCCATCCACTCGAACGTGGCCATCGCCGCCGCGCTCAGCCGCGGGGCGGCCTGCGCGGGCCTGCCGGCGGACAGCGTGCTGCTCATCCCCGTGACCGACCGCGAGGCCGTGCGGCACCTGTGCGAGATGGACAAATGGCTCGACGTCATCGTGCCGCGCGGCGGCAAAGGGCTGATCGAAACCGTGGTCCGCCACGCCCGCATGCCGGTCATCAAGCACTACGACGGCATCTGCATCATGTACGTGGATCGCGCCGCCGATCTCGCGATGGCGGAGAGCATCGTCATCAACGCGAAGTGCCAGCGGCCCGGCGTGTGCAACGCCATCGAGACCGTGCTCGTGCATCGCGAAGTGGCGGAGCAGTTCCTCACCACGGCTGGCCGGGCCTTGCTCATCAAGGGCGTCGAGTTGCGCTGCGACGAGCCCGCTTTCGCCATGCTCCACGCCGAGCACACTACGCCCCACGCCGAGCGGATCGTGCGGGCGGGCGAGGCGGATTTCCGCACCGAGTTTCTCGACCTCATCCTCGCGGTGAAAGTCGTGGACTCGCTCGACGAGGCCATCGCGCACATCGAGGAAAACGGCTCGCATCATAGCGACGGCGTCGTCACCGCCGACGCCGCGGCCGCGGAGCGTTTCCTCGGCGAGGTCGATAGCGCGACCGTCTATTGGAACGCCTCCACGCGTTTCACCGACGGCGGCGAGTTCGGCTTCGGCGCCGAGATCGGCATCAGCACCGACAAGCTCCACGCGCGCGGCCCCATGGCCCTGGAAGAGCTGACGACCTACAAGTACGTCCTGCGCGGCAACGGGCAGATCCGCACGTAAGGGGCCGCGAGAGTCGCGCTCGCCAAAGGCGAGGGGCGGTGGCAAAGATGGCGCGCTTGAGCGAGTTCCATCCCCACGCCCATCTCGACATCGAACGCCTCGACGCCCTGCTGCGCCGCGCGCTCGTCTTCAACCACATCGGCGACGCCATGGTAGTGACCGCGCCTGACGGCACGATCAAAGACTGGAACGAGGGCGCGGAGCAGATGTTTGGCTGGAGCCGCGCGGAGGCGCTGGGCCAGACGCCCGCCTTTGTCCACCGCCCCGAGGAGGCGCCCGCGCTGTGGCCGTCCATCCGCGCCGCCGTCCTGCGCGCGGGCCGCTGGAGCGGCACCCACGCCTTTGTCACCAAGGACGGCACCGAGGCCGCGTGCTCCGCCACCGTCCTGCCGCTCCTCGACAGCGCCGGCAATGTCTGGGGCCTGCTCCTCGCCCAGTCCCCGCTCGTGGACGGTCCGGTGCCGGCGGGCAAAGGCCCGCACCCGCGGGTGGATGAGCCGGTCGTGCCGGGCGAGCGCTTTCTCATCCGCACGCTCATCGACGCCGTACCCGACCCGATTTTTTGCAAAGACCGCGAAGGCCGCTACCTCCTGCACAATGCCGCCGACCGCGCGCTGTTTGGCCCCGACGTGCCCTCGTGCATCGGCAAAACCGTCCTCGAGCTGCCCGGCGCAAAAGAGCTCGCCGCGCTCTACCACGCGGATGACATGAAGGTGATCGCGACCGGCGTGCCGACCGTCAGCCGCGAGGAGCCGTTTGCCGCCCCGGACGGACGCAAGGGGTGGTTCCTCACCTCGAAATTTCCGGTGCGCGACGAGGCCGGGCAGATTATCGGGCTCGTCGGCATCGCCCGCGACATCACCGCCATGAAACAGGCCGACGCGCAGCTCGCGGACGCGCAACTCCGGCTGGTTTATCACATCGAAAATTCCCCGCTCGCGGTCGTGGAATGGGAGCCGGACTTCCGCATCACGCGCTGGGGCGGGCAGGCGGAAAGCATCTTCGGCTGGACATCCGAGGAGGTCGTTGGCCGGCACTTCAGCGAGTTCCCCTTTGTGCATCCCGACGACGCGGACAAGGTCAACCTCACCGTCGAGCGGCTCATAGACGGCCGGGACCGGCGCAACATCTTGCACAACCGCAACCTCACCAAACGCGGCCGCACGGTGCATTGCGCCTGGCAAAACTCCGTGCTGCTCGACTCCGCCGGGCACAGCGTCTCCATCCTCTCACTGGTGCAGGATGTGAGCGAACGCGCGGTCACCGAGCAGGCCGCGCGCAAGGCCGCCTTCGAACGCCAGGCCCTTGAGCGCAAGCTCCAGGAATCGCAAAAGCTCGAAAGTCTCGGCGTGCTCGCCGGGGGCATCGCGCACGATTTCAACAATCTGCTCAGCGGCGTGCTCGGCAATGCCAGCCTCGCCCGCATGGACCTGCCCGTCAGCTCGCCGGTGCAGCCTTTTCTGGAACACATCGAGGCCGCCGCCAAACGCGCCGCCGACCTCTGCCGACAGATGCTCGCCTATTCGGGCAAGGGCCGCTTCGTCGTGCAGAAGCTCGATCTCAATGTGCTCATCGAGGAGACCGCCCGGCTCCTTCAAGTCTCGATCAGCAAGCGCGCGGTGCTGAAATTCGGCCTCGCCGCAGACCTGCCCGCGGTGCTCGGCGACGCCACGCAGCTTCGCCAGGTGGTCATGAACCTGGTCATTAACGCCTCCGAGGCGGTGGGTGAAAAAAGCGGCTTCATCAGCCTCACCACCGGCCTCACCCGCGCCGACCGCGCCTATCTCGCCGGCACCTTTTCCAATCCCGACCTGCCCGAGGGCGACTACGTCTTTCTCGAGATCGCGGACAATGGCGGCGGCATGCCGCCCGAGGTGAAGAACCGCATTTTCGATCCCTTTTTCACCACCAAATTCGCCGGCCGCGGACTCGGACTCGCCGCCGTGCTCGGCATCATCCGCGGGCACAAGGGCGCGCTCAAAGTCTTCAGCGAGCCGGGCTGGGGCACGACCTTCAAAATCCTGCTTCCGTGCGCCGAGGGCCCCGCCGACCTGCCCCCCGCCGAGACCCCCGCGCACCACGACAGGCGCGGCACCGGCACCGCCCTCGTGGGCGATGATG
>JANPHJ010000181.1:0-5633 GCA_031424395.1 Chthoniobacter sp.
CGCAGGGCGAATACGCGGGCTTGCTCGTCATCCGCAAATACCACGAGTCGCGCGGTGAAGGGCATCGCGACATCTGCCTCATCCCGAGCAGTGCGCACGGCACGAACCCGGCCAGCGCGGTCATGGCCGGGATGAAAGTGGTGGGCGTGCGCTGCCTCGACGACGGCGACATCGACCTCGCCGACCTGACCGCGAAGGCTGACCAGCACAAGGATCAGCTCGCCGCGCTCATGGTCACGTATCCCAGCACGCACGGCGTTTTCGAGGAAACGATCGTGGACATTTGCGAGATCATCCACGCGCGCGGCGGGCAGGTTTACATGGACGGCGCAAACATGAACGCGCAGGTCGGCCTCACCTCGCCCGGCTTCATCGGCGCGGACGTGTGCCATCTCAACCTGCACAAAACCTTTTGCATCCCGCACGGCGGCGGCGGCCCCGGCATGGGCCCCATCGGCGTCGCGGCGCACCTCGTGGAATTCCTCTCCGCCGTCGAGCGCAAAGGCCCCGATGAAAAGACCGGTTCCATCTCCGCCGCGCCGTTCAGCAGCGCGAGCATCCTCACGATCCCGTGGATGTACATCCGCATGATGGGCGGCGACGGCCTGACCGACGCCACGCGCTTCGCCATCCTCAACGCCAACTACATGGCCCGCCGGATCGATCCGTATTTCCCCGTGCTCTTCAAAGGCGCGAACGGCCTCGTCGCCCACGAGTGCATCATCGACCTCCGCGGCTTCCACAAAACGACCGCCGAAGACGTGGCGAAACGGCTCATGGACTACGGCTTTCACGCCCCCACGCTCAGCTGGCCGGTCGCCGGCACGCTCATGATCGAGCCCACCGAGAGCGAGCCGAAAGCGGAACTCGACCGCTTCTGCGACGCTCTCATCGCCATTCACGCCGAGATGACCGCCGTGGAAAACGGCACCGCCGACGCCACGGACAACCTGCTCAAAAACGCCCCGCACACCGCGCACTCCGTCATCACCGGAGAATGGCTCCACGCCTACACCCGCGAGCAGGCCGCCTATCCCGCACCGTGGCTGCGCGACCACAAATTCTGGCCCGCCGTCGGCCGTATCGACAACGTCTGGGGCGACCGCAATCTCTTCTGCGCCTGCGTGCCGCTGGACCCGCCCGCGAGCTGACGCCGCCCGGTTTTTTCGTGTGAGGCCCCTGCTCGCCATCGCTCTCCTGCTCAGCCTCCGCGCGTTTGCGGAGGAGCCGAAAGTCGCGGCTTTGCTCCGGCGCGGCGACGCCGCGGAAAAGCAGGGCCGCACCAAAGAGGCGCTCGCCGACTTCCAAGCCGCGGAGGCGCTCGACGCCAACAATCCCGCGGTGCTCGTGCGCCTGTCGGCGCAGTATGCCGACCTCGTGGACGTAACGCAGCCGCCGGCCGCCGCCGAAAAGCTCGCGCATCAGGCGCTCGACTATGCGCAGCGCGCGCTCGACCTCGATCCGAAGAACGCCAAGGCCCATCTCAACCGCGCCATTGCTTACGGGAAGCTGACCGATTTCGTGGGCAACAAAACGAAGCTCGAATACTCGAAGATCATCAAGGACGAGGCGGCGAAATCCATCGAACTCGATCCTACGGACGACCTCGCCTGGTACGTCCTCGGGCGCTGGCACGCGGGCGTGGCGAATGTCAGCGGCGTGCTCAAGGTGCTGGCGAAAATCGTTTTTGGCGGCCTGCCGCCCGCGAGCAATGAGGAGGCGCTGCGCTGCCTGACCAAAGCGACGGAACTCGCCCCGCAGCGCATCGCCAACCACGCCGAACTCGCGCGGCTGCACACGACGATGGGCCAGCCCGACCTCGCCGCGAAAGACTGGCGCGCGATCCTCGCCCTGCCCGCCGCGGATGCGGAGGACGAAGCGGAAAAGTCCGCCGCCCGCGCCGCGCTCGGGCGACCCGCGGGCACAGCGCGCTGACCTACAGCCGCGGCTTCCACGCCAGCGCCAGCCAGCCCGCGAGCAGGCACAGCCCGCCGAGCGGGGTGATCGCGCCGAGCCATTTCACATTCGTCACCGCCAGCGCGTAGAGGCTGCCGCTGAAGATCACGATCCCCGCGCAGAACAGCGCGAACGGCACTCGCGCCACCGCCGTCTTTTGCGCCAGCACCAGCAGCACGACCGCATGCACGAGATGGTAAAGCGCCGCCGTCTGCCAGACCGCGAGCGTCGCGTTTTTCTCCAGCACCGCTTTCAAACCATGCGCCCCAAAGGCCCCGAGCGCGACGGCGAGAAAACCGGCGAGAGCAGCGAAGCGTTGAGCAGTAATGGTGTTCATGGGAATGACGAATGACGGATGCCGAATGACGAAACAATGACCAAGCACGAATGACCCGCGCGAATTCGTCATTCGGACTTCCTTCGACATTCGTCATCCGTCATTCGTCATTGATGAACTGGTCCACCTGGCAGCCCCGCGAGCGCGCGAATCTTTGCTTCATCGTCAAAGACGGGCGCATCCTGCTCATCCGCAAAAAGCGCGGGCTCGGCGCGGGCAAGATCAACGGCCCCGGCGGGAAGCTGGAGCCCGGCGAGACGGCGCTGGTCGCGGCCATTCGGGAGGTGCAGGAGGAGATCGGCGTCACCCCGCTGGAGATTGAGGAAAGTGGCGTGCTGCACTTTCAGTTCGCCGACGGCTACAGCCTGCACTGCGTGGTCTTTCTCGCGCGCGACTTCTCCGGTGAGCTGATCGAGACGGACGAGGCGACGCCGCTGTGGTTTGAAACCGGCGCGATTCCCTACGACGAGATGTGGGCCGACGACCGGCACTGGCTGCCGCTGCTGCTGGCCGGCCAAAGGTTCCGTGCGTGGTTCGAGTTCGACGGCGACCGCATGCTGAGCCGCGATGTGCGGCTGGAAGCGTAGCCTACTTTTCCGCGCGGAGTCGCTCCCAGTGCAGCCGCGCGACCTGCCACATGTAGCTGGGCGCGCTTCGACCGAGCGGACTCGCGACCGCCTTGCCCAAAAGCTCCAGCGCTCGTGCACGATGGCCGCGCAGTTCCTCGTCGAGCCCCCCGTAGTAGTTCGCGAAAAACATCACGCTCTCGTCCTTCGACAGCTCCTTTTTTCCAATCTCCGCGAAGACTTCATCCGCCGTTTTTGTGCCCGCGAACATTTCGTAGAGCGACGGGAACGGCTCCCGGTCGAAGCGCGTGTAGGCAAGCATCCCGGCGCGTGCTTTCTCAATCCCCTCGCCTTTCGCCTGCGCGAGAAATTTCCAAATCCCGTTCTCCCGGTCGCGTCCGTCGTAGGCGTGGTATTTCTCAAACTGCCGCGCCGACTTGGCAAAATGGCCCGCGAAAAAATACGCGATGCCCAGCCGCCAGTGCGGCGCGTCCTGCGCCGGATCGAGCGCAATCATCTTCTCGAAATCCACCACAGCCGCCGCAAACTCCCCGAGAAACAAATGTGCGTCGCCCCGCTCCGAGTAGGCGCGCACCGCACCCGCATCCTTCGCCACCGCGGCATCGCTCGCGGCGATTTGCTCCCGCCACTTCGCCGTCATCCCCGCCCGCTCCTCCGCCGCCAGCGGATCGGCGTCCGCGGCCCAGCCCGCACTCGCAAGAAGCAGCGCCAGCACGCCGGCCTTCATTTCCGTAAAAGAAGAGAACAGTTTTTTCATAAGGCTCAGCGGATGGGAGCAAACGGATAGCGCGTTGGCATTTCGCTGACGAGCGGTGAATCTTGCCGCCACCGCCATGATTACCCTTCGCCCTTCCGCCGCCCGCGGGCACGCCGACCACGGCTGGCTCGAGACGTTTCACAGCTTCTCGTTTGCCGACTACCACGACCCGGCGCACATGGGTTTCCGAGCGCTGCGGGTCATCAACGAGGATCGCGTCGCGCCCGGCATGGGCTTTGGCACGCATCCGCATCGCGACATGGAAATCCTCACCTACATCCTCGCCGGCCGGCTCGCGCACAAAGACAGCATGGGCCACGGGCGCGAGATCACGCCCGGCCAGCTCCAGGCCATGAGCGCGGGCACGGGCATCACCCACAGCGAGTTCAACCCCGCGCCCGCCGAGCCCGTGCATCTCCTGCAAATCTGGCTCCTCCCCGACCGCCGCGGCCACGCGCCGCGCTATGCGGAGTGGTCGCCCGTGCCAGGAAACGCGGACGCGCTCACGCTGCTCGCCTCGCCGGACGGGCGCGAAAGTTCCGCGGCCATTCATCAGGACGCGCGGCTCTTTCTGGTGAAACTCCCCGCCGCCGCGGCAGTCACCCACGCCCTTGCGCCCGGGCGCGCCGCGTGGCTGCAAGTCATGCGCGGCGGACTCACGCTGAATGGGCACGCCCTCGACGCCGGCGACGGCGCGGCGGTGGAAAGTGAAAGCGCCGTCACGCTCCATGCCTCCGAACCAGCGGAGGCGCTGCTCTTCGATCTCGCGTAGGACGCGCACTCATTCACGCATCGAGTGTCGCAGCGCAGAAAATACATCCCGTCATTCTGAACGGAATGGAGTGAAGAGCCGAGTCCGCGAGACAGCGCGCGGGCGGAGGCGGTCTGGTGAGAACACGCGCCCGTCCGTCCCCGCCGCCTCCGCCCGTTACTTTCAGCGATTCTTCACTCCGCGCCGCCCCGCCTTCGCCCACGTGGCGCTCCGTTCAGAATGACGGCGTTTTCTTTCCAGGCGGCTCCGCCGCCACGCGCTTCACCTCGTCCCACAGCGCGTCGAGTTCGGCGAGCGCGAGTTTTTCCAAAGCCACCCCGCGCGCCGCGGCGAGCTGCTCGACGGCGCGGAAGCGGGCGGCAAATTTCCGCGTGCCGCGGTGGAGCGCCGTCTCGGCGTCGAGGTGCAGTTTTCGGGCGAGATTCACGACGGTGAAAAGCAGGTCGCCGAGTTCGTCCTCGATGTCGTCCGTGGGGGTTTTCGGCGCGGCGAGGGCGGCGCGGATTTCGGAGATTTCCTCGTGCAGCTTGTCAAAGACTGGCGCGGCGTCCGGCCAGTCGAAGCCGAGGCGCGCGGCTTTTTTCTGCGTCTTCTGCGCGAGCATCAGCGCGGGCATCCCGGCGGAAATTCCGTCCAGCGCGCTCGCGGGCGCACCGCCTTTTTCCGCGCGCTTTATTTCCTCCCACCGCTGGAGCACGGCGGCGCTGTCGGCGCAGTGATCCGCGGCGAAAACGTGCGGATGCCGCCGCACGAGCTTCGTCGCGATTTCGCGCGCCACGTCATCGAAAGTGAAGCGCCCCTCCTCCGCCGCGAGCTGCGCGTGAAAGACGGACTGGAGCAGCAGGTCGCCGAGTTCTTCGCGGAGGTTCGCGTCGTCGCGATTATCAATCGCCGCCACGACCTCGTGCGCCTCCTCCAGCAGCCCCGCACGCAGCGTGGCATGCGTCTGCTCGCGATCCCACGGACACCCGCCGGGGCCGCGCAGTTTGGCCACGATCTCGGTGAGCTGGTCGATGCCCGGCAAGGCGGGATCGGGGGGCGTGATTTTGGGCGCAGCGTCGTCAGTCGTCATGCCGCCACTCAACACTCAACCCTCAACTCTCAACACTCCTAAATCCGCCACAGCGCCCGGTGCGTGCCGAATTCCGAGATCTCGCTGTGCGTTTTTTTCCCGATGTAAATGGTGATGCCGATGACCGTGGGGACGTTCACCACGGTCATCGG
>JANPHJ010000182.1:0-47329 GCA_031424395.1 Chthoniobacter sp.
TTCACCGCCAGCGCCCGCGCGATGCCGATGCGCTGCCGCTGCCCGCCGCTGAACTCGTGCGGATAGCGCTCCATCATCTCCGGTTTGAGCCCGACCTGCTTCATCAGCTCGTTCACGCGGTCGCGGCGCTCGCTGCGGTTCATCGCGGGGAAGTGGATTTCGAGCGCCTCGCCGACGATTTGGAAAATGGTGTGCCGCGGGTTCAGCGAGCCGAACGGATCTTGGAAAATCATCTGCACCTCGCGCCGCAGCGGGCGGAATTCGCTTTCCCCCATCGGCAGGATGTCACGCCTGTCGAAAAGGATTTGCCCGCTCGTCGCCGGCACGAGCTTGAGGATGGTCTTCCCAATCGTCGATTTGCCGCTCCCGCTTTCGCCCACCAGTCCGACTGTCGTGCCAGCCTCGATGGTGAAACTCACGTCATCGACCGCTTTCACATCATCGACATGCCGGCGCAGCACACCGCCGGTGACGGGGAACCAAGTGCGGAGATTTTTGACTTCGAGGAGCGGCATGGGCGTCAGATGTGTTGGAGGAAGGCAGCGAGCGGGCTGGTGGCGGAGGCAGCGTCGAGGCGCTCGGCGAGGCCGATCTCATACGCGTCGCGGCCGGCTTCGACGGCGGCTTTGAAAGCGCGGGCCATGCGCGCGGGATCGGCGGCGATGGCGATGGCGGTGTTCACGAGGACGGCGTCCGCGCCCATCTCCAGCGCCTCGGCGGCCTGGCTCGGCGCGCCGATACCGGCATCGACGATCACGGGGACGGTGGCCTGCTCGATGATGATGGCGAGCTGCGCGCGCGTCTCGAGGCCGCGGTTGCTGCCGATGGGCGAGCCGAGCGGCATGACCGTCGCGGTGCCCACGTCCTGCAGACGTTTCGCGAGCACGGGGTCAGCGTTGATGTAGGGCAGGACGGTGAAGCCCTCGCGCACGAGAATCTCCGCGGCTTTCAAAGTCTCGATCGGGTCGGGCAGCAGGTAGCGCGGGTCGGGATGGATTTCGAGCTTCACCCATTTCGGCAGACCGGCGGCGGCGGCGAGCCGTGCGAGGCGCACGGCTTCCTCGGCGTTCATCGCACCGCGGGTGTTGGGCAGCAGCAGGTATTTTTCCGGGTCAATGAAATCGAGGATGTTGGCAAACGGGTCGCCCGTGCCCGAGAGATCGGCGCGGCGCAGGGCGACGGTCACGATCTGGCACCCGCTGGCGTCGAGCGCACCGGTCATAGCGGTGTTGGACGAAAATTTCCCCGTGCCGAGGAGCAGGCGCGACCGGAATTCGCGTCCGGCGATGGTCAAGGGTGCGGCTGGGCTCGGCATGTGGGCGCAGACGGTAGCAAAGGCCGCGCGCTAGACACGCGAAAAGACGGGTGAAAGCCGCGCGCTAGCTTTCAGGGCTGGGGGGCAGGCTTGCCCGGCCTGCCCACCGCCTCAGTCGCCGCGGCGGGTGCGGAAGCGGAAAATTCGGTCTTCAGCTTTGCCACGACTTCCTTGAGGAGCGGCTGCCGCTTTTCATCCAGCTCCTTGTGCAGTTGCTCTTCGATCCGGTGCCGCTCCTCGCCGTAGCGCCGGGCGAAAAGCTCTCGGCGTTGCGCGTCGAGTTCGAGTCCGGCGTCATGGAGCGCGGCGTCGATTTCTTCGGCTACCCTTTTACGGCGAAAGATTTCACGATCCGCCAGCGACTTCTTTTCCTCGGGCGACAGGTTGCTCCAGCGCAGGAAATTTTCCTGGAACCGTTTCCGCTGCTCAGGCGTGAGCGCCTCGACGGCTTTGCGGACGTTTTCAAACTTCTCCGCGTCCGGCCCGCCGCCGTCCGGACGGCGCATCTCACCACGTCCGCCGCCGAACCAGCCGGGCCGCTTCGGGGGAGGGGAGGATGGTGCTTCCGACGGCGTCTGCGCCGGGGCTACGGGGAGCGCTGCCGCCAGCAATATAAGAGCCGGGAGAGACCGTCTCATTTTTCCAGCCATACCGAACTTGCCTCGGAAGCTAGAAGCTCATCGAGGTTGCTGATTACCTGATAGTCTGTGCTTTGCGATACTTCTTCCGCGAGAAGCATAGCTGTAGAATCCCGCTGCTCGGTTCGCTGGAGGAGGCCAAACGCCGCGGCTAGCAACGCGCACGCACCGGCTGTAGTGAGCTTCCATCGGCGTCGTAACCATTCTGAAATGCCGCTTTTTTCCGGCGCCGCGTCGCGAATCGCGCGGAGGACGTTCCGGGAAAAAAATGCGGAAACTTTAGGCGCCTTGGCATTGCCAAGCAGGTGCCAGAGATCGTCATGTTCGTCGGTGTTCATTGGCTGAGCGATTAACCACAACTGTCGCGCGAAAGTTGCGGACTTTGTCCGCCTGTCGGCCCTGGGCTCGTGCCCGGCTATGTTTCGTGGGCTTCAAGGAAGCCTTCCAGCTGCCGGATACGCGTCGGGTGACGCATTTTCCGCAGTGCCTTGGCTTCGATCTGGCGGATGCGCTCGCGGGTGACTTTGAACTGCCGGCCCACTTCCTCGAGCGTGCGGCTGTAGCCATCGACGAGCCCGAAGCGCTGTTCGAGCACCTGCCGCTCGCGCTCGGTGAGCGACTCGAGCACATCCTTGATCTTTTCTTTCAACAGCACGATCGCGGTCATGTCGCTGGGGTTTTCCGCGCTCTTGTCTTCGATGAAATCGCCGAAGCTGGTGTCGTCGCTTTCGCCGACCGGCGACTGGAGCGAAATGGGCTGCTGCGCCATTTTCAAAACGGCGCGCACGCGCTCGACGGGAAGCTGGATTTCGTCGGCGACCTCCTCGGGCGTGGGCTCGCGGCCGTAGTCCTGTACGAGCTGTTTTTGCACGCGCATGAGCTTGTTGATCGTCTCGATCATGTGGACCGGGATGCGGATGGTGCGCGCCTGGTCCGCAATGGAGCGGGTGATCGCCTGGCGAATCCACCACGTCGCGTAGGTAGAGAACTTATAGCCGCGGCGGTACTCGAATTTCTCGACCGCTTTCATCAGGCCCATGTTGCCTTCCTGGATGAGGTCAAGGAACGAGAGGCCGCGGTTCGTGTATTTTTTTGCGATGGAAATCACCAACCGCAGGTTGGCCTCGACCATCTCGGTCTTGGCCTTGAGTGCCTTTTTCAGCCAGACCTTCAACTCCGAATACTCTGCCGCAAATTCCTCCTGGCTCATCCACATCCGCATCTGCTGTTCCTTGAGCTTGGCCGCGTAGTCGATGGTAGTTGCGGGGTTCGGGCGCTGGCCTTTCAGCGCTTTGTCTTTCTTCGGCTTGTGGAGTTCGCCAGACCACTGCGTGATCAGCCGGTGCGCTTCGTCGGCGAGATGCACGAATTCCTCGGTGACTTTCTGTTTGAAGAAAAACTTCGGGTAAATGCGCTGAATGCCGTCGTGCGCCTTTTTAAAGTCGAGGTAGGACTTCGTCTCGTGGTTTTTGCCACCGTGGGCCACGTAGTTCCGATAGGTGTTCGCGCAGCTCGCCATCGTCTGGTCGAGCTGGTGGCAGAGCTTCGGCAGGTGCTTCATGTAGCGTTCGCGGCTCTCGATTTTCTTGTCGAGGATTACGCGGTCGAAACGCTCCCGCCCTTCCTGCAGTTTCGCCGCCAGATCGAGGTAGGCGCGCGCGCTGAAGCCGAAATGGTTGATATATTTCTGGACGTTGATCTCGGCGTCCTCGATGCGTTTGGAAATCTCCACCTCCTGCTCGCGGGTGAGCAACGGCACCTGGCCCATCTGTTTGAGATACATCCGCACCGGATCATCGAGAATGTCGAGTTTGGCCTCGGGTTTTTCCTCTTCCTCTTCCGCATCCTCGGTCTTCTTCCCGTCCTTAAAACGATCCACATCCGACGCCTCGATAATCTCGATCTCCATGCTGCGCAACCGCCCCATGATCGTCTCCATCTCGTCCGGATCATTAACGTTGTCGGGCAGCGCCTCATTGAGGTCGTCAAAAGTGAGATAGCCCTGCTCCTTGGCGAGTTTGATGAGTTCGCGGAGCTTTTCCTGAACATCCGGCTGGTCAATCACGCTGATCGCCGTGGGTGCGGGGAGGATCGCCCGCTCGTTCTTGGCGGCCTTGCTGGACTTGCCCACTTTCTCCGGTTTCGGCTTTATTTCCTGATGCGAAGTGCTCGGGGACTTCGCCGGCACCTTGCCATTCGTGGATTGCGCGGTCGTTTCTTTATTAACCGACGCCGTTTTGACGGGCTTGGCTTTGCGCACCTTTGCCACCTTCGGAGCCTTGGCTTTCTTCGCGGGCTTCGGTTTCTTCGCCTTGTCCTTTTTCTTGACCGCCGGTTTCGCGGGCTTCGCGGCTTTCTTTTTCAGGTCCGGCTTGGACTTTTTCGCGCCGACTTTCGAGGTTTTGGAGGAGGCTTTCTTGATTTTTTTGGACATACCCGGGCAGGTGGAAAAAGACGGCTAAAGACCATTGTCCCCGCCGCTGGGAATGCACTGGCATTCAAAGGGGCGGGGACAAAGGCCGCGCAACATCAATTAGTCGTTTTTGCAGGTCAAGGATTTCTTTCTGGAGTTTAAAGACCTCTGAAAAATGGAGGTTCGGAGTCCTCATCCGGGCCTGAATCGCCTCGATGCGCCGGCTGGTTTGGCGCCGCTCCAAGTCGCGCCAACAGTCATGCGCCACCGCTACGGGATGCGCCGGCGGCGGTTCGCTGAGCAGGCCGGAGACGATGGCTTCCCCGGCGGCGTCGAGGGTGGTGAGAAAGGCGTGGATCGATGCCTGATTGCCCGGCTGGAGGTCGGTGGCGAGGATTTTCACAAGCAGGGCGGCGTCCGGGTCGTCGCCAAACACGCGCTGCCACGGCTCTCCCAGAATCCACGTCCGCGCCGCCGCGTCGTGCAGCGCTGCGAGGGCGAGCAGGCGGGCAGTGGGTTCGAGCATCACTCGTTCGGGGGCACTGGCCTCTGGCGCTGCTGTGTCTTCGAGCGGCTTGGCCGAGCGGAGCTTGAGCAGCTTCGCGAATTCCTGCATCGAGATTTCCAGCCGCATGCTCACCTTGTTCATCACCGTCTCCCGCAGCACGGCGTCGCTGAGCAGGCCGATTGATTCCGCCATCTTCCGCGCCGCCTGCATCTTCCCGCGGGGCGTGGAAAAGTCCGGCTGCCGCGCGAGCCGGTCGAGCTGGAAGTCGAAGAAATCCTTCGCCGCCGCGATGCGTTCGATGAACGCCGCTGCGCCCTTGCCGCGGATCATCGAGTCCGGATCTTCGCCCGGTGGCATTTCGGCCACTCGCACCAGCAGGTTCTCCGCGAGCAGCGAGGCCAGCGAGCGCTCCGCCGCCTTTTCACCCGCCGCATCCGCATCGAAGCACAGCACCACCTCGCCGTCCGGCAGAAACCGCTTCAAAATTCGCGCCTGCTTCTCGGTGAACGCCGTGCCCTGCGGCGCGATCACATTCTGCACCCCACTCTCAAACGCCGTGATCAGATCGAGCTGCCCCTCGCAGACAATCGCCGAGCGTTTGTCGATCACCGCGCGCTTCGATTTGTGCAGCCCGAACAGCACCGCGCCCTTCGTGAAAAGCATCGTCTCCGGCGAGTTCACATACTTCGCCGCCTTCGCATCCGACTCCAGCACGCGTCCGCTGAAAGCGATGACCTCGCCGTTGTCGTTGCAGATCGGAAACATCACGCGCCCGCGGAAGCGGTCGTAGAATTCACCGCGCGGATTTTCCTCGTCGCGCAATTTTGCCAGCCCGCTCGCGATCAGTTCCTCGTCTGAAAACCCGGCTCCGTGCCCGAAGTCCCGGATTGCATCCCACGCATCCGGTGCATAGCCGAGCTTCCACGATTTCGCGACCTCCGCGCCGATGCCGCGTCCTTTCAAATAGTCCCGCGCAATCTGCGCCGACGGCTTTTTCAAGAGCTGCGCGTGAAAAAACTCCGCCGCCTCCGCGTGCAGCGCCAGCAGCCGGCGGCGCATGGAAAACCGCGCCGTGTCCTCTGCGCTCAACTCCGATTCCACGAGCTTGATCCCCCCGCGCTCCGCCAGTTTCTTCGCCGCCGCCACGAAATCCAGATTCTCGTACGTCATCACAAACCGGATCACGCTCCCGCCCGCGCCGCAGCCAAAGCACTTGAAAATCTGCCGCTGCGGATTCACCGAAAACGACGGCGTCCGCTCCTGGTGAAAAGGGCACAGCGCCTTGTACACCGGCCCTGACCGCTTCAGCGGAAAGTAGCCGCTGACCACCTCCACGATATCATTCGCGGAGATGATCTGGTCGATGGTTTCTGGCGGAATGAGAGCCACAGCGACCAAGCTAACGCATCACGCAAGCTGGGGAAGCAGCATCGCCTCACTCGCCTGGCATCGCCCAAAACTGCCGCCCGGCCTCCGCCCAATCGCGATCCTGCACGGCACGGTGCGCCGCGATTCCCATGGCCTGCCGCAGCGCCGGGTCGTGCGTGATTTTTCCGACGTGCTGCGCGAAGTCCGCAACATCCAGCGACCGCGTGATGAAGCCCGTGGTGCCATGCACGATCAGGTCTTTCGGCCCGCCTTGATCCGACACCACGCAGGGCACACCGCTGGCGAGTGCTTCGAGGATCACGTTGCCGAAAGTGTCGGTGGTGCTGGGGAAAAGAAACACGTCGGAGCTGGCGAATGCCTGCGCGAGTTCGAGGCCGGCGAGGTAGCCGGTGAAAGCGGCGGCGGGCAGCAGGGCGCGGAGTTCTTTCAAGTACGGGCCGTCGCCGACGAAGGCGAGGGCGAGCGGGGATGGTGAATGGTGGATGGTGGATGGTGGCTCCGTACTATCCACCATCGACGATCCACCATTCACCCCGAGCCGCCGCCACGCGCTTACGATGATGTCCAAGTCCTTCTCCTTTGACACCCGCCCAACGTAGAGCAGGACGGTCGCGCCGGGTGCGATGCCGTATTTTTTCCAAAAAGCGGGGTCGCGGCGCGAGGGATGAAAGAGCGCGGCATCCAGTCCGCGCGGGAGGATTTTGATGCGCTCGGCGGGGATGCCGCGGTCGGCCCAGGCGCGGCGGTAGCCTTCGCTGTTCACGTAGAGCAGATCGAGCTGGTCGTAGAACCACTTCATGTAATTCCACGTCAGCGTTTCGAGGAAATTGTCGTCGGTGAGGATGCGCACGTACTGCGGGAAATCCGTGTGGTAGATGCCGCTCGTGCGCAGGCCGAGCGTCTTCGCCGCGAGCAGCGCGGTGATGCCGATGGGGCCGGGCGTGGAGATGATCAGCTCGGTGAAACCTTCGCGCTGGATGAAATCTATCATCTGCAAAATCGGCGGGAAGCTGAGCTTCTGCAGCTCGTACTCGGGCAGCTCGAATTCGCCGATCGGCGCGAAGTTTTTGATCGGGATGCCCGTGATCGTGATCGTCGAGCGCGACGTGACCACGGTGAGGTCGCCGCCTTCCGCGATGGTCGCAGCGGTGAGTTTGCGGATCGTGTTGGCCACGCCGTTTACGTCCTCCAGCGTGTCGGTAAACCACGCGCGCTTGCGGTTTTGCAGCACCGGCGGGAGCTCGCCGGTGAAAGCGCGCGCGATGTCCGCCAGCCACGGGCGGTCCGGCGCCTGGCTGCGAAACGCGTAGAAGTACGGCGCGAGCGGCGCGAGCACCGGCACCAGCACGCTGATCTCGCGGATCGCCTCGATGATGTTCCCGTCCGTGAGCTGCCGGATGAAGATCGTGAAAAAGCGGAACGCGAGCTGGTTGATGAAAAAGTTCGCGATCACAAACGCGCGCCGCTCTGGCTCCACGATGCCCTCGGTCTCCCGCGCCAGCAGCTTCTTCACCGCCCCGCCGCTGAGCGTGCCCGCGAACTGTTTCCACAGCGACGCGTTCGCCGGTTTCGCCAGCTCGAAAATCTTCCCGCTCGCGATGCCCTCCGCGATGAACCCCAGCTTGTCCGTCCACGAAAACTCCGTCGGATCTTCGCCCTCCATGAACCGCGAGAACGCCTTCCCGACAAAGCTCGAGCTCTTCGCGCCCGCAAATTTTCCGCCGATGAACTGCCGCAGATTGTTGTAGAGGCTGTGCGACAGCGCCAGCGGCGTGCCGCCCGCGCCGCGCAGCGCGCACCGGCCTTCGCGGATTGCGGCGAGAAAATCCGCGACCGTTTTTCCGCCCTCCGTTTCCGTGAAAGCGGACGCGGGAAACATGCCGCCGTGATCGTCCGAGCCCGCGGTGAAAATCTTCCGCCACGGCTCCGCGTGCGTCGGCGCGAGGCCGTGCCGGTTCGCCAGCTCGTCGATCTTCTCCCGCGTCAGCCCGCCCAGCACCTCCCGCGCGACCGCGCTCAGCAGTGCGTCGCGATGCCCGTTCAGCCCCTCGAAGTACTTGAACAGCAACACCAGCTTTTCGAGATGCGCGAGGCTCAGCCGGTCGTCCACGCGGTAGAGCGGATGCGCCACCGCATGCGTGAGGTGCTCGGCGGCGAGATATTTTTGCAGATCGAAAATGCTCTCCCGCGCCGTCTGCAAATCGCGGTGCTGCGCCTCGGTGATGCCCCACACGAGCACCTGCACGTCGCAGCGGTCGTCCGGAAAACGCGTGCTCACCTGCTCGCTGAGAAACACGCCCGGCCGCGCCGCGATCTCGAGGCAGCCGTCGATGCGGTTGTGATCCGTGATCGTCACCAAATCCATCCCGCGCGCGCGCAGTCCTTCGTACAGCGCGCGCGGCTCCGAGTAGCTGTCCGGCAGCCCCGCGCGGCGGAACAGCCATTCCGGCGCGCGTTCGCTGAAACGGGAGTGAAGGTGGAGGTCGGCTTTCAAAAGGCACGCTCGCGCGTGAGCCATGCGTGATAGGTCAGCGGCTCGCGGTCGGCAAGGGCGCGCGTGACGAGGCCGCGGATTTGCCGCCAGATCTGCGGGTGCCGGAGATCGACGGGATGGATGGAAATGCGGAGCAGGGGATTCGCCGCGAGTGCGCGGAAGAGCGCCACATTCCACGCGCGGCTCACCCGCCGCCGCCAGACGCTGCGGACACTCCAGACGAGCGACTGCGATTTGAAAACACGCCCGCTTTTCAAATCGACGACGCTCCCCAGCCGCGTCGTGTACTCGCATCCCAGCTCCCTCAACGCGGCTTCCGCGTCCGCGCTCAGCAGCCACGCCGGAGCGATGAACCCCGCCGGCTCAACGCCGAGCTGCTGGAACTCCCCGCGCGCCTTTGCCACCAGCGCCGCCGCCTCATCGTGGCGAAGGTCGTAAAACTCACCTTCATCCGCCGTGTACAGCCGCGTCGTCAGCTTTGCCCCCACGCTTTCACCCGTGCGGCGCGCACGCTGATGATGGTAGCCGTGCATCACCAGCTCATGCCCCGCGGCGGCCTGGGCTCGCAGCCACGCCGCACACTCCGCGTCCGCGAGAAAATGCCCGCGCCGATGATGATCCGGGATGACCAGCAGCGAGCAGCGCGGCACGCCGAGCGCCGCCAATTCCGCGAGGATCGTGGCGCAGTCCGCCTGCGTGCGCGGCGAGACATCGTGCAGCGAAACCACCAGCGCCCGCCCGCCTGCCGTGGCGGAAGTCTCAGCGGAAGGCGACAAGTTCATCACCGCCGGAAGGGCGTTGGCAGAACCGGGTGACAATAGACGGGGCGCATGGCCTTCGTTTAGGCCGCAGGCCCGCCGGGCGGAAGCCGAATAATCCCCCGCCAGCGCGCGGCATCCAAAGCCGTGCATGCAATTTTGTGTGATATGGAATCGAGCACCAAAGATGCGCAACCAAGCCAGCCCTGGGCAACGCCTTGGGAAAGTTAATTCGATCACGACTCAGCCCGGAAAGGGCGGCACATCCTTTGTTCCGCCCTTTCAGGACTGGGCCTTTTTTTCTCTCGCACCCAGGGCGTTGCCCTTGGCTGAATTGTCTGCGCGCCTTTGGCGCTAGTGGCCGTCCTCTTCTCCCACCCGCTACGGCTTGGTGATCTCGACGTGGTAGAACCTCTTCGCGCCCGTCGCCGCCGGGTCGGTCACCGTGCGCTGCGAGCCGGCGTCGGTGAAGGGGGCGCCCGCGACTGGCGTCCACGTCGTCGCGTCTAGGTCGGTCTTGAAAGCCACGGTGTAAATGCGGTCGGTCAGGCGCGGGGCAAAGATGACGTTGGTCTGCCCCGGCTGTCCGGCGACGGGTGCGATGGTCAGGGTGAAGCGCGAGTCCGGGTCGAGCGGGTCGAGCCCGGCGACGTATTTGAAAAGGTTCGTCTGGCCCGTGCCGTCAAAATCCACCGCCGGGCCGGCGTTCGGATTGTTGAGGCCGAAGTATTGGTTCTGCCACGCGTCATCGATTCCATCTGCCGCATACGTCCCATAGTCGTCGAGATTCACGTTCTTCACCGTCAGCGCGAGCGCGCCGGTGCTGCCGAGGTAGATGCCCTGCGCGATGGCGGCGGTGTCTTGGAAAACGGTGCCTGCAGTCGCTAGGCCGCTAACACTGAGGCTGGTGAGCGGGCCGCTGGCTATACTCCACGCCACGCTGGCGGTGGGGACGGCGAGGAAGGTGGCGTCATCGAGCGCCTGCCAGGCGGCTAGCTGGTCGGTCGTGCCTTCGTTAACGTTGAGCGCCACGGCGGTGAGCGCGAGGCCGGTGATTTCGTAAAGCTGTCCGATGTAGCCGTGCCTTGCCGTGGCCGCGGGTGCGGCCGCCGTGGAGATGCCGGTCACGGTGCCGATGCTCGCATCCGCGGAATAGAGCGCGCTGGTCGATTTGCCGCCCCCGGCGTCGAAGCTCTCAGTGACGATGGCGTAGTTGGCGCTGCCGCGTGAACCGGCGTGGGCGTTGGTGAAAACGCCGCAGAGCGCGAGTGTGGCGGCTGTAAATTTGGCGCGGCTCACGGCTGAGGGTTTCCCGTGATGCTGGCGGGTTTTTTTTGCAGGGCCTCGATCTGCTGCTGCATAAGTGCGAGCTGCTTTTTCATCGCGCCGATCTCAGCCTCTTTTTCGCGGACGATCTCGTGCAGGCCTTGGATGGCGGCGAGCGCCACACCGTCGGCATCCACAGTGGCGATGTGCCGGTCATCAGGGCCCACGCGGAACGCGGCATAAAAATCCTGCGCCATCGGGCCGATGTGCCGGGTAGCCGCGTCCTGCTTGAAATTCCAACGCTGGATCGGCATTGCCGCAACCTGCGCCAGAATCTCGCGGCCATCGACCGCGGCAAAGCTTTCCTTCATTTGGCGGTCGCTGGTAGTGACAAAAGAGTTGGCGACGACATTGCCGGTGACCAAGAGATTGCCGCTGAATGCACCTTGAGTTCCACCGATGGCGGTGGCGGTGATGCCACCGGTGACCAAGCTGCCGCTGGTGAGTCCGTCGGTGACCAGGTTGCCGATGATCTTGGTATGGCCGCTGACTGTCAGCAGGCTCCCGGGCTCCGGGGTGTTCGTGCCAATCCCGACCCCGCCAATGGCTCTGATCAGAAACTGATTTTCTCCGGTCGAAGCAAACGCCGCGTTGCCCCCGTTGTTCCACACGAAAGAGGAGGCGTGCAGAGCGCTGGCGTCCGAGCCGGCGGCGAAGCTCGAAGCGCCGCTCGCGGTGTTGTTACTGCCTCCGCCGATGAAACTGCGGTCACCGCTGGCCACTTGGGTGGGTAAATTGCGTTGCAACTGAAAATCCATGGCCGCGGCTCCGCGAGCATTTCCACCCGCAGTCTGCAAAGGCCCGTCAAGCGTGGTGATGCCGTTGAGCCGGATGTCGGACGCGAGGTAAACGGAGGGAGCGATGAACTGGTCGGGCGTGAGCAGTTGGAAACCGTTCAAACCGTCGCTGAACCAAACGCGCAGGTAGGCTCCGCCTTCCTGCGCCGCCGCGTGGATCGCGGAGACGGGGATTGCGTCCATCCCGTTGCTGCGTCCGAGATGGACGGAAAAAAGGCCTTTGTTCACCGCGAGAGCTACGTGGCCCGTGGGTGGGCCGCCCGCGACGCTGGTGCTGTCGTTGCTCCAGTAAGTGACTGGGAGCGGCTGCGGCGGCGCCGAAATCGTCACCGTCGGCGCAGCCGTATAACCGCTGCCGCCACCGGCAAGCGTGACGGTGATCTCGCCGTCATTCTCGGTCGCCGTCGCGGCCGCGCCCGATCCGCTGCCGCCGGAGAATGTTACGCTGGGAGCGGACGAGTACCCGGCGCCAGCGTTCGTCACCGTGATCGCGGTCACCATGCCCCCGCTGACGGTGGCGCTCGCGGTGGCTTGAACGAAGACTTTGAGCCCATCGATGAGCGCAAATTTGAATTGCCCGGGGCCGTCGAAGTTAGTCCCTGAGACTGTGACGCGGCCTTGGTATGGAATGCTGGGATCGGCATGAAGCGTGGCTGCGGCGAGGAGGAGGCCGCAAAGCGCTGGCACGAGGGCGGGGAGGAGGAGTTTGTTCACGGTTCGGAATGGCTGGCTGAAACTGCCGGTCCAGAGCTCGGGCGTATTTTGCTCCACGACGAGCGGATCGGAAATGAACAGCGGCGGCGAGTTTATTGGGAGAACGCTTGATAGCGAGGGAAATGTCGCGACTTAAAGGCGCCTTGCGTTGACCTTACCGCGTAAAATACTCCTAGCTCCGACATTGCCTCATCCATGATCTCCAAGCTCATCGCACCCGACCTCCGCCCGATCCTCGACCGCGTCGTGGCGGGCCAGCGGATCACCGACGCCGACGCCGTCCAGCTCTACGGCTCGAACGATTTGAACGGCATCGGCGCCATCGCCAACGTCCTGCGCGAGCGGAAGAACGGGAACGTGGCGACCTATATCCACAATCAGTACATCAACTACGCGAACCACTGCCTCCTCTCGTGCCAATTCTGCGCGTTTGGCGCGAAGAAGCGGGAGGCGCACGCGTTTGAGATGAGCATCGACGAGATCGTGGAAAAGGCGCGCGCGGGGTTGAAACTGGGCATCACCGAGATCCACATGGTCGGCGGGCTGCACCCGAGTTTGAACGGGGAGTGGTATCTCGAACTCCTGAGCCGCCTGCGCGCGCTGGACGCGAACTTTTTCGTCAAAGCCTTCACCGCCGTGGAGATCAGGCACCTCGCTTTTCGCATCTTCAAAAAGCCAATCCGCGAGACGTTGGAAATGCTGCGCGAGGCCGGGCTGTGCGCGATCACCGGTGGAGGCGCGGAGATTTTCGACCAGGAAATCCGCGACCAAATCTGCCGCGGCAAGGAGAGCGCCGACGAGTGGTGGGAGGTGCATCGGACGTGGCATGAGATGGGCATGCGGAGCACGGCGACGATGCTGTACGGCCACATCGAGACCATCGGCCAGCGCGTGGATCACCTGCGCCGCCTGCGCACCTGGCAGGATGAAACGGGCGGCTTTACCGGCTTCATCCCCTTTGCTTTTGAAGCCGCTGGCGCGCGGCCCGGCGTGCTGCAAAACATCCGCCACGTCACCGCCTTTGAGGAACTCAAGAACCTCGCCGTGGCCCGCATCTATCTCGATAACTTTGACCACATCACCGCCTACTGGGTAAGCCTCGGCCTGCCGCTCGCGCAGCAGGCGCTGAATTACGGCGTGGACGATCTGCACGGGACGATCATGGAGGAAAAAATCTTTCATATGGCCGGCGCGACCACTCCGCAGCAGCAGAGTTGCGCCACGCTCGAAAAGGCCATCCGCGAAGCCGGTCGCGAACCGATGCAGCGAGATACTTGGTATCGCCGCATCGCTCCCACCTGGCACTTGCCCGCACCCGCCACGGAACTCGCCGTCGCGTGACCCGCTACCCCGCGCTCTCCGCGCTCCGCGTCGGCTGTGTGCAGTATCTCAACGCCCGGCCCCTCATCCACGGTTACGCTGGCCCGGTCGTCTTCGACCATCCCTCCGGCCTCGCCCGCGACCTTGCCAGCGGCGCGCTCGACGTGGCGCTCGTGCCCACTTTCGAGGTCCTGCGCCACCCGCGCTATCTGCTCGCCGACGGCGTCGCCATCGCCAGCGACGGGCCGGTCTTCAGCGTCTTCCTCGCGCACCGCGGCCCGCTCGCCGCCGTCCGCAGCATCGCGCTCGATCCTGCCTCGCTCACGTCCATCCATTTGCTCCAGGTGCTGCTCGCCGAATACCACGGCCTCCGTCCGCGCCTGCTCGAATTGCCCGCCTATCCCGCGGAAGCCGATGCGCTGCTGCTCATCGGGAATCAGGCCATCGACTTCCGCGAACGCGACGCCGGCGTCCATCAGCTTCTGGACCTTGGCGAGGAGTGGCAGCTCCGCACCGGCCTCCCGTTTGTCTATGCGCCCTGGCTGCTCCGCGCCGATCTGCCAGACGCGCCCGCCGTTGCCGCGGAACTCCGGGAACTCAAAGAATACGGCACCGCGCGCATCCCCGAAATCGTCCGCGCCGACGCCCACGCACCCGCGCTCAGCGAGCGCTACCTCACGCAGCACATCCGCTTCGGCCTCGGCCCGCGCGAAAAAGCGGGCATCGAGAAATTCCGCGAACTGCTCGCCAGGCACGGCTTCATCGCCGAAACCCGCGAGCCGCTGCGCTTCGTGTAGCATGCCCTGCGGTGCTGGCATCGGGTTTGCTAATTTTTCAGCCATGTTCCTCCCCATTCTTTCTGCCCTGCTTCTTTTCGTCGGCTCATTCATCCTGCTGACCCGGGTAATGCTCCTCTCCGTCCGGGCGGTCTTGGTCGCGGCGGGTGCGGAGGAAAAGCGCCGCTGAGCCCAGTCCCCCCCGGGGGCGGTGCGGTGACGTGAAAGCCTACGCGAGTGTCAAATTCTCGCCAGTCTGGCGCTGCCGCGATTATATTCCCGGCCATGATTCCCAGGTTAATTCCCCGCCTTTTCGCCCTGCTTCTCGTCACGCATCTCGCCGGTTGCGCACTGCTCCGACCGCGTCCAAAAAAAACGGCCCGCGACACCTCCGCCAAGCCGCTGCTCGTCGGCACGATTCGGCTCGTCAACGAGGACGGGCATTTCGCCCTGATCGACAGCGGCATGAGCCCCAGCCCGCTGCCCGGCGCCATGCTGAAGACCCGCGCGGCCAGCGGCGACACCGGCGAGTTGAAGGCGGGCGAGATCCGCCGCCGGCCCTTTGCCATCGCCGATGTGGTGAAAGGTGCGCCGCACGTCGGCGACCAGGTTTTCCAGCAGCCACCGTGAGCGGCCGCGCTACGAGTTGTGCGGCAGCGCGGCTTCGGCGCTTTTCCAGTAGGCCGTATTCACCAGCCGCGCGCTGGTCAGGCGGAAGCGGCGGGCCATTTCCGTCATCATGGCGGAGACGATCTTGTAGCCCGTGGCGGGGTGCTCGGCCATAAAGGTGCGCAGCGTCGCGTAATCCACAAAAGCCAGCTTGGTTGGCTTCATCGCGTAAATGCTGGCCGTGGCCACGCCCGGGTCGAAAAGATTGATCTCGCCAAAAAATCCGCCCACCCCGAGTCGCCCGAGCAGCATCTCGCGCTTCTGCGCCAGCCGCCGGATATGCACCACTCCCGAGCACACGATGTAGAGCGTATGCACCTCCGTGCCTTCCTCGATGATGCGCTCGCGCGGCGCGACATCGCGGGCCGTCAGCAGGTCGCAAAAGGCACGCAGTTCATCGTCGGAAAGCGTGCGGAGAATCGAAACAGTGCGGAGCAAGTCAACGTGCATAGGTGCCGAGGCTAGGGCGGCGGGGGCCGGGCTGACAAGCTCGCGGCACACCTTTTGGCCGGTTGACGGATGGTTCGATGCCCTTATGATAAACGCCATTAACCTTATGGCTCCCCTGCGCGAAACCCCCAAACTGCGAGCCGACGCCCAGCGCCTGGCCGATATTTTCACCGTCCTCCAGCGCTGTTTCATGCTGAAACTTTCCAAGGAGCTCGCCCGCGGCAACGTCTCCTTTCCCCAGTACTTCCTGCTCGGCTTTTTGCGCGAGCAAAAGGAACTCAGTATGTCCGAGGTCGCGCAGCGCATGGGCCACACCACCGCCGCCTCCACCGGCCTCGTGGACCGGCTGGAAAAACTGGGCCACGTCCGCCGCGCCCACGGCCAGGAGGACCGCCGGAAAATTCTCGTCCAGATCACCGCGTCCGGCCTGGCGCTCGTGGGTGAAGTGCGGGACGACATGGTCGCAAATCTCCTCAAAATGATGGGCGCCCTCGACCCGCACGAGCAAAAGACCTGGTTGCAAATCTACGAGAAAATCTTCACCTACTGCCAGAAATGATCCGACCCCTTTCCTTCCTCGCCCTGCTCACCGGCGCGCTTTCCGCCTTGCTTCCCAGCTCATTCGCAGGAGAGGGGACAGGGGCCGTGCATGTCCTCGCCGGCGACCTCACCCTCGATCGCGCCGTGCAGATGGCGCTTGTGCAAAACCCGGAAATTCTCAAGCAAATCCAGGAAATTGAGCGCACCCGCGGGCACATCGTTGAGGTCCGTGCGCAGGCGCTGCCGCATCTGGGCGTGACCGGCGTGTTCAACTACCAGGATCAGCGTCTGCTCGAAAACAGCGGGCGCGGTGGCAGTTCATCGAAGCCCGCCCCCGCGACCACCACGGTAACCACCGCGGACGGCACGCTGGTGAGCACCTCGGAAACCGCCCTTCCCGCGTCCACTACGAATTTCAGCCAGTCCGGCTCCGGCATCGGCGACAAATCCTGGAACGTAAGTATCACCGCCAAGCAGGTACTCTACGCCGGCGGCCAGGTGCGCGCCGCCATTAACATCGCCAGATTCACCGGCGACAGCAGCTACTACCAGCTCCGCGACACCGTGGACCGGATTGTCGCGCAAACGCGCTCGCAGTTTTACGACGTGCTGCTCAACCGCGCGCTCATCACCGTGCAGGAGGAATCCGTCCAGCTCCTCGGCGACCAGCTCAAGGACCAGCAGAACCGTTTCGACGCCGGCACCGTCCCGCGTTTCAACATCCTCCGCGCCGAGGTCGAGCTGTCGAATGCCCGCCCTGACCTCATCCGCGCCAAGAACAGCTACCTCATCGCCCAGCTCCAGCTCGCCAAAACCCTCGGCCTCGAGCCCGGCCCGAATGGCAAGCCGACCTTCAACTGCATCGGCGAATTTCAAATCATCGAGCGTCCGCTCGGCCTGCTCAACGCGCTCCAGCTCGCACGGGAAAAGCGCGCCTTTCTCAAAGTGCAGCGCCAGCAGATCCTCATCGCCAAAGAGCAGATCAAAGTCGCCCTCGCCGGCTACAAGCCGCGCGTCGATGCCAGCGCGGGTTACGAGTTTCGCAACAGCCGGCTGACCAACGAACTCGACAAAGTCGTGGACGGCTGGTTCTACGGCGTCACCGGCTCGTGGAATATTTTCGACGGCCTCGAAACCGCTGGCCGCGTGCAGCAGGCGCGCGCCCAACTCGAGTCCTCGAAGATCAACTACGACGACTCCGTGCTGAAAGTGGAACTCGAAGTCCAGCAGTCCTACGCCAACCTCCAGGCCGCCCGCGAAACCATCCGCAGCCAGCAGAAAAACGTCGAGCAGGCCCTAGAAGCCCTGCGCCTTTCCAACGAGCGCTTCTCCGCCGGCGCCGGCACCCAGCTCGACGTGCTCGACGCCCGCGTGGCCCTCACCAAGTCCCGCACCACCGAGATCCAAAGCCGCGCCGCCTACAACAAAGAGCTCGCCGAATTCGACCGCGTGACCGCCACGGACACCATCTACAGCGAGACCTTCAAAGACCCGCTTACTGAGCGCCGCTCGCCCAAAGCCGAGGCCGTGAAAAAGGCGCACTAGCCTGTGCCGCCCGTCGAAACTTTCCCCGCCCTCGCCGCGCTGCCGGGGATCGCCCACGGTTTCACCACGCGCATCCCGGGGCTCGAGGTAAAAACCGATCGCGCCACCGCCGTCCAGCGCCTCGACACGTTCCACGCCGCCGCGCGCGCCGGGCTCGGGCTGGCGGAAAGCCACTACGTCACCGCCGAGCAAGTCCATGGCTGCGCCGTCGCCATCGTCGATGAAAACACCGCCGCGCCCGTGCCCGGCACCGATGGTCTCATCACCGCCTGCCCTGCGGTCTGCCTTGGCATCCAAGTCGCCGACTGCTGCGCCGTCTGGCTCGCCGACCCCGTGCGTCGCGTCCTCGCGCTCCTGCACTCCGGGCGCAAAGGCAGCGACCTCGGCATCACCGCCGTTGCCGTGGAAAAAATGCGCGCCCACTTCGGCTGCGAACCCGCTGACCTCATTGTGCAACTCAGCCCGTGCATCCGCCCGCCGCTGTACGAAGTGGACTTCGCCGCCCTCATCCGCGCCCAAGCTCGCGCCGCCGGCGTCCGCCAAATCTTCGACCCCGGCACCTGCACCGGCGGGAACGTAGATCGCTACTACTCTTACCGCGTCGAGCAGGGCCAAACCGGCCGCATGCTCGCCTTCCTGGCGCTGCAATGAGCTGCGCGCTTCCGTTGATGCGCTGTTGAGCTTCGGGGCGAATGAGCCAGCGGCCAGTCTCAACATCGCGCGGGTGAGCGCGGGCGGCACTTGGCTCGGCAATATCGGCCTCACTTTCGTGCCCGGCGATCCGGTGATGAACCCAGTGGACGGCACGCTGAGGGTCAGCGGATACGACAATCATGTGGTCAAGCACATCCCGACGACTGGGACGGTGCTCGGCGACTTCGACACGGGCTTGACCGGTCGCTCTGGCGGCATCGGCCTAGCGCCCGATAAGACCAGCCTCTTCGGGACCTCCGCCATCAGCACCGTAGTCAAGCACTTCGACCTTTAGCGGCAACCCGCTCGGCGCCTTCCCCCCTCACCAGCCCAAACGCCATGTATAACATGATGGTGGTGCCCGCCGCCACGGCCAAACCAGCCGGCGTCGCGCTACTCGGCCTCGGCGCGCTCCTGCTTGCCGCCCACCGCCGCCGGAGCGCGTGAGGATTTCCCCTCGGGCACGTAGGACTACACGCGGAAAAGCGCTCCCAACTTTTTCCCGAGAATCCGGCTGGTGGTGAAGATGGTGAGGCCGAGGAAGACCATGGCCCAGACGCCGAGGGCTGAGGCGACGAAGCGGCCTTCGCCCATGAGTTGGAAGAGTTCGTAGATGGCTTTGGTGATGGGGAAGTGCTGCTGCCTTTGCGCGAGGATGAGGGAGTCCGAGACCTCCAGCATGGCGAAGGAAAAGGCGAGCAGACCGCCGGCAAGGACATTCGCGGTGATGAGCGGGAAGGTGATGCGGCGCAGGGCACGGAGCGGGGGGCAGCCGAGGTTTTGCGCGGCTTCCTCGAGGGTCACGCTGGTCTGCTGGAGGCCGGCCACGGTGGCGCGCATGACGTAGGGCAGGCGGCGCACGGAGTAGGCGATGATGAGCAGGAGCGTGGGGTCCTTGGACGGATTCAGCCAGGCGAAGGCTCGGCCGTCCTGGGTCATGGAGATGTAGCCGAAGGCGAGGACGAGGCCGGGGACGGCGAGGGGCAGCATGGCCAGCGCATCGAGCAGCGCGCGGCCCGGCAGCGTGGTGCGGACGATGACGTAGGCGATGGCCACGCCGAGCACCACGTCGAAGAGCGTGGAGCAGGCGGCGTATTTCACGCTGTTGATGATCGAAGGCACGGTCAGCCCGTGGCTGAGCGCGGCCTGATAATGCGCCAGCGTCCAGCTTTCGGGCAGCACCGATCGATACCAGTCGCCCGCGAACGACACGAAAATCACCCCGAGGTGCGGCAGCAGCGCGAGTGCGGTGACGCCGGCGAAACCGAGCGCGCACGCCCATTGCTGCGCCGCGCCGGGCGTGCGCGCGCCGCCGAGGGTGGTGGCTTTCGAGGACATGGCGGTGCTGGCGTTGCCAAAGGCGAGCTTGCTCGCGGCGTAGAGCAGCGCGGTGCTGGCGAGCATCACGACCACGAGGGCGAAGGGGAACGGGTTGCCGGCGATTTCTTTGATCCCGTAGAAAATCTGCACCGGCGTAACGCGCGTGAGATCGAAAACCAGCGGCACGCCCAGCTCGGTGAAAGCGAAGATGAAGACGATGGTGCCGCCCGCGAAAAGCCCCGGCATGATGAGCGGCAGCGTGATGCGCCGAAACCGCCGGAAGCCCGTGCAGCCGAGGTTTTCCGCCGCCTCCTCCATCGCCGGATCGAGATTTGCGAGCGCGGCGGTGAGGTTCAAAAACAGGATCGGATAAAGGTGCAGCGCGTTCAGCGCGACCACGCCCGACATCCGCCCGCTGCCCAGCCAGTCGATGGTTTCGCCCGCGCCGAGCACGCCGAATTTCACGAGCAGCGCATTGAGCGCGCCGTACTGCCCGAGCATCTGCCGGATGCCGATGGCCCCGACAAACGGCGGCAGAATCATCGGCACGAGGATCGCGCCCGAGAGCAACTTCTTCCCCGGAAACTCAAACCGGTCCGCGACAAACGCCAGGGGCAGCGCGATGGCCAGCGCCGCCACCGTGCTGCCGACCGCGAGCAGGAACGCGTTGCGCAGCCCTTCGAGATAGATGCGGTTGCGAAAAACCTCGCCCACGAAATCAAACGTGAAACGCCGGTCCGCATCGAAGAACGCGCCGCCCAGCACCGTGCCGATGGGCCATACGAAAAAGCACGCGAAGAACGCCGCGGTCAGCGCATAGACGAACCATGAAAAGGTCTTCGACATGGCGCGGTGATGTAGCCGCCGCGGCCCGCCACGTCACGGCTCTTTCGCCGGTTCCGGCGCGGACGGCTCCGGTGTCGCCGCCGTCCCGCCCTCCTTCGCCTTCCACTTGTCCCCGCCCTTGTGCAGCAGCTTGTCGAATTTCTCGATCTGGTTCGGATACAAAATCGCCCGCACCTTTCTTTCCGCCTCACCGAGCGTGCGATCCATCTCCGGCTGGATTTTCGCCCGGCTCTGCCGCAGCCGGATGTGCGTCTCGTCGGCGATGTTTTGCAGCAGCCGCTTTTGCTCCGCGTCCAACTTCAGTTCCTCGTCGAGCCGCTTCACGACCTCCTTCACCACCGCCTCCGGTCCGCCGGTCAGCACCTCGCGAATCTTTTCCCGGATCTTTTGCGCCGCGCCCGCGCTCGCGCCCGCGCCACCCACGATCATCCCGAAAATGAAAATCAACAGCACCCCGAGAATCCGCAGCAGGCGCTTCATTGGCCCTCTCCCGTCATGTAGGCAAAGAGCACCTGCTCCGCATCCGGCTGCGTCGCCTCCGTCAGCACCTCCGTCGCCGCCGCCGCGCGCAGATTCACATGGCCCCACCACGACACCGCCAGCGCGAGCGCGGCGAAAAACGGGCACAGCTTCCACGCCCAAGCCGCAAGCGAGCCGCCGCTTTCCTCGCGCAGCCGCGCGGCGAGCCGCGTCTGAAAGCCGAACTCCGCCCGCGAGGTGTCGCGCTCATCGGCGCGGGCCGCGGCGAAAAGGGCGCTCAGTTTTTCTTCGGAGTTATCGTTCATGGCTGGCCTCCAGGATTTTTTTCAAATTCTGCCGCGCGCGGAAAGCCCGCACTTTCACATTGCTCTCGCTCCACCCGGTCAGCGTGGCAATTTCCCGCATCGGCCGCTCCTCCAGCTCGGCGAGCGTGATGATGAGCCGCTCCTCCGCCGTCAGCCGCCGCATCGCGAACTCCAGCAGCTCCCGCGCGCCGCCCGCCGCCAGCGCCGTGTCGATGTTCACATCGCGCAGGTCGAAATCATGCGCGTCCAGCGACACCTGCTCGCGGATGCGCCGCTCCTTTCTCAAAAAATCGTAGCATGCTGAAACCGTGATCCGCGCCAGCCAGTGCTCGAACGGCGCATCGCCGCGAAACTTCCCCAGATGCCGGAACGCCCGCACAAAAACATCCTGCGCGATGTCGTCGAGCTGATGGTCGTCTCGCGCAAACCGTGCCGCCGTCCCGAACACGCGCCGCTTATGCCGCCGCACCAGTTCTGCAAACGCATCCTCATCGCCCCCGAGCGTGGCGGCGACGAGGTCTTCATCGGCGGGCGGGGCGAAGTCGGCCATCGCCGGCGTTTCTAGCGCGTCGGCGGCGAATGGCAATGCAGGCCACGCCGGGGCGAGCGCGCTCATGGCAAAGCGGGGCCGGTCAGTGGCACGGCGGCGGGTGGAAAAAGGGAAGGCATTTCCCGCGGAAGACGCAGCCCGCCGCCCTTCGGTTACGCCCCATGCGTTCACAATGACGGCAGGTTTTTTCACCCCTCAAGACGGTAACCAAGGCTGTGGACGGTCAGCAGATGTTTCGGCTCGCCGGGCTTGTCCTCGATCTTCTGCCGCAGCTTGACGATGAGCTGATCGAGGGTGCGGGTGGTGCCGTAGTATTCGATGCCCCAGACTTCGCCGAGGTTGGTGTCGCGCGAGACCGCGTTCCCGCGCTCGCGGAAAAGCAGGGCGAGGACGCGGAGTTCGCGCGGGGTGAGTTAGATGGCTTCTTTGCCGCGCGTGCCGCGCAGGGCTTTGCAATCGACGCGCACATTGCCAAAGGCGATCTCGGCGGGCAGGTCGGTCGCGCCGCCGCCGGGCGCGGCGCGGCGCAGGAGCGCATGCACGCGGGCGAGCAGTTCGCGCAGGCTGAAGGGCTTGGTCACGTAATCGTCCGCGCCGAGTTCGAGGCCCACGACTTTGTCGATCTCCTGGCCTTTGGCCGAGAGCATGAGGATGGGCGTGCGGTTTTTCGCCGCGCGGATTTCGCGGCAGAGATCGTACCCGCTTTTGCCGGGCAGCATGATGTCGAGGATGACGAGGTCGGGCTTGCGCTGATTGAAAATGGGCAGCGCCTGTTTGCCATCGCCGCACTCGCTGACTTCGTAGCTTTCGCCGCGGAGAGCTTCGCAAAGGCCGAGCCGGATGTGGGCGTCGTCTTCCACGACGAGGATGTGTTTTTTCATACGGTCTGCGGATGCTGCGCGAGCGGGAGGCGGAGAGTAAAGTTGCTCCCCCCGCCGTCGCGCGGCTGGTAGGTGATCTCGCCGCCGTGCTCGTGCGCGAGGCGCTGCGCGAGGGTGAGGCCGAGGCCGCTGCCCTGGATGCCGCTGGAGAGCGAATCGTGCGCGCGGTAGAAGGCCTCGAAAATCTTCCGCTCCTCGCCGTTATGCACGCCGCAGCCGCGGTCGAGCACGCTCACGCAGACGTGCGCGCCGTCGAGGTAGCCGTGCAGTTCCACGTCCTTGCGCTCGCCAGCGTATTTCTCGGCGTTGGAAAGGAGGTTGACGAGGATTTGCGCGAGCGCGTCTTCATCGCCGATGACCGGATACGGCGCGGGCGCGGCCTCCCAGCGCGTGGTGAAGCCGCTCTCCTGCAAGTGCAGCTCGTGCCCCTCCCAAGTGCGCTCGATGACCGCGTGCAGATCGAGCGGCTTTTTTTCGAAGCGTTTCTGCTTCCGCTCCAGCCCGGCGAAATCGAGCACGTTGTTGATCAGCCGCGTGAGCCGCTCGGCCTCGACCATGATGATGCGGAGATACTGCGGATGCTTGGCCGCGCTGCTGCCGTTCCCGGTTTGCATCAGCTCGGCAAACATGCGGATCGAAGTCAGCGGCGTCTTCAGCTCGTGCGAGACATTGGAAACGAAGTCCGTCTTCTGCTGCGCGAGCGCGAGCTGGCGGCGCGCATCGGCGACCACCAGCCAGCCGCCGCAGGCGATCGCGCCGAGCGCCGTGGCGATGAGAAAGACGAGCGTCCGCCGCAGCGCGTGCGCTGATTCGCGGACCTGCTCGGGCCTTTGCAAATAAAGCGCCGCCTCCCAATGCGGCAGCGCCTCGCCGATCTCGGACGCGACGAACGGGCGCTTCCAATCGCGCCCCGTCTCGCCCGGCGGCTGCGTGGCGATGGGCCGCGCCTTGTCGTCTAGCAGCGCGAGGATGAACTCTGGTTTTTCCGCGCGCGAGTAGCGGCTGGCGGAATCCTTTTCCCGCGCGGGCAGCGCGGCGGGCCAGAGGTCGCGCAGGTTGTCGGACTCGATGAGGCAGCCGAAAACCATGCCCGGTGCCTGCGCGGGCCGGAGCCAAAAAATGATGTCGAGCTGATCCTGCACGAAGCGCGTGATGACGCCCTCGTTCGCGTCCGAAGTGAGCGACCGGAAATCCGCGTTCGCTGGCGTGAGCTGCGAAAGCGTGGCGCCGTTGTTCGCGAAGACCTGCTGCGGCGCGACGTTGCGCGCCACCGCCTCCCATTTGGAGTTGAACTTGTCCATCTGCGTCGCATCGGCGGCGTTGTCGTTGGGCGACTGCGGCTGGTCTTTGCTTTTCGATTCTTCTTTCGCTTGAAACTTCTCCGCCGGCATCGGCACTGCGGCGCGGGCGACCTGCGGCGACTGCTCCACCTGCTGTTGCAGCGCGGGCGCGGGCAAGGCCTGTTGTGACTGCCCGCGCTTCGCGTCATCCTCCTTCGAGGTCATTGCCGTGCCGGTTTTGCCAGCGGCGTTGTAGCTGGTGTCGTAGTTCCCGCCCTTGGTTTTCCGCAACTGCTCGGGCCGGTTCAACTCCTCGCCGGAAACCCAATAGACCGTGGCCGGCAATTTGCCCGCGAGCCACGCGCCATTGCCGAGGAGAAACTTGCCCCACTCCGCATTGCTCGCCGCGCGCTGCGGCGGCGGCGCGCACACCGCGCCGTTTTCGCCGAGCGCAAAACCGACCGCTTTGCGCGGCCACTCCTTCGCCAGCTCGGTGGAGAAATTGTTCGCCAGCACCTGCGGAGTTTTCGTCGCGAGCAGCCGCCGCACCGTCTCGTTGAAAGCGCGGCGCTCGTCGTCAATCAGCGCGCGCGCGGCGCTGGCGGCGTTCTCGGTTTCCGTCTGGTAAAGTTCCGCCGTCCGCTTCTCGAGGATGATCTGCTGCTCCTCCGCGCTCCGCAGCGCCAGCCAGCCGAGCACCACGCTGGGGAGCAGGACGGCGAGGAGGAAAATCCAGATGCTTTTTTTCATCGAGGGTGGCAGCGCGGCAACGGCTGACGGGGAAGCTGTCAGCTTCCCCTTCAGCGCGCGCCGCGGGAGAAGTTACCGCTTCTGATGCTTGTCCTGCCAGTTTTCGTACTGCATTTGCTTCCGGCTGCCCTTGCCGAGATTGCCCTTCGACTCGACCTCCTTCGCGGCGTCTTCGAGCTTTTGATTTTCCATCGCCAATCCGGGCACCTGTGCTTGCGCGGGCAGTGCGGCGTTGCGCGTCGCCTGGCCGCGGAGCACGTCGGCGGCGTCCTTGGCTTTGCCCTCATCCGCGAGCTTCACCGCCTGCTCTTTGGCGAGGCGGTTCCCGACGATGGAGACTTCACGCATGACTTCCATGCGCACGCTCGCGTCGGATTTCTTTTCCTCGTCGGTGAAGTCGATCTTCGCCGCCTGCTGCTGTGGCTCGGCCTTGCCGCCGTCGGTGGGTTCGTATTTCAAATCAACCGCCGCGACCTCGATGGGCGTGCTGGATTTTTCCTCGACCACGCAGCGCGCGAGGAAGCGCCGCTTGTCGCCGCCGAAATATTCCGGCAGCGCGATGTCCGCCGAGCGGCCCCGGCACTGGATCTCCGGCTGGCCAATGATTTCCTTCAGCCGCACGCCCGCCGGCACGGTGATGCGGATGGTCACCCCGCGCGCCACGATCGACCGCGCCGCGCCGAGTTCCTCCGCGAAAATGCCCGGCAGTTTTTCCGCATCGCGGACGTAGTAGTAGTTCGCGCTGCTGGCCTCGGCGAGGGCGGTCATCAGGTCTTCGTTGTAATCGTCGCCGAGCCCGATCGTGGTCACGGAAAGTCCGTCGCGCCGCAGCTCGCGGCCCAGCCCCGCGAGATCGCTCGTGCGGCTTGGGCCCACATTCGCCAGCCCGTCGGAAAGCAGGATCACGCGGTTGACGAACTCCTTTTCCAAATGCCGCCGCACCTGCGCCGAGCCCAGCGACACGCCCGCGTAGATCGCCGTGCCGCCGCCGGGCCGGATGCGGTTGATGCGCGCCTTCAGCTCCCCGCGATGCCGGTCGCCGCCCACGCGCTCCGGCGGCAGGAGCACGTCGGTGTCATTGTCGAAAGTGACGAGCGAAAAATAATCGTCATCGCCGAGATGATCCACCGCCACGCACGCCGCTTGCCGGGCCTTCTCGATCTTCGCGCCCTGCATCGAACCGCTCCGATCAAGTACCACCGCGAGGTTCATCGGCGCGCGCTTGCCGTGCTCCGGTCGTCGCGCATCAAGGTCGATCTGCACGACGACTTCGCGCGACCCGCCGTTGTAAATGACATCGCGCTCCGGGGCGACGCGCAGGGTGAGATCAGCGGCCGGAGCCGCCGCGACCTGGCGGACGAAAAGGCCCGCCAACACTACGAGGAGATGGAGTTTCTTCATGCCCCACGCTAGCGCGGGAGCCCGCCCCGTGTGTCAGAGCTGCGTGCGGAGTTTGTCAAAAAACTGTCAGTGCAACTGGGCGAGCGCCCACGAATATTCGCGGGCGATGCTTTTGACGATGTCGCCCGGATGCACGTCGGGAGGGAGGACGTCGAAGGTGTAGGTCTCGATTTCGAGGTGCGGGCAGGCGCCCGCGCGGAGTTCGTGGAAAAAGCCGGGCGTGAGGGCGCTGGCGGTGGACTGGATGGGGCCGTTGCCGGTGAAAAAAAGGGGGACGTGGAAATGGACGCGGACTTCTTCGAGGTCGTGGAAGGTGGGCATTTCCTCCAGCGCGGCGGGCAGGTCGAACCACGCGATGCGCGCGCCGGATTTCGCACGGCCTTTGACCTGATGCAAATAGACGGGCTCGGCGAACGGCGCGAGCGCTGCGAAGGTCTCGGGCGTGGCGGCGGCTCGGAGCGCGGCGCTGATTTGCACTTTGGAAATGCGGATGCCGGCGGCGCGGTAGGCGCGCAGGGATTCGGCGAGGTCTTCGTACTGGAGCGCGACGTGGCAGGTGTCGAAGCAGACGCCGAGATGGCGCCGGATGATTTCGTCGGCGTCGGATTTGTAGCACTTGAGCAGGCGCGCGAGCTCGTTGGTGCCGGCGGTGAAAAGCGTGTCTTGGAAAAAGGCGATGGTCTCGGCGGTGGTTTCGAGGAAGCAGTCGGGCTCGGGCTCGAGGCCGAGATGGATTTCGCGGCCGGTGTCTTCGCGCAGCGCGTGGAGATAGGCCACGGCGGCGGCGAGGTGATCGACCATGGCCTCGATGTCAGCTTCGGTTTTGATCCACGGTTTGTAGGAGCCGGGCACGGTGCTGATGCTGCCGTCGATGCCCTCGGGGAGCCAGCCGGCGAGGAGGTCGGCGAGCTGGAGCGTGTAGTGCAGGCGCTCGGGTGTGCGCCAGTCGGGCGCATAGACGTTTTCCTTCACCGGCCCGGCGTGGAAACGGCCGTAGGGAAAGCCGTTGATCGAAAACGGGTAGAGCTGGTGCTCGTGGAAAAAGGTGAGCGCCTCGGCGCGGAGATCGGCGCTGGCGGTGAGTTCGTCGGCGGCCTGCTGGGCGATGCGGAGGCCGAGGCCGAACCATTCGTCGGGCGCGACGCGCGCTTTCACGGGCGTCACTTTCTCGCGGAGCGCGGCAAAGTTTTCCGCCCAACTTTCGCCGGGGTGGATGTTCAGGCAGTAGGTGAGATGAAGGGGCGGGCGGTGCTGGACGATCATCGTGGAAAACGGGAAGGGTTTTTGGACAGAATTTACAGAATTAACGGAATGGAAAGGCTGGCTGCTTAACCGATTTTGTTAATTCTGTTAATTCTGTCTCTCCTGTTACCCAGCCTTGTCCGCGCGCCGGGTGGGGACGGAAAGCCGCAGTTCCTGGACGGCGCTTTCCATCAAGGCGAGGTCGATTTCGTGGACTTCGTGGCGCGCGCCGATGCCGCGGGGAAAGGTGACGGTGAGTTCGCCGCCGAGATGCTCTTGGAAATCGCGGAGTCCGCCGAAGACGGTGAGCGCGCCGGTGGCGTCGCGCTGGTCGAGTTCGTCGAACCACAGGCGGAAGCCGGAGCGCGTGAGGCCGCCGCGGATGAGCGCCAGTTCGTTGGCGGTGATCCACGTTTTTTTTTCCGCGTAGATCGAATCGAGGACGACGCCGGTGGCGACGGCTTCGCCGTGCGAGATGCGGAAGCCGGAGAGGAGTTCGAGCTTGTGCGCGGACCAGTGGCCGAAGTCGAGCGGCCGCGCGCGTCCGTATTCAAAGGGATCGCCGCCGGTGCGAATGTGTTCGAGATGGATTTCAGCGCAGCGTTTCACGAGCGCCTGCATCGCAGCGAAATCGCGAGCGGGATATTTTTCGGCGTTGGCGCAGAGTTCGTGGAAAAATTCGCGGTCTCGGATGATCGAGACTTTGAACGCCTCGGAAACACCGCAGAGCCAGTCGCGGTCGGGGAGCGTGAGCAGAAAGTCGAAGTCGTTCAGCACCGCGAAAGGCGGGGCGAAGGTGCCGATGGCGTTTTTGCCGCCGAGGAAATTGACGCCGTTTTTCACGCCGACGCCGGCGTCGTTCTGCCCGAGCACGGTCGTGGGCACGCGCACCTGGCGCAGGCCGCGATGGACGAGCGCGGCGGCGAGACCGACAGCGTCCATGACCGCGCCGCCGCCGACGATGATGACGAAAGACTGGCGGTCGAGGTGCGCGTCGAGCATCCGGCGCATGAACTTTTCCACGAGCGCAAAGTCGTTTTTCACCGCCTCGCCTCCAGGCGTGATGTGCGGGGCAGTGACGAGTTCGAGTTTCGCGGGATGAGCGGCGAAGTAGGCCGTGGCTCGATCGGCGAGCGATGGGTTCGCTTTGGCGACATGTCCGTCGATGAAAAGCATCGCGCGATGACGGCGGTTTTCGCCGAGACGGTTGAGCGTTTCGACGAGGACGGGATTTGCGGGAGCAAAGACGGCGTGGGTGAAGACGACGGGGAATTCCCAGCGGACTTCGATGCGCTGCGGGACGGTGGTGGTGGTCACGGGAGGACGGCGTTGGTCATCCACCGCTGCGTGGCGCGGGCGAGGTCGAGGAAGGTTTCCGGCGGCGTCTCGAAGTTGAGCGAGGACGACCAGGCGATCTCGAATCCCTGGCCGACGTTGCCGTGCGCGCCGTGGATCTTGGTGGTGTCGAAACTGACGCTGCCGGGCGGCCAGCCGAAGAAAAGTTCGCACGGGTCGTAGCCGGGCTTGTTGTGAATATCGACGTGGCTGGCGTAGTCGGGCGCTTCCTTTTTCTCGAACCACGGATACGCAAACCACGCGCCGTCCTCAGCGACGAGGACGAGATCGCCGCTGCGGGCGTGGGCGATGCCGCGGAGTTCTTGCGCGTCGCGGTCGAGGACCTCGGCGACGCCGGGAAGGGCTTGCAGACAGGCTTTGGCGGCGGCGATGGAGTGCGCGTCGCGGCAGTGGACGTGGGCGATTTGGTGATCGACGACGGCGAAGGCGGGGCTGGTGAAGAAGTCGGTGTAAGCCATGCGGCGGATGTCGCGCACATGGAAAAGCGCGGCTTCACGGAGCGCGCGGTTCGGGAAAACCGCGCCCCGTTTCACCGGCTCGATGGCGTAGTCGCCGGTGAAGATCCAGTCGTAGCCGAAGTCGGCGCACGCTGCTTTCAAGCGCGTGAGGTAGCCGAGCAGCACGTCGAGCGATTTCGCGGCGGGCTCGCCGGCGGGGCCGTGGCGCTGGAGGTCGTAGTCGAGGTGCGGGATGTAGGCGAGGAGCAGGTCGGGCGCGAAGTCCGGCATGCCTATCGTCGCGACCACCGCATCGACGATCCAGTCGCTCGATTTGTAATTCGCGAGCGGGCCCCAGTAGTTCATGAGGTTAAACGGGCGGCCGATGGCTTCGTTCAGCCGCTGCTCGAGTTCCGGTGGCTGCGTGTAGCACGACTGGATCATGCCTCCGCTGTGCTTGTGGATGGGCGCGGGTGTGGCGATGAGATCCACGTTTTCGCCCATGCTCTGCTGCCAGAACATCATGCCAACCGTGCCGCCGCGGGCGCGGAAGTCATCCCAAATGCGCGGCCCCGCGCAGAGCGTGGCGCTTTGCTCCCAAAACAAAACCTTCGTCAGGTCTTTGAAAAAGAGGCCGTTGGCGACGATGCCGTGCGCGCTGGGCGTGGCGGCGGTGCGGAAGCTGGCCTGCGCGGTGCAGGTCAGCGCGGGCCAGACCGCCTGCGCCGGGCGGAACTCGGGCAGGTGCGAGACGAGGTTCCAGCCAAAGGCGGCGATGTCGATGACGAGAAGTTTTTTCGGGGCGCTCAAGGGACGCATAGAGAAGCAGGAAAACGCGGTTTGGCGAGCGGTTGGAGGGGTTGGCGAAATTTTGTCTAAGAGGATGAAATGGACGTTCAGTTTTACCTCAGAGGACGCAGAGGTTTTGGAGAGGAACGCCGAGGGTTTATGGATTTCCCTCTGCGAACCTCTCTTGCTCCTCCGCGACCTCTGCGGTGAAAAAAACATCGCGCGCAGGCAAGGATGAACCTTTGCCTTTGGCAGCGTTCGTACTGGAGCGACGCGGTGGTTTCACGCCATTGTCCCGCATGTTTCGTCCCATGCTCGCGTGCGCTGCGGCGCTCGCGTTACTTTGCCCCCAACCACCCGCCGCTGCTGCCCCGATGAATCCAGACTCCTCCGCCCCACGCGTGCGCATCTACCAACTGCTGCCGCGGCTTTTCGGCAACGTGAACGAAACGCGCAAACCCAACGGCACGCTCGCCGAGAATGGCACGGGCAAATTTGCCGACCTCAATGACGCGGCGCTGGCCTCGCTGAAGGCGATGGGTTTCACGCACCTGTGGCTGACGGGCGTGCTGCGGCAGGCCACGTCCACGGACTACGCCGCGATCGGACTGCCGGCGGATGATCCCGATTTGCTCAAGGGCCTGGCGGGTTCGCCGTATGCGATGAAGGACTGCTTCGACGTGTGCCCGGACTATGCGGAGCAGCCGGCGGAGCGGCTGGCGGAATTCAAGGCGCTGCTCGCGCGGGTGCATGCGGCGGGGCTGAAGGTGATCATCGACTGCGTGGCGAATCACGTCGCGCGCAGCTACCGCTCGACGGTGCAGCCGGACGCGGATTTCGGCGCAAAGGACAACCGGAAAAAATTCTTCGATCCGCAGAACAACTTCTTTTACCTCCAGTCCGATTCGCCCGGCGGCGGTGCGCCGCTGCGCCTGCCGACGGTGCGCGACGGGCAGCTCGTGAGCCCGACGTGCCGGGTGCTCGGCAAAGGTGACGGGCGTTTCGACGGCGAGCTGGATCATGGCAAAGTGACGGGCAACAACGTGGCGTCGTGGGCGCCGGGGCCGAATGATTGGTATGAGACGGTGAAGCTGAACTACGGTTTCGATTTCACGACGGGCGCTCGCGAGTACCCGGCTGCGGAGCAAGCGGGGAAGCCGGTTCCCGACACCTGGCTGAAAATGGATCGCGTGCTCGCGCACTGGCAGGCGATGGGGGTCGATGGCTTTCGCTGCGACATGGCGCACATGGTGCCGCCGGAGTTTTGGGCGTGGGCGATTGCTCGCGCGCGGGCGCGAAAGACGGACGTTTTTTTTGCCGCCGAAGCCTACGACAACGACCCGGCGAAAGTGACGAAGGGCAACGTGATGACGGCGCTGCTGAACGCGGGCTTCAACGCGGTGTATGACGATCCGAGTTACAAGGCGCTGAAAGGAATCTATGACGGCAACAAGTGGGCGAACGACCTCGATGGTTTGTTCGGCGACGATTTTCTTTTCCAGCGCTCACTGCGCTACGCGGAAAATCACGACGAGGTGCGCCTCACGGGGGCGGGGCAGTGGGGCGGTGCGGGCGCGGAGGTGGGTCGGTCGGTGGCGGCGATTTTGTATGGCCTCTCGCGCGGGCCGGTGCTGCTCTACAGCGGGCAGGAAGTGGGCGAGCCGGCGCGCGGGGCGGAGGGCTTTGGCGGCGACGATGCGCGGACGACGATCTTCGATTACTGGTCGATGCCGGAGCTGGCGAAGTGGGTGAACGGGCATCGCTACGACGGCGGGCGGCTCGCGCCGGAGCAGAAAAAGCTGCGCGAGTTTTACGCGCGGCTGCTCGCGCTGGTGGGCGAGCCGGCGTTTCGCGATGGCGAATGTTTCCGGCTCAATCACGCGAACAATGCGAACGAGCGGTTCGGGCGCGTGGGCGGCGAAACGGCGAGCGGGCACTGGCTGTATGCGTATCTGCGGTTCGACGTGAAGCGCGGGCAACGCTTCCTCGTGCTGGCGAATCTGCATCGCAGCGAGACGCTCCGCGACGTGCAGGTCCGCCTGCCACGCGAGGCGGTGGCTTTTTTGCAAATGCCCGCGAAGCCTGCGCTGAAGCCGTTCGAGCGGCTGATGGATGCGAAGACCGAGATCGCGCTGGCGGGCGCGGAAGATGGCGCGATGATGGTGCGCGTGGCCGAGCTGCCGCCGCTCACGCCTTTCTGCATCGAACTCAAACCCGCCGACCGCCCATGAAACTCCTGCTCCTCCTCGCCCTCGCCCTTGCCTGCACGGCTTGCGACCGCATGCTGACCAGCGCTGCGCCCACGCCGCCGCCCGCGCCGCCGCCGCTGGTGGCCAAGGCTTCGCCCGCGCCGAAGCCGGGCTCGTGGATGTGGGGCACGCCGGGCAGCACCCCGAAGGCGACGCCGGGGAGTTCGCTCGACAGAAGCGGCGCGCTCGGGGCGCACAAGAAATAAAATTGCGCATGAAATCACACCACATCTCTCGCCGCACTATGCTGCGCGGCCTCGGCGTCACGATGGCTTTGCCGTGGCTGGAATCGCTCCGCGTATGGGGCGATGAGCCGGCCTCGTCGCAAAAATCCAGCGACGCGCCGGTGCGGCTCGCGGTGCTTTTTTCCGGCAACGGATTTCACAGCAAGGAGTGGTGGGCGAAAGGCGAGGGGAAGCAGATGGAACTCGGCCAGGTGCTCGCGCCGCTCAACGATTATCGCGAGCGGATGCTGCTCATTCACGGCCTGTTCAACGCCGAGGCGACGAAGGGCAACATCCACAGTTCGCAGACCGGCAACCTGCTCTCCGGTGCGCCGCTCGCGTCGGGTGGCGAGATTCGCTCGGGCACGAGCATCGATCAGTTGCTCGCGCAGCGTTACGGCCATTCGACGAAAGTCCCGAGCCTCGTGCTCGGCTGCGAGAAGTCGAATCCGTCGGTCCACAAGAACTACTCGATGCTCTACAGCTCGCACATTTCGTGGACCTCGCCGACCACGCCGACGCCGCTGGAAATCTATCCCGCGCTCGCCTTCGACCGCCTGTTCAAAGACGGCGTGCAGCGCGGCGACAAAAGCGTGCTCGACGCCGTGCTCGCCGACGCCAGCGACATCCGCCGGCAGATCAGCGCGGGCGACCAGCGCAAGCTCGACGAGTATCTCGACTCCGTGCGCGACGTGGAGCAGCGCATCGAGCAGGCGGGGAAAAAGGGCGAGCTGCAGGGCTGGCGGCCCACGCTCGCGCAGCCAAACATCCCGCGCCCGCCCGACGGCATCCCGCAGGACATTGCCGAGCACATGCGCCTCATGGCCGACCTTCTCGTGCTCGGCTTCCAGACCGACACCACGCGCATCACCACGCTCAAGCTCAACAACGACCACAGCTCCCTGCGTTTCCCGAACCTCGGCGTGGACTACATGATCCACCATCTGCTCTCGCATTCCGACTCCGCGGACTGGTTGAAAGTGAACCGCTTCTTCACCGAGCAAATCGCCTACATCGCGCGCAAGCTCGACGCCATCCAGGAAGGCGACCGCACGCTGCTCGACAACACGATGCTGCTGTTTTGCTCCAGCATGATGACCGGCAATCACAACAACGATCAGCTCCCCGTGATGCTGCTCGGCGGCGGCGGCGGCCGCATCAAAGGCGGTCGCGTGCTCGACTATTCGGGAAAACCCAACCGCCAGATGTGCCGCCTGTTTCTCTCGATGATGGACAAGATGAACGTCCGCGAGAAACAGTTCGGCGATGCGACGCAGCCGCTGGACGAGGTGTGATCTGCGGGCTTCCGATTGGCTGGGAGAAAGCGCTCCGTTGGGTTGCCGCCGCCCGCAAACTCCGCGTCGTGAAGCCTCGGAACAACTTCGCTTTTTGCAAATTCACCCCCAAAAAAAACACGGACGAGAAAGGAGCCGGCTCCTCTTCATCCGTGTTTTTGTGGCATCCTCCGTTCGGGAGGAGCCGCGGCCCGGAGACCGCGCAGGATGTTTTTCGGCTTAGGCCTTGACGTGTCCCGAGACCAGCTTGGTCATCTCAAACATGGTCACGGTTTTCTTGCCGTTGAACACGATTTTCAACGCGGCGTCCGCATTGATGTTCGTGCGCTTTTTTTCGTCCTGGAGCTTGTTCTTCTTGATGTAGTCCCACAGCTTTTTCGTCATCTCGCCACGCGGCAAGGGCTTTGATCCGACGATGGCGGAGAGCGCCTCGTCGGGTTGCACCGGCTTCATCAGCGCGGCGTTGGGTTTGCGTTTGGCGGGGGCTTTGGCAGCAGGTTTTTTGGGTGTAGGCATGGCTCGATCATAGGGGCCGCCGTGGTGGGGGCAATCCGAAAAGCACCGGTGACGCCCATGTTTTTTCGCGGCTGACGGCCTGCATTTCCATTGCCGCAACGGACTCCGCCGGTAGCATCCGCGCGCGAAGGTTCCTCCCAATGAAAACGATTTTTACTTTGCGGCGATGGTGCTCAGCGCGGTTTTTCGCGCTGCTTTTTTTCCCAATGTGCGGGCTGGCTTTTCATCCGCCGGAAGGCGCGGGGATTGAGGATTTCGACGGTCGTGGAGCAGCTGCGCCCGCGACGAAAAATGCGGGCGCTGAAGCCGCGCTCGCCCAAGCGATGCCCGGCGCGCGGGTGGATCGCGATCGGGTCACGGGCGGCGCGGTGTTTGTTGCGACGGAGGGAAAAATGCTGACGAAACCGCTGCGCGCACGCGGCGCAACGGCGGCGGCGGGGGATCACGTGAAGGTGGTGGAGAGTTTTCTTAATACGCACCGCGGCGTCTTCCGCCACGGCGCGGAGGCGCTTGCCGGCGCGCGGACGCTGCGCGACTACACGACGGACGCGAACGGTGTGCGGACGATGGTGTGGCAGCAGCAGCTCGACGGGGTGCGGGTTTTTGAGTCTACACTGCAGGCCCATGTGACCGCGGCGGGCGAGCTGGTGAATGTGTCGAGCCGCATGCTGGCCGATGCCGCCGCGGCCGCGCAGCTCACCGCGCCGCAGCGCGCGGCACGGCTGGCGGCCCCAGCGGTGACGGCGCGGCAGGCGGTGGCGCTGGCGGGAAAAAATCTGCGCGAGGAAATGGCGGAGGCCGACGTGACGGACGACGGCGCAGCGGAGGGCGCGGAGCGGCGGCAGAAATTCCTCGCACCCGCATTGGCCGGGGCGACGGCGGAGCTGCGCTGGCTGCCGATGAACGACAGCACGCTGCGGCTGTGCTGGGAGGTGGTGACGGCGGTGAAGAGCCGGGGGGAAATGTTCCGCGTGCTCATCGACGCGCAGACCGGCGAGGCTGTGGTGCGGCAGGGACTGACGAACTATTTCACGGACGCGAGCTACCGCGTCTATACGAGCGACAGCCCGAGCCCGCTGTCGCCCGGCCTGGCCACGCCGCTCAGCACCCAGCCGCCCATCCTGGCCCGCACGTTGGTGACCACGCCCGCGCTGAACGCGACCGCTTCGCCCAACGGCTGGATCGACGACGGGGTGAATGAAACGCGCGGCAACAATGTGGACGCGCACCTCGATCTGAATGCCGACAACGTGGCCGACCTGCCGCGACCGCAGGGTGCGCCGAACCGCGTCTTCGATTTTCCGCTCGATCTCGCGCAGGCCCCGAGTGCCAACCGCGACGCCGCGGTGACGCAGCTCTTCTACCTCTGCAACTGGATGCACGACAAACTCTACGCGCTCGGTTTCACCGAGGCGTCAGGCAATTTCCAGAACAACAACTTCGGCCGCGGCGGCACGGGCAATGACGCCGTGCAGGCCGATGCGCAGGACGGCTCAGGGACGAATAACGCGAACTTTTCCACCCCCGCCGACGGCTCGCCGGGCCGCATGCAGATGTACGTTTTCACCGGACCGACGCCGGATCGCGACGGCGATTTCGACGCGGAGATCGTGCTGCATGAATACACGCACGGGCTGAGCAACCGGCTGGTCGGCGGCGGTGTCGGCATCAGCGCGCTGCAGTCGCAGGGCATGGGCGAGGGCTGGTCGGACTTCTACGGCCTGGCGCTGCTGAGCGAAGCGGGGGACAATGTGAATGGCAACTACGCGGCGGGCGGGTATGCCACCTACCAGCTCTCGGCCACCTTCACGCAGAACTATTACTACGGCATCCGGCGCTATCCGTATTCGACGGATCTGACGAAAAATCCGCTGACTTTCAAAGACATCGACCCCGCGCAATTCAGCGCGCACGCGGGCATCCCGGCGAGTCCGGTGGTGGGCGGCGGCGGGGCGGCCGAGGTGCACAATCAGGGCGAGGTCTGGTGCGCGACGCTGTGGGAGGCGCGGGCGAATCTCATCAACAAGTTCGGCTTCGCCACGGGCAACCAGCTCATCCTGCAACTGGTCACGGACGGGATGAAGCTGGCGCCGGCCAACCCGACTTTTTTGCAGGCGCGCGACGCCATTATCCAGGCGGATGCAGTGCTGAATGGCGGGGCCAACCGCGGCGAGCTGTGGACGGCCTTTGCCAAACGCGGCATGGGTTCGGGAGCCACGTCGCCGGCGAGCAGCACGACGACGGGCGTGGTCGAAAGCTACGCCATCCCGGACAATCTCGGCGTCACGCCGACGGCGGTCGCGGCGAGCGCGGGCACCATCGGCGGGCCGTTCACGCCATTTTCCTTCAGCTACCTGCTGGTGAACAGCGGTGCCGCGCCGCTCGCCTGGACGGCGGTGGACAATCAGCCCTGGCTCGACCTGAGCCTGGCCTCCGGCACGCTCGCCGCGGGCGCGAGTGTGACGGTGACGGCGACGCTAAACGCCGCGGCCAATGCGCTGCTCGCGGGCAGCTACGCGGCGACGCTCACTTTCACCAACGCGACCAGCGGTTTGGCGCAGCAGCGCACGGTGGCGCTGACGGCGGAGCCGTTCCGGGAGACGGTATTTGCGGAAAATTTCGAGGCCGCCACGCTCGGGTCATGGTGGACCATCACCGGCACCAATACGCACCGCACGCTGCTCACCACGGCCAACGGCCCGCATGGCGGCGCGCAGCATCTAACGATGGATTCGAGCGTGGACAACAGCTACTCGCGCAATGAGGCGACGCTGACCCTGAACCTCGCCGGCCGGCAGAATCTCACGCTGCAGTTTTGGGTGAAGATGTTCAATGAGGAGGCGGACGGGCCGCCGCTGTCGCCGTTCCCGGCGGCGGGCGCGGACTTCGACGGCGTGGCGATCAGCGCGGACGGCGGGGTGAACTGGTACGAAGTGCAGCCGCTGCGCACTTACACTGCCGTGTGGCAGCAGCTCACCGTGGACCTCGACGCGGCGCTTGCCGCGCGCGGACTGGCCTACACGGCCAATTTCAAAATCCGCTTCAATCACTACGACAACTACACGATCACGACGGACGGTTTCGCCTTCGACGACATCCTCGTCTCCCGCATTTACACCAACAGCCTGGCGCTCACGCTGCCCGCGGCGCTGGACGAAAACGCCGCGCCGGCCAGTGCAACGCTGACGGTGGTGCCGCCGCCCGCCGCGAATCTCACCGTCACGCTCACCTCCAGCCGGCCAGGCGCGCTGGCGGTGCCGGCGACCGTGGTGGTGCCAGCGGGGCAGGGGAGCGTTACTTTCCAGGTCACGCCGGTGGACGACGCGCTGCTCAACGGCACGCGGTCCGTGACCGTCACCGCCGCGGCGGCGACCTATGTGAATGCCAGCGGCGCGGTCGCGGTGCAGGACAATGAAAACGCGACGCTCACGCTGGCGCTGCCGTCGGGCGTGATGGAGGGCGATACGGGCCGCACCGGCACGCTGACCATGAGCGGCGTGGCGGGCGAAGCGGTGACGGTGGCGCTGGCTTCAGGCGATACCGCGGAGCTGACGGTGCCGGCGACGGTGGTGATCCCGGCGGGGCAGTCGGGCGTGGTTTTCCCGCTGACGATCATCGACGACAACCGCATCGACGGGCCGCAGTCCGTGACCGTGACGGGGCAAGTGGCGGGCTGGACGACAGGCTCCGCGGTGCTCGTCATTGGGGACAATGAAACGACAACCCTGAGTGTGACGCTGCCCGCGATGCGCGAGGGCGACACGGGTAAAACGGGCACGGTCACCATCCCCGGCATGCTCCCCGCGCCGCTGACGGTGGCGCTCACGAGCAGCGACACGACGGAGGCGACGGTGCCGGTCTCGGTGACGATCCCCGCCGGTCAGACGGGCGCGACTTTCGTTATCACCGTGGTCGATGACACGATCGTGGATGGCGCGCAGCCGGTGACGGTCACGGCGACGGCGGCGGGCTTCACCGCGGGCGCGGCCACGGACAGCGTGGCGGACAATGAGGCGCACCACTTCTCTGTCGCGGTCCCGGCCGGCCCGTACCTGCGCAATGCGCTGATCGCGGTGACGGTCACGGCGCTGGATGTGAACGGTGCGGTCATTACGAATTTCACCGGCCCGGTGCCGCTTAGCGCGCTGGGCGAGGAGGGCGTGATGCCGCTGACGCCGGCGGTTTCGGGTGCGTTTGTGAACGGCGTGTGGACCGGCAATGTGGCGGTCGGCGCGTATGGCTCGGGGGTGGCGATTCTCGCGGCGACGCCGGGCGGGCAGAGCGGGCAGAGCGCGCCGTTCGAGGTGGTGCTCGGCCCGCTGCATCATTTCGCGTGGAGCACGGTGGGCACGCCGCAGAGTTTGGACGCGCCGTTTGCCGCGACCGTCACGGCGGCGGACATCGCGGGCAATGTGGTGGTGAACTTCAACGGCTCGGCGGATCTCGCCGCGCGACTGCCGAGCACGGCGCAGGTGCAGGTGCTCACCTGGATCGGCTACGCCGACACGACGGGGACTGGCGAATACGTGCAGACGAAGCAGGCGATCTCGACCTTTTTCACCAACTACGCCGAGACCAGCACGGCCGTGACCGACCCCGCAGCCCTGGCCGCAGCGCTCGTGGGCAAGCACGTCTTTCTCGTGCCCGAGCAGGAGACGGTGCCCGCGGGAACCATGGGCACGCTGGGCACCGCGTGGGCGGCGGTGCTCACGAATTTCGTCAACGGCGGCGGCACCGTGATCGTGTGCTCGTGGACGCTGGATGAGCACCTGCTGCTCGTGAACAGCGGCCTGCTGACCGCGACGAAAGGCGCCGCGCCCAGCTCGCTCTCCGTCACCAAGACCGCCGACACGGCGCTCAATGCGGGCGTCGCGACGCCCTTCGCGGGCTCCTACATTTCCACCTACACCGGCACCAATGGCACGGTCTCGCTGCAATCCGCGACCGATGGCAATCCGGTGGTTCTCAGCCGCAGTGTCGGCGCGGGCCGGGCGATCATTGTCGGCACGGATTTCTTCACGCTCGGCACGGGGCTGGATCGCATCGTGGCCAATGCGGTGAGCACCGCGGCGGTGCTCGGCAGCAGTGGGCTGGTGGCGGTGCGGCCGGCGGTGGCGGCGTTTTCCGCCGGGGTGTGGGCGGGCGGCGTATCGGTGCCGTTTGTGGGCATTGGGCTGCGGCTTTTCGCCGACGATCACGCGGGGCATACGGCGGAAAGCAATGCTTTCAATGTGGTGGCGTTTGCGCCGCCGGCGGGCAGTGGCGTCACCGTCACGCTGCCGGCTACGGCCACGGAAGGCGCGGGCAGTCTCACGGGCAGCGTCGCGCTGGCCGCGGTGCGCGGCACGAGCCTCACGCTGAGCCTGGTCTCGGGCGCTCCGGCGAAAGTCACGGTGCCCGCGACGGTCACGGTGCCCGCGGGGCAGCTCACGGCGAGCTTCGCTTTCCAAGTGCTCGACGACGCGCTCATTGAAGGCCCGAAGACCGTGCAAATATCGGCCTCGGCGGCCGGCGGCCTGGCCGGCACGGGCACGATCCAGATCCTCGACAACGACCTCGCCACCCTCACCCTCGCCCTGCCGGCCTCGCTCTCCGAGGGCGGCGTGGCGGGCACCGGCACGGTCACCGTGAATGGCAGCCTCGCCAGCCCGCTGACCGTGGCGCTTTCGTCCAGCGACCCGACCACGACGGTGCCGGCGACGGTCACGATCGCGCTCGGCAAAACGTCGGCGACCTTTGCGCTCACCGCGCTGAACGACAACAAAATCGAAGGCCCGCTGAATGCGGTCATCACCGCCAGCGTGCCCGGCTGGACCTCGGTGAGCGCGAGCGTGTTGGTGCAGGACGACGAAAATTTCAACCTCACGGTGACGCTGCCCGCGAGCCTGCGCGAAGGCGACACGGGCAAGACCGGTACGGTGAACCTCTCCGGGGTGCTCGCGGCGAACCTCACCGTGGCGTTGCTTACGAGCGACGCTACCGAGGCGACGGTGCCCGCGAGCGTGACCATTCCCGCGGGCCAGACCTCCGCGACTTTCCCCCTCACGGTCATCGACGACCCCGACGCCGACGGTCCGCAGCCGGTCACGATCACTGCCAGCGCGGCGGGATTTGTGAATGGCAGCGCGAGCGGCAGCGTGGCGGACAACGACGCGCATCACTTCACCTTTGGCCCCATCGGCAGTCCGCAAGTGAAAAACGGGCCGCTGCCCGCGGTGGTCACGGCGCGGGATGCGGCGAACGCGGTGCTGACGGATTACAACTCGGCCATTGCGCTCACGGCCACCGGCGACTCCGGCGCGCTCGCGGTCACGCCCGCGACGGCCAGCGCTTTCGTCAACGGGGTGTGGACGGGCAGCGTGCAGATCAATGCGCTGGCCGCCAATGTGGTGCTCACGGCGAGCGACACCGGCGGCCACACGGGGGCGAGCAATGCCTTCGATCTCGTCGCGGGCAATCTCGATCACTTCGCATGGGAACCCGTGCCGCCGCTGCAAACGGTGGACACGCCGTTCAGCGTGACCGTGCGCGCGGTCGATGCGGGGAACGGCACCGTGACGGCGTACAATGGCGTGGCGAATTTCAGCGTGCTCACCGGCCTGGTGCAGCCGCCGGTGGGCACCGGCACCTCCTCGCTTTACCTGCCGCTTTCCACCTACAGCCACGACTCGCGCACGCAGATCATCTACGCCGCGAGCGAACTCGGCGGCCCGGCGCGGATCACGGCGCTCGCCTTTTACATCGACACGCTGAGCAATGAAGTGCTGACCAATTTCACCGTCCGGCTCAAGCACACCGCTACGGCCAGCTTCACCACGGCGGTCTGGGACAATGCGGGCTGGACGACCGTGTATCGCGCCAGCCCCACGGTCGCGGCGACGGGCTGGATGACCTTCACTTTCACCACGCCGTTTGACTACGACGGCACGAGCGGGCTGATGGTGGACTACAGCATGGATCGCACGGCCAGCGCCTCCACCTACACGTATGTGCGGGGCACGGGCAGCGGCCTCGCCTATGTCCAGGTGGGCACGAGCGACAGCCTCAATGGCGACCCGCTCACCTGGACGGCTGCCACGCCGTATCCGAGCGCCTACTACAGCCGCCCGAACGTCCAGCTTACCACCGTGCAGGAGCTGCCCATCCGCCCTGCGCAGAGCAGCGCGTTTAGCAGTGGCGTGTGGACCGGGCTGGTCTCGGTGCCGGTCACCGGCACTGGCCTCGCGCTGCGCGCCCGCGCGGGCAGCTTCACGGGCACGGGGAGCAGCTTCACCGTCGCCGCGCCGGGGCCCGCGCCGGACGGCGGCAATACGGTCTTGGCCGAGGATTTTGAAAGCGGCGTTTTGGGAAGCGCGTGGACCATCACCGGCACAGGCAACTACCGGACGCAGAACACGGCCACCAACACGCCGCACGCCGGCACGCGGCACCTGACCATGGACGACGGCGTGTACACCGGCGCCTACGCGCGCAACGAGGCCACGCTCACGCTCAACCTCGCCGGGCGCACCGGCGTCCAGCTCCAGTTCTGGGCGGTCGGCTACAATGAGGTGGCCCATGGCCCGCCCGCGGCGCCTTTCCCGGGCACCGGCGCGGATTTCGACGGCGTGGCCGTCAGCGCGGATGGCGGGGTGAACTGGTACGAAGTGCAGCCGCTGCGCCCCCTCACCAACGCCTACACGCAGTACACCGTGAATCTCGACGCGGCGCTCGCCGCGCGCGGGCTGAGCTATTCGAGCAATTTTAAAATCCGCTTCAACCAGTACGGCTACGACTACCTGCCCTTCAACGGCATCGGCATCGACGACATCCTCATCACCGCCACGCCGGCCAGCGGCTTCAGCATCGCCGTGCCCGCGCAGGCCACCGAAGGCGCGGGCGGGCTGACCGGCAGCGTGACCCTCGACGCCGTGCGCGCGACGGCGGCGGTCTTTGCGCTCAGCTCGTCGGCTCCGGCCAAAGCCGCGGTGCCCGCGTCGGTCACGATTCCCGCGGGCCAGCTCAGCGCCAGCTTTGCGCTCACCGTGCCGGACGACACGCTCCTGGATGGCAGCCGCACCGCGGTCATCACCGCCACGCTGCCCGCGGTGCTGCCGCGCTCGGCACCCATCGTCATCCTCGACAACGACACCGCCGCGCTCGCCATCACCGCCCCGGCGAGCGCGGTGGAAGGTGCGACCGGTCTGACCGGCAGCGTGAGCCTCGGCACCGTGCCGGTTGGCCCCATCACGGTGAATCTCAGCTCGAGCGACCCGAGCGCGGCGACCGTGCCGGCCACGGTCGCTTTCGCGGTCGGCCAGACGCTCGCACCTTTCGCCATCACCGCCGTGGACGACTCGAAAATCGACGGCACGCAGACCGCGGTGCTGACCGCGAGCGTGCCCGGCTGGACCCCGGCTACGACGGCGATCCAGATCCTCGACAACGAGACGCGCACGCTCACGCTCAGCCCGCCGTCCTCGGTCTATGAAGGCGCGACGGCGACGGGCTCCGTTTATCTTTCCGGCACCCTGCCCACCGCCCTCGTGGTCACGCTGACCTCGGCCAATCCCGCACAACTCACCGTGCCGGCCAGCGTCACCATTCCGGCGGGTTCCACGAGCGCGAGCTTCGTGGCGACGGGCGTGGACGACACGCTCTTCGATGGCGCGCAGACGGTGGCGATCACGGCCACCGCCGCGACCTTCACCGGAGCCAGCGGCAATACGGTCGTCTATGACAACGACGTCCACCATTTCACCTTCGGCAGCATCGCCGCGTCGCAGGTCGCCAACCAGCCTTTCGCCGCCAGCGTCAGCGCGCGCGATGTGAACAGCGTGACCATTACCAGCTACAACGGTGCGGTGAATCTCACCGCCTCCGGCGCGGCCGGCGCACTGGTGGTCGCGCCCGCCGTGGTCACGCTTTCTTCGGGGAGCTGGAGCGGCACCTTGGCGATCACGGCCCCGGGCACGGGCGTCGCGGTCACCGCCACGGCAGGCACGGCAACGGGTGTGAGCAACAGCTTTGCCGTGGGCGTGGGCGCAGCCGACCATCTCTCGTGGAGCGCCATCCCCGTGTCCCAAACGGCGGGCGTCGCCTTCACCGCCACCGTCGCGGCCAAGGACGCCTTTGAAAACACGGTGCCCACCGTCACCGGTGCCGCCACGCTGAGCGCCGGCCCGCCCTCGACGCAGACCGGCATCGGAACCGTCAATTCCGTCAATCTCTTCGAAAGCTCCCCGCAGGAGCGCCATCAGGTGATCTACCAACGGGCGGAAGTCGGCGCTGCGGGCCAGATCAGCAGCCTGGCGATGCAGGTCTATGTCTATACCGGCGGGACTCTCACCAACGCGACGGTGCGCATGAAGCACACGGCGCTGGCCGACTTTAGCACCTCGGCGGCGTGGCAGAGCACGGGTTGGACGACCGTCTTCCAAGGCAGCCTGACCCTCTCCAGCGCGGCGACGGCGATGTGGGTGACGATCCCGCTGACGGCACCGTTTCAGTACGACGGAACCAGCAACCTTATGGTGGATATCAGCCACAACGGGGGGGCCACGCACGGCCATTCGATCGCGACGACCAGGACCGCCCTCCGGACCCTCCATTATTGGGGTTCCGGGTTCGCCGATCCGCTGACGTGGACGGGCACCACGAATCCGTCACCCAGCGCTTCGTCCGCCGCGATGAATCTGCGTCTCGGTTTTACCGGCACCGTGCCCGTGGGGCCCGCGAGCGTCACGCTGGCCAATGGCACCTGGACCGGGCCTGTCGCCGTGCAGCAGGCGGCGACCGGGATCATCCTCAAAGCGCGCATCGGCGCCGGCCTCGCTGGTGACAGCAATGCCTTCAACGTTGCCATCCCGCCGGTGCCGACGCTCGCCGTTTCGCCCGCCGATGGCCTCGCGGCGGCTGGGGCCCGCGGCGGTCCGTTCACGCCGGCGGGCAAAGTCTTCACGCTCTCGAATCCCGGCGTCGGCACGGTGGCGTGGACGGCCGTGAAAACGGCCACGTGGCTCGATCTCTCGGCCACCAGTGGCACGCTCGCGCCCGGCGCCAGCAGCACAGTCACCGCCAGCCTCAATGCCGCCGCGAACGCCCTGGCAGCGGGCAGTTTCACCGGCACCCTGACCTTTACCAACACGACCAACGGCGTCGGCAACACCACGCGGCCGGTGGCGCTCACCGCCTCGCCGTTCGGCGTGCTCACCGTCGCGCCCACTGCGGGCGGAAACTACACGCTCGGCAACTCGGGCGACGCGCCGTTGGACTGGACGCTGGCGAATTCCGCGCCGTGGCTCACCGCGCTCCCGCTCGCCGGCACGCTCGCGCCCGCCGCCACCGCGACCGTCGCCGTCGCGCCCAATGCGCTCGCCGGTCAATTGACGCCCGGCCATTACGCGAGCCCGCTCAGCTTCACGAATGCCACGACCGGCCGCGGCAGCATGACCTTCACGCCCATCTTCGAGGTCCTCCTGCCCGCGCCCGCGATGCAGCCGGAGCCACCGGTCACCGGCGGTCTTTTCAACACCGTCGCGTGGCTGCCCGTCGCCGGTGCCACGAGCTACGAGGCCCAGGCCGCGACCGTGACCGACTTCACCGGCGCGCCAAGCAGCGGATTTATCGCCGGACTCACGCATACCTTCGGCCCGCTGCTCGACGGCCAGGCTTACTACTACCGCGTGCGCAGCGGTGCGCTCCTCCCGCTGCTCAGCGGCTGGACGCAGTCCACACCCGCCGACCTCGCCACCGGGACGAAGGCCAATGTGACACTCGACGCCACCGGCATCGTCCTCACCAACACGCCGGGCGGACCGATCGCGGGGCGGATTCAAAACCCGGGCTTCGACAGCGAAACGAGCGGCGAAACCGGCCCGATCACTGGCTGGACCCGGAATTCCGCAGTGACCGGCCTGCGCGCTTGCGAGGCTTATGGCACCGGTTACCCGTCAACGCCGCCAATGCCCACCACCGGCACGAATTACCTGCTCATCTACACCTTCGAGGCGGGCACGCACAACGTCGGGGATTTCGTGAGCGCGACCCAAACGATTGATTTTACCGGTTCAGCGTCATTGCAGTTCGACCATCGAAACACGGTCTTCACCGCTGGCACTTGGAGCAACTCGGCCAGGGCGGAGGTGCGCATCGACGGCACCACCGTCTGGAGCGCGGCCGCGGAGGGGAGCAATCTGAATCAATCGGTAAATGCGGGCGCCTATACCGGGCTGCACGCCGTTGAATTGCGCGAGCAGGTCGTCACCGCGGGTGCTTTCAAGTCGCAGTGGATCCTTTTCGACAACCTCCGCCTAAACGGACTCGGCGGATACCCCGCCACCGGCACGCTCCTCTCGCCCACCATCACGGCCACTCCGGCGCGCTGGGGCCAGGTGTTTTTCGAGACGGACAAACCCGCGGGCACCACGCTCACTGTCGATGTCCTCGACGCGGCCAACGTGCTGCTGGCCACGAATCTCGCCAACGGAACCGACCTCGGCGCCATCCCCGCGCTCACCGGCCGCCCCGCGCTGCGCCTACGCGCAAACCTCGGGACCGCCAGCGTCACGGCCACGCCGCGTCTCCGCAAGTGGGCGGTGACGTGGACCACCTCCACCGACAGTACGCCGGCGGGTGGCGCATGGAGCAACGTCGTCACCTCCACGCAGGATGCCACTGCCCCGCAGGTCGCCATCGTCTCATCCGCCGACAGTGCGCTCGCCTTCCACGTGATCGCGGGCACTGCCTCGGACACCAGTGGCATCGACGGCGTCACCATCAACGGCGTGCCCGCGGAAACCACCGACCGCTTTGCCCACTGGCGCTCGCCGCAGTTCCATCTCGCACCCGGCCCCAACGCCTTCACCATCGCCATTGCCGACCGCGCCGCGCCCGCGAACACCGCGACGACTCCGACGAGTGTGACTTTCACCGCCGTCGCGGGCGATCTCGACGGCGACGGGCTGCCTGATGCGTGGGAACTCGCGCACGGCCTCGATCCGGCGGACGACGGCTGGCACGCGCCGGGCCAGGGCGCGGGCGGCGACCTCGATGGCGACGGGCTGCCGAATCTTTTTGAACTCGCCCTCGGCCTCGATCCCACAGTGCCCGATCCCGACGCGCGGCCGTGGCAGGGCATCGAGAAAAACCCCGCCGACAACCGCGACTACCTCGTTTTCAGCTTTCGCCGGCCCTTCGGCTCATCTGCCTACGTCTTCGCGCCCGAAGTCTGCGGCGCGCTGAGCAGCGGCTGGAGTTCCGCCGCCGCGCTCATTCAGGAAATTTCCGCGACGCCCGCGGGCGACGGCCTGACGGAGACGGCGAAAGTCCGCATCCTGCCCGCGCTCGACGCGCCCGGCGGAGCGCCGCGCTTCATCCGCCTGCGCGTGACCCAGCCCGTACCTCAGCCCTGACCTCAGCCCGGCCTTTCATATGAAAAAACATTTCCTTTTCCCTGCCCTGACTCTCGTCTGGTGCGCGGGCTGCGGCACCGCCGCTCTCGCCGCGACGATCATTTTTGAAGGCGCTGACTTTGGGGGCGCGCCGGGTGCGCCGCATCCGAATGCGGATGCGGCCGCGGCGAGTTTCACCAGCGCCCTTCAGTTCATCTCGGCCATCGATTTCGAGGGCGTGTCCGCGGGCAATTTCGCCACGCTCCTCGTCGCGCCCGGGGTCACGGCCACCCTCACCGGCACCGCGGCGAACGGCGGCATCAGCACACTCTCGAACAGCACGCTCGGCTTCAACACCACGCCGGGCGGCGCGCAGTTCCTGCACCTCTCGCCGCTGCCGAACAACGCGCGCGCCGCCGCCGTCTTCGACTTCGCCGCGCCGGTCGATGCCTTTGGCACCTTCCTCACCGGGCTCGGCTCCGCCTCGGGCTTTCTGCACGTCACGTTCAATAACGGAGCCGCGCAGGATCTCGCCGTGGCCGGCCATCCCGCGGGCGGCGTGCAGTTTTTCGGCTTGCTGGATGCCGGCGCCCAAATTTCCTCAGTCTCGCTGGAAATCCGCGACACCACCGCGTCATTCGACCGCATCGGCATCGACGATGTCGTCTTGCGCGCCACCGCCGCGCCGGAGC
>JANPHJ010000183.1:0-17551 GCA_031424395.1 Chthoniobacter sp.
CGTCAGCGACAAAGTGCGGCAGCAGGAGTATGAAGCCTTTACCTTGGAAACCGGGCGCAAGTGGGAGAAAACCAAGGAGCCTTTATTTCCGGCGTCCACGATCAGTTGGCACGACGCGCAGGCCTTCTGCACATGGCTCACCGAACGGGAGAGGAAAGCGGGCAAGCTGGCTGCGAACGAGGCCTATCGCCTGCCGACGGATCACGAATGGAGCTGCGCGGTCGGCATCGGCGAGCAGGAGGACGCGGCGAAGCTGCCGCGGGAGAAAAACGGAAAAATCCCGGAAACATATCCGTGGGGCAGGGCGTGGCCACCGCCGGCGGGAGCGGGGAATTATGGCGGGAAGGAAATTGAACCGGCCTTGGCTGCGGGGAAATACGACTGGGTAAAAAAGGCGCTCAACGACTACCAGGATGCGTTTGTGGAAAGGGCGCCGGTTGGCAGCTTCGCCGCCAATAGTTTTGGCCTTTACGACTTGGGTGGAAATCTGCATGAATGGTGTGAAGACTTTTACGACAGCGCGCAGCAAAACCGCCTCCTGCGAGGCGGATGTTGGGACATTAACAACCGCGGGGAGCTGACCTCCGCGCGGCGCTTTAGCGCTGATCAGAATGCGCACTGGCTCTCCGCCGGCTTCCGCGTGGTGCTCGCGGCTGCGCCCGCCACCGCGCCAGTTCCAGTAGAAACGGCTGCCCCATGGGAAAATCTCCTCGCCCCGCTCACGCCCGCCTTGGTCGAGCAGACCGGTCACGGCTGGTGGCTGAAAGGCGGCATGCTTTACAGCCCGAACGCAAAGTTTGCGACCCTGCCGCTGCCCGGCAGCTTTGCCAGCACCAGCTACCAGATGAGCGTGAAACTCCGGCAACTCGCGCCGAAGGAAGTTTTTCACGTCATCCTGCCAGTCGGAGATCGCATGACCGGCTTTGATCTGGATGGATTCAGTGGCAGTTATACCGGCCTGAACATGGTGGATGGCAGGGAAACCAAGAACTTGCCCGGAGCCGTCGAAGGCAGGCAAATAAAGGATTCCCAGCTTCACGACTTGAAAGTGATCGTCCGCCTCGACGGCACGGACGCTAAGATTTCCACCACACTCGACACCCATCCGCTCTACGAATGGGCCGGCCCCATTGCCGCCCTGAGCCAGCATTCGGGTTGGGCAACCAGTCCGCCCGGGGCCCTCGCTTTCGGCACCTTGGCCGCCGACTGGGTGGTATCTGAGGTGAAGGTGAAGCGGCTGGAGGGGAAGTAATCAGCTAACGGCGCGCTGGTCGCCTCCATCCGCCGCCGCTCGCATTACTGAAACTTGATCTTCACCTCCGGCGCGGTCTCGACCTTGATGCCGTCGATGCCCTTCATCAGCGCCTTGCTTTCCTGGAGCGTCTTCGGGTTTTCCTTCGCCAGCTTTTTGAACTTCTCCGGGTCGGCGAGCAGTTTGTTGAAATCCATCTCCATCAGCGTCACCCGCGAGGCGTCGCGATACTCCGCGTTGGTCTCCGTGATTTTCCCCGCGACCTCCACGGACATCTTCACCTTCATGTCCTTCATCATCTGCTGCATCATGCCCATCGCCATCTCGTCCGCGCCCGCGGGCTGATCTTTCTTCGGCTCTTTTTTCAGCTCGGGCTGCGGCATTTTCAGGATCAGTTCGGCGGGGCTGCCCTTGGTGAATTTGAAAGTCACTGGTTCCGTTTTCTGCTTTGGTCCCGCCATGGCTTTCATTCCGTCCGGCGCCGGCATGGACTCGCCGGGGTTCTGATCCAGCTTCACTTTGCTGATGTCGGTGAAGGCATACACCGCCGTGAACCCGCTCCCGGTTTCATTGTCGATTTTCTTCGCCGAGACAAAGGTCACGCCCTCGCCCATGCCCTCCGCCGCCGCCTTCAGTTTCGCCTCGTCCATCACCTCAAAGCCCTTCGCCGGTTTGGCCGTTTTCTTGTCCGCCTTCTTGTCTCCAAACGCGCCGAAGCCCGCGGCCATCTGCTCCAATTGCGCGAGCGCCTGTTTGCCCACGATCACGGTTTCCTCGATGGTGCCGCTGCCGTCGGGCTGGAGCCGCACGACTTTCTCGACCTGCAGGCAGCCGGAGAGGCCGAGGGTGAAAAGGAGGGCGGTGAGGAGGCAGCAGAGAGTTTTCATGGGGCGCACGGTGTCGCGCGCCGCCGCGGGCGGCAAGACGGTTTTGGCGGGGGCGGCCCGCGCCAAGGAGAGGTGGCGATGGCTTGGCGGCCGCTGCTCCCCCCGGCGGGGTTTCGCGCTCACGGAAACCTTTACGCGGAAACCGTTAAGCCCTTGCCGTAGCGCTGTTTTCGCGGGTGCGCGGGTTGATTTCCACAGACGCGCATCTAGCGTGCGGCAACCCCCCTTCCCTCCCTATGACTCCCGCCTTTTCCCCGACCCGTATGCGATCTGTTTTGCCCGCTGTTTTCGCGGCCTGGCTCGCGCTCGCGCCGGGGGCGTGGGCGGGGCCGACGGTGACGGTGCGGACGCCGGCACCGGGGGCGACGGTGAGCGCACTGACGCAAGTGAGCGTGACTTTCAGCGAGGCGGTGGCGGGGGTGAATGCGGATGATTTGCTGGTCAATGCGGAGGCGGCGGCGCTGGTCACGGGCGCGGGTGCGGGGCCGTATGTGTTCAGCTTCACGCAGCCGGTGGCGGGGACGGTGAACGTGGAGTTCGACGGGGATCACGGGATCGTGGGGGCGGGCGGCAGCGGGGCGCTGACGGTGGCGGCGCCGTGGAGCTATACGCTGACGGACACGGTCGCGCCGGTGATGGCGCGGCGGACGCCGGCGGCCAGCGCCACGGTGGGCGCGCTGATGCAACTCGAGGTGACTTTTAGCGAAGCGGTGACGGGTGTGGACGCCGCCGATCTGACAGTCAATGGCACGCCCGCGACGGCGGTGACGGGCAGCGGGCTGGGGCCATACGTGTTCACCTTTGCGCAGCCGGCGGCGGGCACGGTGACTTTCGCGTGGGCCGGAGGACACGGCATCGCGGACACGGCGGCGGTGCCGAACAGTTTTGCCGGCGGCACGTGGTCGGTGACGCGCAGTGCGGCCGGCCTCGGGACGGTGGTCATCAATGAGTTCCTCGCGGCGAACGGTCTCGGGCTGGCGGATGAAAACGGTGATCAGGGCGACTGGATCGAGCTCTACAATGCAGGCGCGACGAGCGTGGATCTGAACGGCTGGGCGCTGACCAATGACGCGGGCGACCTCGGCCAGTGGGTCTTCCCGAGCCGCACCCTCGCGGCGGGCGCGTATCTCACGGTCTATGCCTCCGGCAAAAACCGCACGCCGGTGAGCGGCAACCTGCACACGAATTTCACGATCAACGAAGCGGGCGGCTATCTCGCGCTGGTCTCGCCGGAGTCGCCGCGCGCGGCAGTCTCGGTTTTCGCGGCGTATCCCGAGCAGCGCACGGACTACAGCTACGGTCCGCAGCCCGGCGGGGCGCTGCGCTATTTCGCCCCGCCCACGCCGGGCGCGGCGAATGGCGCGAGCACGCTCACCGCGGTGACGCCGAAGGTGAACGCGAGCGTGGGCCGCGGGTTTTTCAAAGACGCCTTCCAGCTCGTGCTCTCGTGCCTGGATGCGACGGCGACGATCCGCTACACCACGGATTTCACCGAGCCGACGGCGGGCACCGGCACGCCCTACACCGCCCCGATCACCATCAGCGCCACGAAGTGCCTGCGCGCGGTCGCTTTCAGCAACACGAAAATCCCCAGCCTGCCGGTCACGCACAGCTACTTCTTTCTCGACCAGCTCCTTGCCCAGCCCAACACGCCCGCGGGCTTCCCGACAAACTGGGGCACGGCCTATGCGAGCAATACGTTTCCCCCGGCGTCGAGCACGCCCGGCCTAGTGCCGGCGGACTACGAGATGGACACCGACCCGCTGCGCACCGACCCGAACAACCCGGCGTCGGCGGTCGATGCGGCGAAGCTGCAGATGTTCAAGGACGGGATGCGCGAGCTGCCGCTGGTGTCGGTCACGATCCCGATGGCGGACATGTTCACCACGACGGGCCTCTACGCGGTGCCAAATGTGGAGAACAAACTCTTTGGCTACAAAAAATGCGCGGTGGAAATGATCCTGCCGGACGGCTCGACGGCCTTCTCGGCGATCTGCGGCATCGGTGGCCACGGCAATGCCAGCCGCACGCCCCTGAAGAATCCCAAGCACGGCTTTCAGCTCAAATTCAAGGGCGACTACGGCGACGGCTCGCTGAGCTACCAGCTCTACCCGGACTCGCCGGTAACGAGTTTCGACGACATCATCCTGCGCCCGGATTTCAACAGCTCATGGCGGCACTGGAGCGACGATGCCACGAATACCACGGGCGCTTTCCAGCGGTCGCGCGGCGTGCGCATCCACGATGCGTTTGTGAAGGACACCTTTCGCGCGATGGGCGGCGTGGCCAGCCATCACCGCTTCTTCCACCTCTTCATCAACGGGCTCTACTGGGGCACCTATGACTTTGCCGAGCAGCCGGTGGATGGCTTCGGCAAGTCCTACTTCGGCGGGGCGAAAGCGGACTACGACGTGATCCACGAGGGCAATGTGCGCGCGGGTGACGCGACGATTTACAACGCGATGATCGGCCAGCCCGCGACCACCACAAACCCGCTCTATGAGACGATGAAGGGCTACCTCGATCTGCCGGAGTTCATAGATTACATGCTCCTGCATTTTTACATCGGCCACCAGGACTGGGGGAATGTGAAGAACTGGTACGCCATCCGCCGGCGCGCGAGCACGACAAACCCGACGCAGGGCAAGTTCCAATACATCCCGTGGGATGATGAATGCACGCTGCTTGATACCAATGTGAACCGCGTGAGTAACACCGACGTGCCCAGCGGCCTGCACACGAAGCTGCTCAACCACCCGCAATACCGGCTCGATTTTGCGGATCGCGTGCAACGCCACATGATCGCGCCCGGCGGTGCGCTGGTGGCGGTGAATAACATCGCGCGCTGGCAGAAATGGCAGGCCGTGATTGACAAGCCGATGGTCGCCGAGTCCGTGCGCTGGGGCGACTACCGGCGCGACGTGCATCAGTATTCCACCGGCACCTACCCGATCTACACTCGTGAGAATCAGTTCCTCGCCGAATGCCTGCGCATGACCGGCACTTACTTCCCCGGCCGCGCCTCCACGCTGATGGGCTTTTTGCAAGCCGTGCCGGCGCTTTATCCCAGCGTCGCCGCGCCCGAGTACCGGCAGACGAGCCCGGCCGGCGCGGTCATCGGCACGAGCACGGTGCCCGCGGGCTCCGTGGTGGCGATGAACAATCCCGGCGGCGCGGGCACGCTCTACTACACGACCGACGGCAACGACCCGCACATCTACTACTCGCCCACCACAGCCGCGACGGTGGCCTCGGTCGCGGCCACGGCGCTGACGTACACCGCGCCGGTCACGGTCAATGCCACGGCCACCATCAAGTCGCGCATCCTCAGCGGCGGCGTATGGAGCGCGCTCAATGAGGCCACTTTTTCCGTCGGCGTGGCGCTGCCCGCCGTGCGCATCACCGAGCTCATGTACAACCCGCCCGGCGGGACGGCGCACGAGTTTATCGAGCTGCAAAACACCGGCGCGCAGAATGTCGATTTGGGCGGCTGGTTCTTGGGCGGCGTGGACTTTGTCTTCCCGCTCGGCACCGTGCTCGGCGGGGGCGACCGGCTGGTGCTGGCCAGCAACGACGGGCAGGCCGGCCTCTTCGCCGCACAGTATCCGGGCGTGACCGTGCTCGGCTGGTTCGGCGGCCCGCTGGACAATGGCGGCGAGCGCATCGCCCTCATGGACGCGGGCGGGCGGACCGTGGCGTCCGTGGCCTACAACGACCACGCCGGCTGGCCCACCACGCCGGACGGCGGCGGCTACTCGCTGGAAGTCATCGACGCGAACGGCGACCCGGATGCGCCCGTAAATTGGAAAGCCAGCAACGCCCTCAAAGGCACACCCGGCCAGCCAAACTCCGCGCCGGCCGCGAGCAGCGTGGTCCTCAATGAAGTGCTCGCGCGGAATGCCGGCGGCTTCGCGGTCGGCAGCGCCACCGACGACTTCATCGAGCTGAAAAATACCGGCGGCTCCCCGGTCGATGTGAACGGTTGGACCGTCCTCAGCAGCACCGGCATTTACACCTTCAGCGGCAGCACCCTCATAGCGGCGGGCGGTTTCCTCGTCCTCCCCTGCTCGCCCGGCGCGACCGGCGCACACCTCGCGAGCGCTTTGCCGGACAGCGGCGGCTATGTGCAGTTGAAAAACGCGGGCGGCGCCGCGGTTGACGCCGTCCAGTACGGCAGCCAGCTCCCGAACCTCGCCATTGGCCGCGTCGCCAGCGCGTGGGTGCTGACCGGGCCGACCGTCGCCGCGGAAAACACCGCCTCATCCGTCGCCCCGGCGGCGGCCAATCTCGCACTTAACGAATGGCTCTCCGACTCCGTCCCCGGCGGTGCCGACTGGATCGAACTCTACAACAAGCACGCCACCCTCCCCGTCGCGCTCCAAGGACTTTATTTCCAAACCGACACCCAGCTCTACCGCTACCCCGCGCTCTCTTTCGTCGCGCCGCTCGGCTACCTCCAGCTTTTCGCCGACGAGCAGCCGGGTGCGGATCAGCTCGATTTCAAACTGCCCGCCACCGGCACCGCGCTCGCCCTCCTCGACGCGGCGGGCACCATCGTCGATGCGCTCAGCGCCGCCCAGTTTGGCGCGCCCGCGCAGGGCGTCTCCCGCGGCCGCCTGCCCGACGGCACGGCCACGCTTGCCACCTTCACCGGCAGCCCCTCGCCCGGCGCCACGAACTACCTCAACACCTGGGCCGGCCCCATGCTCAATGAAGTGCTCGCCCGCAACGCCACCGGCGCGCAGGCCCCTTGGAGCGCCTTCGCCGACTGGGTCGAGCTGGCGAATCCGACCGGCAGCGCCTTCGACCTCAGCGGCCTGAAACTGGGCGCGGGCGCTGACGCCACCGCCGCCTGGACTTTCCCCGCCGGCACCACCATCCCCGCCAATGGCCACCTCGCCGTGTGGTGCGACGCCGGGCAAAGCGCCAGCGTCGTCACCGGCGCGAATCTTAACACCGGCTTCGCCCTCGGCGACGCCAGCGGCGGCGTGTATCTCTTCAACGCTGCGGGCCAGCTCGTGAACTCCGTCGAGTACGGCTTCCAGCTTCCCGACCGCTCTTTTGGCCTCAGCTCCGGCACCATGAAACTGCTCGCCGCACCCACCCGCGCCGCCGCGAATTCCGCCGCGCAAACCCTTGGCGCCGTCACCCAGCTCCGCCTCAACGAATGGATGGCCCAGCCCGCCGCCGGGGGCGACTGGTTCGAGCTCTACAACCTCGACGCCAATCCGGTCAACATGGCCGGCCTCTACCTCACCGACGACCCGAGCGAACTTGGCCGCGTGAAATTCCAAGTGGCCGCGCTCAGCTTCATCGCCGGCCAGGGCTGGGTTAAATGGGAGGCCGACAGCGCGCCCTCCGCCGGGCGCAACCATGTGAATTTCACCCTCGACGGCGGCGCGGAATACCTGCGCCTTTCCAATAACGACGCCAGCGTAACCTCCATCGACACCGTCAGCTTCGGCGTGCAAACCGCGGGTGTCTCCCAAGGCCGCATCCCCGACGGCACGAGTAACATCGTCAGCCTGCCCGGCTCACCCACGCCCGGTGCGAAAAACGTGCTGCTGCCCGCGCCGTCCTTCACCCTCCAGCCGCTCAGCCAGACCGTCGCGCAGGGTGCCAATGTCACCCTCACCGTGGCGGCGAACGGTTCCGCCCCGCTCACTTACCAATGGCGCTTCAATAACACCGACCTCGGCGGCGCGACCGGCACCTCGCTGATACTTAATGGAGTTACACCGGCCAATGACGGCAACTATTCCTGCGTGGCCACTAACACCGCGGGCAGCGTGCCGAGTAACCCCGCCGCCCTTGTCATACAGTCCACCTATGCCCAATGGGCCGCCTACTACAGCCTCACCGGCCCGGCCTCCGCCACCACCGCCGACCCCGACGGCGACGGTCTCACCAATCTCCAGGAGTTCTCCCACAACCTCAGCCCCGTTCTTCCCGCCAGCGCCGCCGACCGCGCCGCCCTGCCCGTCCCCGGCTTTGACCCGCCCACCGGCACGCCGCAATACCTCACCCTCACCTACCGCCGCAGTGCCCACGCCCTCTTCACCAGCCTCGACCACCAGCTCTCCCCCACCCTCACCACCGGCACCTGGAGCACCATCGTCCCGGATGTCATCGAGCCCCTTTCGCCCGACCCCGTCACCGGCGACCCGCGCTACCGTGTGAAGTTCACCATCGCCCCCGGCGAAACGGAAAAATTCCTCCGCCTCCTGCTCACGCCATGAGGTTATGCGTGGCTGGCCCCGCCTGCTTGTGGAAAGAGCGCGCCTGCCGGCTCTAACGGCGCCAGCAAAGTCGCCGCTCCCTGGTCTCTACTGGTTCGCCGTGACGGCCACGTTATCGATCCACGCGCGCTGCTCCTGCGGGGTGAAGCCGAAGAGGCCGGGCGAACCGTGGGTGTGCGCAGTCTTGACGGGGACCTCCAGCGTCCACGCGTCGGGCTCGGCGTCGGTCTTTTTCCACGCCTTCGCGCGCACTGTGCCGGTGCCGTCTTTCGCCACATCCACGCGGGCCTTAACGCGATACCATTCGCCGGGCGACCACTTGAATGGCGCGCTGTGCGGGAGGTCTTTGTAGAGCTCCTGGTTTGAGCTGATTTCAAGCTGCTGCGCGTTGCCTTTCAGCACGATGGCGTAGCGCTGATTGATGACGCCGACTTCACTCATCTTGCGTTTATTGCCCTCGCTCAGCACATCGGCCTCGATGGTGTAACCGCTCATGTCCGGCGCGCCGATGAAGACCGTGCCGCGCTGAAAAAGTTTGTTGTCGATGGTCTTGCAGAAGGCCTTCGTGCCGCCTTCGCCCGGAGCCTGCCGCACCTCGAAGCGGAAACGCGCGCTGTTCCACCACAGCGGCGGATAGGAGAAAGGCGTGGGCTCCTCGACGACGTTCCAAGTCGTGGGGCCGGCGGCGGGCGCGGGCTTGCCGGGCTCGGCGGGCGGGAGGGCGAGCGGCTCTTTGCCGAGGCCGGGGCCGGTCATCTCCTTGGTTTCGAAAGTCTCAAAGTCCTGCCTAATCGGCAGCGCGCTGACCACGCGGCCTTTGATGAAGCCGCTTAGCTCGCCGACGGTCGCCTTCCACTGCCCGGCGGACGGGCCTTCGCCAGTGAGCACGCCGTCGGCGTTGAAGTTCGCTTTCATCGTCGCTTTCACCAACGCGGTCGGCGGGATGAACGGCTCCCACTTCGCGGTTTTTGGATCGACGTTTTCTTCGGCGGTGAAGCCGTTCGCATCGAGCGCGCGGAGGCGGAAGGTCTGGGTCTTGCCCGGCTGGAGGAGCACTTCGTACGGAATGATCTGGAGCTGCTTTTTCTCGCCGGGCGCGGGCCAGTTCTCCGGCTCCGGATCGGCCGCCACGCCTTTGTTCGCGCCCTTTTTACCGAAGCAGTAGAGCTTCTTTTCGGTCTGCACGTAGAGCTTGCCGTTGTAGCCGACCGGCGAGCCGTAGCATTTGCCGGTGAGGACGGTGTGGCTCAAAATCTCCGCGTCCTTGTCACCGGGCTTGACGATATAAAGCTCGCCGTCGCCCACGGTTTCGGTGCTGGCGGCTTTGGCGTCCTCGTTCGCGGCAGCGGTGTACATCGCGATGTAGAGCAGGCCATTGGCGTAAAAGGGCGAGCTTTGGCGCTGCTCGATGCCGAGCTTCTTCTTCCACAAAACTTTGCCGTCATTCGCGTCGATGGCGCAGAGGTCGCCCGTGCCGTTGACGGCGTAGATGCGGTCGCCGACGAGCACCGGCGAACTCGCCAGCGCGCCGACGGGATTGCGCCACTGCTCGAGTTCCTTCGTGGGCATGACCTGCGGCGTCTGCGGCGTGGGCGGCTTCACGCCCTCGGGGATTTTGAACGCGGCCATGCGGCCCACGTCGCTCGTGTCGAGGTTCTCGCTTTCATGCGTGACGATAATGCGGCCCTTGTGCTCCAGCACCGCGGCGTTGATGCCGCCCTTAGCGCCGGCCTTCGCGACCGAGGTGCGCCAGAGCGGTTCGCCCGTGCGCGCATTGATCGCGAGGAGCGTGGAGTCGCCGCCCGCGGAGTAGAGCACGCGCCTGCCCTCGTGAAAGCCGAGCCACGGATGGCAGAAAGTATTGTCCTGCGGCCGGTCGCCGGGCGCGCTCGACCAGATGAGTTCGCCCGTCTTTTTGTCGAAGGCATAGAAGCGATCCCCCGCCGCGCCGTGCGCGCCCCACGCCGAGGTGATGCCGCGCGTGATAACGAGTTCCTGATCGATAAGCGGCGAGGCCGTGCGGTTGTTCGGAAAGGTCAGCCGCCCGAACTCCTCCATCAGCGAGTGCTGCCACACGAGCTTGCCGTCGGCGGTGAAACACGAGAGCAAACCCTGGCTGCCTTGCGTATAGACATTGCCCGTCTCGGCATCGACCGCGGGGCTGGAAGTGGAGTAGCGCAGATAGACGATGTCGCTGAGGAAATCGTTGAAGAGCTGCTTCCACAAAGGCTTCCCGCTCTCCGCGTCGAAACACGCCACACCCTCCTGCAGCTCCGGCCCCTCGCCATGATAGCCGATGATGTAGAGCTTCCCGTTTGCGATCACCGGCGCGGACTGGCCGGGAAAATCCGCCGTCCACAGGGCCGCCTTCGCGTCCACTTTTTCCGGCAGACCTTTCTCCAGCGAGACGCCGGTATTGAGCGGCCCGCGCCAGTCGAGCCAGCCATGTACGCCGCCGGCGGCGGGTTTTTCTTTCGGAGCCGCGTGCAGCGGCGCGGCGGCGAGAGCGAGGGTGAAAGCGACGGCGGAGAGGATTGATGGCTTCATGGGCGGGCGGGGCGGGATGGATGCTGCGAAGCAGCGCAGGGAGGTTTCTAGAAACGAACGCGGGCGATGTCAAAAGATACTTACACGTATTAAATTTGGCCCCTCGCGAATGCCGCGCCGCGTGCGAAAAACTGCCGTCATCCTGAACGGAGTTTAGCCGCGGGCGGAGGCGGTGGGCAGAGCGGGATGAACCCGCAGCCTCGCCAAGTCGTAGGCGGGCAGCAAAGTTCGGAGTTGGATTTGCCCGCGCGACAATCGCATCCTGCGCGCCCCGATGTCCGAACCGATCCCGCCTGCCCCACTCAAGCGCCTGCCCGTGCTGCTGCGCCGCGCGTGGTACGGGCTGAACCAGAACTTCCGCCAGCGCATCGCGCATCTCGGCGTGACACCGGATCAGTTTTCCATCCTGCGCTGGCTGGGCGAAGGCGACCCGCAGGGCCTCACCCAGCGCGCCCTCACCGACCTCATGGCGAGCGATCCCAACACCATCACCTCCACCCTTTCGCGCATGGAAAAAGCCGGCCTGCTCGCCCGCGCGCCGCACGAGCAGGACAAGCGCGCGCACCGCGTGACCGTGCTGCCGGAGGGGCGCCGCGCGTTTGAAAAGGCGCGCGCCATCGCCATGGAACTGCAGGAGCAAATCCTCGAAAACCTGCCCGCCAGCCGGCGCGCAAAATTTCTCGACGATCTCGAAACCATCGCCGCGGCCTGTGGCTCGGCGCTGGAAAAACCTGCGGTCAAGTCGCGGCCGTAGGCGCGGCTACCGCACGTCGAGGCAGGCCGCTTCCTTCGTGCTGCGGACGTAGATGCGGCCATTGGCGAGGACCGGCGTCGTCCAGCATTTGCCTTCGATGACTTTGGCGCGCGCCAGTTCCTTGTAGGCAGCGGGCTGCGGGTCGATGAGCACGATCTCGCCGGCGTCGGACAGCGCCAGCACTTTGTCCCCCACGAGGATGACCTGGCCGGGGCCGAAGCCTTCCTTTTCCCACTTCACGCTGCCGTCCTTGAGGTCCACGCACTTCACCGGACCTTTGCCGTACTCCTTGAACTGGAACATGCCGTAGAGGTGTCCGCCGAACAGCACCGGCGTGCTCCAATGGTTCGCGAGCGGCTTGTTGCCGCGCTGGCGGTAGATTTCGGTCGCCGTCCACTGGTCGCCATTTTTCGCGATCTTCGCCGCGCCCGCGCCGACGCCGTAGCCCGCGGAGCAATAGACGATGTCGCCCGCCACGACCGGCGAGGAGGCCGTGGAGGTGCTGTAGTTAAAGGCGTAGCGCCACAGTTCCTTGCCGGTCTTTGGCTCGACCGAGAGCAGCCCGGACTGGAGGAAAAAGATGACCTGCCGCTGGCCTAGGATCGTCGCCGCCACGGGCGTGGCGTGCGTCATTTTTTCGTCGAAAGCCTTCCACACGACCGCGCCGTCGGCGGGGTTGAAAGCGATGAGCGACGAACCGCCGCCGCCGCCCGCCACATAGAGCAGGCCGCCTTCGAGCAGCGGCGAGGCGGCGTTCTGCCACTGGATGTTGCGCCCGGCGAACTCGGCTATGAGGTCGTGCTTCCACAGCTCTTTGCCGGTTGCCGCGTCGAAGGCCTGGAGCACGAGTCGCGCGGACATGGTGAAGACGTGCGCGCCGTCGGTCGTGGGCGTCGAGCGCGGGCCGTCGCCGCCTTTGTTTTCATTCGTGCCGGAGTCGCCGCCGCCGTCGTATTTCGCGCTGCCGAGCGCGGCGGTCCAGCCCTCTTTGCCCGTGGCTGCATCGCGCGCCACGAGCACCTCCTGCGGCGCGCCGTCCACGTCGCGCCCTTCGAGCATAAAGCACCGCGCACCAGCCACGGCAAAGGAACTGAAGCCATTCGTGCTCGCCGTTTTCCACAGCACTTTCGGGCCGGTGGACAGCCAGGCGTGGGTGATTTTTTCGGGCGTCGAGCCGTCGGTGTTGGGCCCCCGGTACTGCGGCCAGTCGGCGGCGTGGAGCGTGGCGGTGAGGGCGAGGAGCGGGAGGAGGTGGCGTGGGTGCATGGATGGGGTGTTTGGGGAAAAAAGCGGATCAGCGCGCGGGCGAAAGATCGAGGTCGTCGAAGCGGATCGGCGTGCCTGCGAAGGGGCTGCCCCAGATGCCAGCGCGCCCGGCGGGCGGCTCCTCTTTTGCCAGGAAAGTGATCGTCCACGCCGTCGGCTCGGGCGTGCCCGCGGGCCACGCTTTGCCCTCCACGACCCAGCCGTCCTTCGCCTTCCGCACCTGCACGCGGAGGCTCGTCCAGCTCTCCTCCTTCCACTCGTAGGCCACGCTCTGCCGCGCCTCGTCGCCTTGGAAAATCTCCAGCGTTTTCTTCGCCGCGCTGACCTGCAGCCGGTAGCCGCCCACGCCGCCGAGGCTCACGCCGAAGGCCGGAAACTTGCGTCCCTTTTTCGTCCCGAAAAAGCGCGCGCTCGCCGTGGCATCGCCCGCCGGCGTGGGTCCGAAAAGCAGGCCGAAGGTGTCGAGCGGCTCGCCGGGCAGTTCGAGAAATCTCCCGTCCTTCGCGTCCTGCCGCACCGCAAAATCGCCAGACATCACCATCATCTCCGCGGGCAGCTTGCCAACCTCCGCAGCCTCGAAATCATTGTGGTAAAGCGCCTTTGCGGGCGCATCGGCAGCGCGGCCCGCCGCGCTGGCGGCGAGCAGGACGAGCGAAAGTAGGCGCGGGAAGTTCATCGGCGGGGCGTTACGAAATACGTTGGGCGTGGCATGTGTCCAGACCGTTCGCCGCGCCGGTTCTTAGCCGGAACGATGTTCGCCATCACATCCGCTAAGAATTCCTCCCACCCGTGGTTTTCTGATAAACCGCCAACACTCCACCACCCACTCCATGCTCACCATCCACGGCCCTTCCCGCGGGAAATTTTGCGACGGCTTCTCCCGTCGCGATTTCCTCCGCATCGGCGGGCTCGCGCTCGGCGGGCTCAGTCTGCCGCAGATTCTCCAGGCGCAGGCGCAGACGGGCGAAAGGCGGGCGCACAAGGCGGTCATCATGATTTTCCTGCCGGGCGGGCCGTCGCATCAGGACATCTTTGATCTCAAAATGGACGCGCCCTCGGAGGTGCGCGGCGAGTTCCGGCCCATCGCCACGAACGTCCCCGGCATCCAAATCTGCGAGCACCTGCCGCGGCTCGCGCAGATGATGGATCGCTGCACGCTCATCCGCTCGATGGCCGATTGCGAGGAGCGGCACGACGCTTTCCAATGCCTCACGGGCCGCACTTTCAAAAGCCAGACGACCGGCGGCTGGCCGAGCCTCGGCTCCGCGATCTCGAAGCTGCAAGGCGCGATTGATCCCGCGGTGCCGCCCTTCATCGGCCTCGCGCCGAAGATGGGCCACATGGAATGGGCGCGCTCCGGCGAGCCCGGTTTCCTCGGCGTGGCGCACGCGCCTTTCCAGCCGAACAAAGGCGGCGCCGCCGAGGACATGACCCTCAACGGCGTGACCCTCGACCGCCTCGCCGACCGCCGCTCGCTGCTCGCCGGCTTCGATCATTTCCGCCGCGATGTGGACGCCAGCGGGATCATGGACGGGCTCGACACTTTCAACCAGCAGGCCTTCGGCGTGCTCACCTCCAGCAAGCTGCTCACCGCCCTCGACATCTCGAAGGAAGACCCGCGCGTCCTCGCCAGCTACGGCAAAGGCGACCCGAAAAACCGCGACGACGGCGGGCCGAAAATGATGGAGCATTTCCTCGCCGCGCGGCGGCTGGTGGAAGCGGGCGCGCGCTGCGTGACCGTGGCGTTCAGCCGCTGGGATCATCATGGCGACAACTTCGGCGCGCTCCGCCAAGATCTTCCGCTGCTCGATCAGGGCCTCACCGCGCTGCTCACCGACCTGCGCGAGCGCGGGCTGGAAAAGGACGTGTCCGTCGTGGTGTGGGGCGAGTTTGGCCGCACGCCGACGATCAACAAAGACGCGGGCCGCGACCACTGGCCGCGGGTCTCCTGCGCGCTGCTCGCGGGCGGCGGCATGCGCCACGGCCAGGTCATCGGCGCGACCGACCGCCTCGGCGGCGAGGCCACGGAGCGGCCCGTGCACTTCGGCGAAGTCTTCGCGTCGCTTTACCAAAACCTCGGCATCGACGTGGCCAAGACGACCATCGACGACCTCACCGGCCGCCCGCAATATCTCGTTGAGCCCGGCTGCGGGCCGATGAAGGAACTCGCCTAAATGCTGACCATCCAAGGCCAGCCCCGCGGGCGGTTCTGCGACGGCCTTTCGCGGCGCGATTTCATCCGCATCGGCGGACTGGCGATGGGCGGGCTCGGCCTCCCGCAACTCCTCCGCGCCGAAGCGCTGTCCGGCATCCGCAAATCACCGAAGGCCGTCATCATGATCTACATGGCGGGAGCGCCGCCGCATCAGGACATCTTCGATTTGAAAATGGACGCGCCGCTGGAATATCGCGGCCCGTTTTCGCCAATTTCCACGAACGTCCCCGGCATCCAGATTTCCGAGCACATGCCGCACTGCGCGCGGATCATGGACAAGCTCATCCCGATCCGCTCGATGGTCGGCTCGCTGACCGGCGATCACGACTCCCACATCTGCTACACCGGCCGCACCGCGCAGGGCGCACCGAAGCCGCCCGGCGGCTGGCCGTCGCTCGGTTCGGTGATGACGAAACTGTGCGTCGAGCGCGGCGGTGAAGTGCCGCCATTCATCGGCCTCGCACCGAACGCCGGCCATCCGCCCTACGGCTCGCCCGGCCATCCCGGCTTCCTCGGCCCGACGTACTCGGCCTTCCGCCCGAACGGCGCGGGCCTCGGCGACCTCACGCTCAACGGCGCGACCAGCGACCGCCTCGCCGACCGTCGCGCGCTGCTCGCGGGCTTCGATAAATTCCGCCGCGACACGGACCACAGCGGCCTCATGGACGGGCTCGATGCTTTCAACCAGCAAGCCTTCGGCGTGCTCACCTCGAGCCGGCTCGTCGAGGCGCTCGACGTGAGCAAAGAGGACGCGAAAGTCCGCGAGCGCTACGGCCACGGCGATCCGAAAAACTACGGCGACGGCGCACCGCGCAACAACGAGCACTTCCTCGTCGCCCGCCGCCTCGTCGAGGCCGGCGCGCGCTGCGTCACGATCAATTTCGGCCGCTGGGATTTTCACTCGAACAACCACTCCGAACTGCTCACCCATCTCCCGCTTTTCGACCAAGGACTCAGCGCACTCGTCGAGGACCTGCACGCCCGCGGGCTCGACAAAGACGTGGCCGTGATCGCGTGGGGCGAGTTTGGCCGCACGCCGCAGATCAACAAGGACGCCGGCCGCGACCACTGGCCGCAGGTCGGCTGCGCCGTGCTCGCGGGCGGCGGCTTTAAGACCGGCCAAGTCATCGGCGCGACCGACCGCCTCGGCGGCGAAGTCAGCGAGCGCCCGGTGCATTTCGGCGAAGTCTTCGCCACGCTCTATCATTGGCTGGGACTTGATCTCGCGAGCGTCACGCTGCCCGACTTGTCCGGCCGCCCGCAGTGTCTCGTGGATGGCTGGTCGCCGATGAAGGAGCTGATCTAACCGATGAAAAAGATGGCTCTCGCAAAGACGCAAAGACGCAACGCCCTGAACCCCTTTGCGTCTTTGCGTCTTAGCGAGAGCCTCATCCTTCTGCTCCTTCTACTCTGCGTGCGCGCCGATGCCGCCGACGAAAAACCGATCAACTTCACGAATCAGATCGTCCCCATCTTCACCAAAGCCGGCTGCAACTCCGGCGGCTGCCACGGCAAGTCTGGCGGACAAAACGGTTTCAAACTCTCGCTGCTGGGCTTCGAGCCCGCGGAGGATTACGAGCACATCGTGAAGGAAGCGCGCGGACGCCGAATCTTCCCCGCCGCGCCGGAGCAAAGCCTGCTGCTGACCAAAGGCACCGCCGCCGCACCGCACGGTGGCGGCAAACGTCTCGATCCAAACTCCGACGACTACCGCCTGCTCGTCCGCTGGATCGCGCAGGGCCTGCCTTTCGGCAAAGACACCGACCCGAAACTCACAACCATCGAGGTGCAGCCGAAGCAACTCACCATGCCCCTCGGCGGCGCGCAGCAGCTAAAAGTGCTCGCCCATTTCACCGACGGCTCCGTCGAGGACGTGACCCACAGCGCGCTCTACGAGCCGAACGAAAAGAGCATGGCGAAAACCAACGACGACGGCCGCGTCACGCTCTTCGACCAGCCCGGCGATGTCGCCGTGATGGTGCGCTACCAAGGCCAAGTCGCCGTCTTCCGCGCCACCGTCCCGCTCGGCGCACCGGTCGAAAATCTGCCCGCGCCGCGCAACTTCATCGACGAGCAAGTCTTCGCGAAACTCAAGGCGATGGGCATGCCGCCGTCCGGCCCGTGCGACGACGCCACCCTCCTCCGCCGCGCCAGCATCGACATCGCCGGCCACCTACCGACGCTCGACGAGACCCGCCGCTTTCTCGCCGACGCCGATCCCGCCAAGCGCGACCGGCTCATCGACGCGCTGCTCGCCAGCCCGGAATACGCCGATTATTTCGCCGGAAAATGGAGCGCGCTGCTGCGCAACAAACGCGCCGAGCCCAAGGACGCGCGCGGCAACTTCGCCTTCCACGCGTGGATTCGCGACAGCCTGCTCGCCAACAAACC
>JANPHJ010000184.1:0-11463 GCA_031424395.1 Chthoniobacter sp.
GCGGGAACTCGGGTTCGAGACCATCATGGTCAACTCGAACCCCGAGACCGTCTCCACCGACTACGACACCAGCGACAAACTCTACTTCGAGCCGCTGACCCTCGAAGACGTGCTCAACATCTGCGAGCAGGAGAGCGAAAACCTCTTCGGCGTCATCGTGCAATTCGGCGGCCAGACGCCGCTCAATCTCGCCAACGGCCTGGCCGCTGCCGGCGTGCCGATCATCGGCACCTCGCCGAGGTCCATCGAGATCGCGGAGGACCGCAAGCTCTTCGGCGCGATGCTCGACCGGCTCGGCATCCGCCAGACCAGCGGCGGCACGGCGGTGACGGAGGATGAGGCCGTGACCGTGGCGGAACGCGTGGGCTATCCGGTGCTGGTGCGTCCGAGCTTCGTGCTCGGCGGGCGCGGGATGATGCTGGTGCATAATGAAACCGACCTGCGCAAATATGTGCGCGAGGCGGTGGAGGCGGGCGCCGGGTGGAGCACGGATTTGCAATCCGTGCGGACGGCGGTCGTCCCGACCGCGGTTCCCGAAAGACCGGTCGGGACGACCGGCAGCCGCACAGATTTGAAATCTGTGCTCCAGCAATCTGTGCTCCAGTTTCATGCGTTTGACCCGCAGGGGGAAATCCAGATGACGCGGCGCAACCTGCCGCACTGGCAGCAGGAGGGCGCGACCTATTTCGTCACTTTCCGCCTAGCCGACGCCGTGCCGGCGGAACTGCTCCGGCAATGGCGCGAAGAACTCGAAACGTGGATGAAGTTTCATCCCGAACCGTGGGATGCCAAGACGGCCTGGGAGTATCAGCAGCGCTTTGAGGAAAGCCGCGAGGCGTGGCTTGATGGGGGCCACGGCTCCTGCGTCCTACGCCAACCGGCGCACGCCCGGCGGCTGGCGGAAGCCCTCCGGCATTTCGACCGCGACCGCTACGTGCTCGATGCCTTCGTGGTCATGCCGAATCATGTGCATGCGCTGGTCAAGCCGCTGCCCGGCTACGCGCTGCCGGAGATCGTGCAATCGTGGAAGCGTTTCACCGCACGGGAAATTAACAAGGCGGAGGATCGCGAAGGGGCGTTGTGGCAGGAGGAATACTTTGACCGGATCGTGCGCGACGACGCGGAACTCGAACGGTACCGCGCTTACATCGCGGGCAACCCGGAGAAACTCCGCGCCGGGGAATTCATCCTCGCGGCGGAAGCGGTGCTGCGGAGCACGGATTTGCAATCCGTGGGGACTGCGGTCGTCCCGACCGCAGTGGCGGGAACGCCGGTCGGGACGACCGGGGGCCGCACAGACTACAAGTCTGTGCTCCGGGCGGAGCACCCGATTCTCGTCGATCACTTTCTCGAGGACGCCACGGAGGTGGACGTGGACTGCATCAGCGACGGCGAGACCGTGGTCATCGGCGCGATCATGGAGCACATCGAGGAGGCCGGCATCCACAGCGGCGACAGCTCGTGCGTGATCCCGCCCTTTTCGCTCAGCGAAAAAGTGAAGGCCGAGATCACCGACGCGACGAAGAAGATGGCGCGGGCGCTCGAAGTGCGCGGGCTGATGAACGTGCAGTTCGCCGTGCAAAACGAGACCGTCTATGTGCTCGAAGTGAACCCGCGCGCCTCGCGCACCGCGCCGTTTGTGAGCAAGGCCATCGGCGTGGCGCTGCCGAAACTCGCGGCGAAAATCATGGTGGGGAAAACTTTGCGCGAGCTGGGCTTCACGAAGGAAATCGTGCCGACGCATTTCTCGGTGAAGGAGGCGGTGTTTCCGTTCATCCGCTTCCCCGGCATCGACATCGTGCTCGGGCCGGAGATGAAATCGACCGGCGAAGTCATGGGCATCGACGCGAACCTCGGCCTCGCTTTTGCCAAAGCGCAGATGGCCGCGCAGCCCGCGCTGCCGGCGAAGGGCAACATCTTCATCAGCGTCTCGGATGCGGAGAAAAAGAAAGTCGCCGACATCGCGCAGGGTTTTGTGGAGCTGGGTTTCACCGTCTTCGCCACCAGCGGCACCGCCGCCGCGCTCAAGGCCGCAAACGTCCCTTCAACGAAACTTTTCAAACTCAATGAAGGCCGCCCCAACGCGCTCGACATGGTGAAAAACGGCGAGCTGGCCATGATCGTGAACACGCCCAGCGGCAAGATTGCCCGCGAGGACGAAATCAAAATCCGCAGCACCGCGACCGCGAACCGCATCCCCGTTTTCACCACGCTCCGCGGAGCCCGCGCCGCGCTCGAAGGCATCCGCGCCCTGCGTGAGCACGGGCTGAGCGTGAAGACGCTGCAGGAGTGGCACGAGGGGTAAAAAGGCGCGGCGGGCCGTGACGTGATCGTCACAATGTTCACCCACACGTAACGCACGGTTTTCGCGCAGCCGTGCTTTCCTGTGCGGTATGAAAACCACAGACCACACCTCTGCTCGGAACAACCTCACCAAAACGCCGCCCGCCCGCTGGTATCGCGTGCGCCCGGCCCTCCGCCGCACCCTCGCCCTCGCCGTGACCGTGTGGGCCGGGGTCGTCAGCTATGCGGTGCTGCCCACTTTCGGGCGCGAAGGCGTCATGGAAAGCGCGACGCGTTTCGCCCTGCAGTACGGCTCGCCCGTGCTGACCGTGCTCGCCGCGCTGTCCGTGGCCGCCGTCGTCGTGCAAGGCCGGCGCACCCCGGATCAATACCGGCAGTTGCGCCGCAAGGTCGCACGGTCGATGCGCGTCACGCAGCGGCTGCTGCCCGGCACGCGCATGGCGGGGGCCTGAGCCGCGGTATTGGGAAAATCCACCGTCCGTGACTCCGGCTCCCGGCCGGTGCGCACGGGTTTTTTTATTTGGCTGAAAAGGCTAATCTTTTCACTTCCGCCGCGGTCTGAGTTCCGTCATCTCTCACCCACTATGAAACTCCTCCCCGCCCTCGCCCTCGCCGCCGCGTTCACTTTCACCCCGTCCGTCCGCGCCGCCGATGGCGTGTCTTACGAGGGCAAGCCCGGACCGGGCAAAGGCAAGCACATCGTCCTGCTCGCGGGCGACGAGGAATACCGCAGCGAAGAGGCGCTGCCGCAGCTCGCGAAAATCCTGAGCCAGCGGCACGGCTTCAATTGCACGGTGCTGTTTTCCATCAACAAGCAGACCGGCGAAATCGACCCGAATACGCAGGACAACGAGCCCGGCATCGAGGCGCTGGACTCCGCGGACCTGTGCATCACCTCGCTGCGTTTCCGTAAATGGCCGGACGAGCAGATGAAACATTTCGCCGACTACCTCGCGGCGGGCAAACCGATCATCGGGCTGCGGACCAGCACGCACGCCTTCGCCGGGCTGAAAGGGGAGTACGAGAAATTCAATTGGAACAACCACGGCGGCTTCGGCAAGGCCGTACTCGGCGAGACGTGGGTGAGCCACTGGGGCTCGCACAAAAAAGAGGCGACCAAGGGGATTTTTGAGGAGTCGGCGAAAGGCGATCCGTTGCTGCGCGGGGTGAGCGAACTCTTTGGCACGACCGACGTGTATGAAGCCGCGCCGCCGGCTGATGCGAAAATCCTCGCCCGCGGCCAGGTGCTCAAAGGCATGACACTCGACGACGCGCCCGCGGATTACCCAAAGAAGAGCAGCACCGACAAAGCGGAGCAGGGCGTGAACGAGCCGATGATGCCCATCGCCTGGACACGCACCTACAGCGGCGAATACGGCAAAGGCAACAAGGTGCTCTGCACCACCCTGGGCGCGGCCAGCGACCTGCCGAGCGAGGGCCTGCGCCGTCTCCTCGTGAACGGCGCCTACTGGGCCACCGGCCTGGAAGTGCCGGCCAAGGCCGAAGTGGCTTTTGTCGGCGAATTCAAGCCGACCTTTTACAGCGCGGGAGCTTTCATCAAGGGCGTGAAACCCGCCGATCACGCGCTGAAATAACGGTGCGACCCGCGTGGTTTTGGAAAGCCCCGCGCCATCCCCGGCGCGTCCGCTTTTTCCAATTTTACAACGCCAAACCTGTGGCCTAATTTTGCGCCCGATATGCGCCCCTCCCGCCGCCAAATCCAGCCGTTCATCCGGCGCTGGTCCGTGGGGCGTCCCTCGGTCACGGCGCTGCTGATCGCGGTCAGCGTGGGAGCCTATGCGGCGCAGACCATCGCCGAGCTTTTCCTCGGCGACCCCCGGTTTTTTCATCGGTGGCTGGCGCTCGATGGCGGGAGCATCCATGGCGCGGAGTATTGGAAATTTTTCACCTTCCCGCTGCTCCACGACAACCCGCTGCACCTGCTCGGCAACATGCTGCTGCTCTTCCTCGCCGGGCGCGAAGTCGAGCCCATCGTCGGGCGGCGGCACTTTCTCGCCATCTATTTCGGCGGCACGCTGCTCGGCGGCGTCGCGCACTGGCTGGCCATGCCGGGCGTGCCGGTCACCGGCGTGACGGCGGGTGTGACGGCGGTGTTCGTGGCCTTCACCACCATCCTGCCGGAGTTGGAAGTGGTGGTGCATCTTTTTTTCGTCCTGCCGCTGCGGCTGCGCGCGAAATACCTCGCCCTTGCGCTGCTCGGCCTGAGCGCGGTTTTCTGGCTGACCCTGACGGCGACGAAAATCGGCCCCGCCGGGATGCTCGCGGCCGTCGTCTTTGCGTGGGCCTATGTGAAACAGCTCGGCTTCGGCAACCCGCTCGCCATCCAGCGCTACATCTTTGCCCGCCGGCAGCGCGTCGCGCGCCTCGAGCGCATGAGCCCGGCGCAGTTCATCAGCACGGAGATCGACCCGATCCTCGAAAAAATCTCGGCCCACGGGCTCTCCAGTCTCAGCCGCACGGAGCGGAAAATCCTCGCGCTGGGCCGCGCCAAAATCGCCATCCGCCCGGCGCGGAAATAACGTCAGGCTGGCCGGCCGACGATCAGCGGCACCGCCGCCCGCAGGCTCACCGCGCGGAAGTCCGGCAGCGCGCGGAGCTGCTCATCGTAACCGTAGTCGATGAAGACCGTGCGGCAGCCCGCCGCCGCCCCGCAGTCGATGTCGCGCCAGCGGTCGCCGACCATCCAGCTTTGCGCGAGGTCGATGCCCAGTTCGCGCGCCGCGCGGAGCAGCATGCCGGGCGCGGGTTTGCGGAATTCGGACGGCTGACCCTGACCGGGATCATAGCAAACCTCGACGCGGTCCAGTGACAGCGCCGCGCACATCTTCGCGTGCATCGCCTCCACATCCTCACGTCGCTGGGTGCCGCGCCCCACGTCCGGCTGGTTCGTGGCGACGACGAGGAGAAAGCCCGCCGCCTTCAATTCCGCACACGCCTCGATCACGCCCGGCACCAGCTCAAACTCCGCGACCGTTGCCGGCGGATACGGCTTTCCGTCGCGCACAACGGGCCGGTTGATAACGCCATCGCGGTCAAGAAAGACGGCGCGTTTCATCATGCGTCCAATCGCCAATCGCCAATCGCCAATCGAAAATTCACCGCACGCTCTCCCACTTCGTCTGCGCCACTTTCAGCCGCGGGTGCGAGACGAAGAGATGCCAGACGATGCCCTGAAACGCTTCGGAATGCGGCGTGATGTTCGCCGGGTTCACCGTGGGGATGATGACGCACGCATCCGCGACCTGCGCGGTGTAGCCGCCGTCTTTTCCGCAGATGCCGAAGACCGATGTGCCCACGTTTTTCGCCAGCTTCACCGCTTCGACGAGATTCGGGCTCACGTTTTTCTCGAGGCTGCCGCCGCCGACGGAAAAGATGAGCAGTCCGTCCTTCGCGTTCAGCCGGCTGCCGCGCAGCCATTCGGCGAAGACCGTGGCCCAGCCTTCGTCGTTCGTGCGCGCGGTGAGTTCGGAGACGTTGTCCGTCGGCGCGTAGCACTCGAAGCCGCAGATTTTGCGGAAGTCATTCACCGCATGCGAGGCGTTCGCCGCGCTGCCGCCGACGCCGAGGATGAACAGCCGCCCGCCGCGCTCGCGCACCGCGGCGAGGCCCTCGACGATGCGTTCCATCAAGGCGGGATCAAGGGCGGCGACGATGTCGCGGGTTTCGGCGAGGTGTTGGGCGGCGTAGGTCATTGCGTGGTTTTTTGGGTGAGGAGAGCAGCGAGTTCGGCGAGGCCGGCGTGCGAGCCGTTCTCGTAGAAACGCTGAAAAACTTCATGCCCGGCGAGCGCGCCCTTGGCAACCAATCCGCGCTGCACCTCGGCGAGATCGAACGCCACGCCCGCCGGCCGCTCCGCAAAAACCGACGCGCCAAATGCACCGAGCCCGTAGTCGATGTGCCGCATCGCCGGGGTGCGCTCGCGCTTGTCGTAGCGGACGATGCGCCCGTCCTCGAACTCCACGTTGCTCGTGTCCCACGCGCCTTCGTTTTTGAAAACCGTCATCAACCCCGGCTGTCCGCTCGCGCGGAAAGTGGTCGCCACCGCTGCGTAGTCGATCGGTAGATACGAGTCGCCGTAGAGCGTGAAAAATTCCTCGCCCAGCAGCGGCAGCGCCTGCCGCAGCGCGCCCCCCGTGCCGAGCAGCACCGGCCCATCGAACGAATAGCGCAATTCCATCCCAAACGCCGCCCCATCGCCAAACTCCCGCTCGATCATCTCCCCCAGATACCCCACGCACAGCACCGCCCGCCGCAAGCCGCGCGACCGCAGCAGCCGCAACTGATGCGCAAGAAACGGCTCCCCCGCGACCGTGACCAGCGCCTTCGGAATCTTCTCCGTGATCGGTCGCAGCCTTGTCGCCAGCCCACCCGCAAGAATTGCCACCGGCATCGGTTCAACGTTCATTCCGCAGCGAAGGTTTCGGATTTACCGCAGAGGCGCAGAGGACGCGGTGAAGCGGAGAGATCCATGGCGGACGGTAATTTTCCCTCCTCTGCGCCCCTCTGCGTCCTCTGCGCCTCCGCGGTAAATCCCCCATGGCCTTTCATGCGCGTCCTCAATCCTGCGCGACAATTTTCGTCCCCTCGAAATCGAACCGGAACCGCACCTCCCGCAGCCCCTGCTCGCGCATCGCCCGCCGCAGCCGCGTGGTCTGCTCGGAATAGAACATCAGAAAGCCGCCGCCGCCCGCGCCGATGAGCTTTCCGCCGAGTGCGCCGTTCGCCATCGCGAAGTCGTACCACGCGTTAATCTCCCCGTTGGTCATCCCGCCGGAGCGCTCCTTTTTCCGCTGCCAATGCACGTCCATGAGCCGCGCGAACTCGCGCAGATTGCCGCACTCCAGCGCCTCCTTGCTTTGCACGCCCAGCTCTTTGACGAAGTGCAGATTCTCCACCATCGCCTTGTCCATGCTCTTGGTCCGGTCGTTCTGCTCCTTCAAAATCTTCGACGCCGAGCGGGTGTAGCCGGTGAAAAACATCAGCAGGTTGTCCTGCAAATTGAACAGCGTCTCCTCGTCGATCTCGACGGGCAGAATTTCCACTTTCCCGCTCGGGAGAAAATGGAACGACGTCAGCCCGCCGACCGCCGCGATGTACTGGTCCTGCTTGCCGATGGGTTCGTGCAGTTTCTCCAGCTCGATCTGGCACGCCTGCGCCGCGATCTCCGCCGGGCGCACGATGTTTTTTTGGTAGGTGTGCAGCGCCTTCAACAGCGCAGTGGTGAAGCTCCCGGACGAGCCGAGCCCGGTGCCCGCCGGCATGTCGGCCATCGAGGTGATTTCGAGCGAGCGCCCGTCCATTTGCAGCAGCGCGCAGGCTTCGCGCACGATGGGATGTTCGAGCTGCTCGGCGCACTCCACGCGTTCGAGCTTCGAGTATTTTACGATCAGCTCCTCCACGAAGGTTTTGTGGACGGTGATATAGACATACTTGTCGATGGCCGCGGCGATGAGGAAGCCGCCGTGCTCCTCGTAATACGAAGGCAGATCGGTGCCGCCGCCGCCGAGCGAAATGCGAAGTGGAGAGCGCGTGATGATCATGGTGAAAAGTAGTAGCCGCTCTGCGCGTGGATGCGCTCGACGACGGCGAGCGCCGCGCGGGCCTCGCGTAAGCCGGGCTGCGGCGTGCGGCCCGTGCGAATGTCGGCGGTGAATTCCGCAATCTCGATCCGCCACGAATCATCGCCGCGCGGAAACTCCCAAGCAGTCGTCTCGGGCGGGCCCATCTCCGGGAGCATCTTGTAAAAAGTCAGCCGCTCGGTGCCGTAGCTGCCGCCGAGACCTTCGATGTGGAGCTTCCCGGTGCGCCCGTAAATTTCGAGCGAGAAAAGGTTTTTCCACTCCGTGCAGCTCACATGCAGCCAAGCGGTCTGGCCGGCGGCGGTGCGCAGATTGAGAAAGGCGTTGTCGTCCACCGGCATGTCCCAAAAGCTCGTCGTCGCGTGGCCTTCGATGCTCGCAAAGTCGCCGAGAAACCAGCCCGCGAGGTCGATGAGATGCACGCCCTGATCAATAAGTTCGCCACCGCCGGAGAGCTTCGGATCGGCCCGCCACTCGCGGTCGTAGCCGATGCGCCCACCGTGGCCGTAGCGCCCGCGGATGAACATCAGCGGTCCGAGCGCGCCGCCCTCGAAAACCTCGCGCGCCTTTTGCAGCGCGGGATGAAAACGGTGGTTGAAACCCACGCGCACCCGCACCCCAGCGACGTCAGCGGCGGCGATGAGTTCGTCGGCTTGCGCCGTCGAAATCGCGCCCGGCTTTTCCACGAGGACGTGTTTGCCGGCGCGGATGGCGGCGAGCGCGAGCGGGGCGAGCGCGGAGTTCAGCGTGCAGACGATGACGGCATCGATCTGCGGGTCGGCAAAAACCTTCGCCACGTCCGCGGTCGCGTAGCCGGCCTTCGCGGACGCGACGAGCTGCTCGGCCCGCGCGAGGTCGAGATCACAAGCAGCGGCGAATGAGCCCGGAGGCAAGGCGGCAAGCCGCTTCCGGCCGATGAGGCCGCAGCCGATGATGGCGCTGCGGGGGTTCATTTCCATGCCTGGCCTCGGTCTTCCGGCACGATGCGGCGGAGGCAATAAATGTCCGACGCTGCCAGCTCGTCGCGATGTTCGTGCAGCCGTGCCCAGGCGTCCCATTGCGCGCTGATGAGCCGGCCCGTGATGCCGTCGCTTTCGGCCGACGCGAGATACGCGCACAGCCCCGCGCCGAGCGCGAGCGGCGTCGCGCCTTCGTCCGTCCACTTCTTGTTCTTTGCAAAAAAGGCCGCGCCAACCTTTTCCGGCCCAGCGGCGAGCACCTGCTCGACGAGCCGCGTCTGGAGCGCGCCGGGCGCAATGGCGTTCACGTCGATGCCGTGCGGTTTCAGTTCCTCGGCGAGCGTTTCCATCAACCGAACAACGGCGGCTTTCGACGCGGCGTAGGCGCTCACGTTGGGCATCGGATTCGTCGCGCCGCCGCCGGAGATGATGATGATCTTTCCACGGCCCGCCTTTTTGAAATGCGGCATCAGCGCGCGGCACGGCAGGAGGGTGCCGTAGAGATTGATTTCGACCGCACGCATCCACTCGCGGAGATCGACTTCCTCGGTCGGACCCATCGGGCCATACACCCCGGCGTTGCTGACCAGCGCATGCACCGCGCCGAATTCGCACAACGCGAACTCCGTCAGCGCGCCAACCTGCGCCTCGTCGGAAACGTCGCACGCCTGCGCGAGCACACGCCCGCCGCCCGCCGCCAGCTCGTCGCGCGTCTGCGCGAGCAGCGCGGCGTCGCGGGCGCAGATGAGCACGTTTGCACCGTCCGCGAGGAACTGCGCGGCGATGGCTTTGCCGAGTCCCTGGCTGGCACCGGTGACGATGGCGTTGAGGCCGGAAAGTTTCATGCGGGGCGTCCGACTGATAGGTGCTCGACTGCGCCGCACGCGAGCAAAGGCTTTTCCAAAAAGCGGTTTGCATCGACCACCACCGGTTGGCGCAGGAGCCGCACAAACTGCGGCCACGGCCCCTCGCGAAATTGCGGCCACTCCGTGCAAACGATCACGGCATCAGCATCCGCGAGCGTCGCGGGCAGATCGCCGAGCCGCACCGCAGCGAGTTCCGGCGGCAGGTCGCGCACGGCGGGATCGTGCGCCCGCACGTTCGCGCCGGCGGCGAGCAACTGCTGGCACAGCTCGACGGCGGCGCTGCGGCGGAGCGTGTCGGTGTTCGGCGTGTAGGTGAGGCCGAGCACGGCGATGGTGCGCCCGCGCAGTTCGCCGAAGCGACTTTGCAGACGGCGGAAAATCCAGCCGCGGTGCAGGTCGTTGCTCTGCTTGATCGCGGGGATCACCGCGAGCGGCTCGCCGAAGCGCGCTCCAAGCTGGCTGAGCGTGACGACATCGCGGGCGAGCGTGCCGCCCGCGAAAGGCCCGCCCGCACCGAGATAAGCGCGTGGACCGATGCGCGGTTCGCTCTTTAAGCCGGCGGAAACTTCCGCCGCGTCTGCGCCGACGTGCTCGCAGACACGCGCGATCTCATTGATGAAAGTGATCGAGACTGCGAGGAAGGAGTTGAGCGCGTGCTTCACCATCTCCGCCGATTCCGTACGCATGAAAATGATCCGCTCGGAAAATGGCGCAAGCAGCTTTTCGAGCAGCGGCTTCGGCGCATCGGTGCGCGTGCCGACGATGATGCGTTCGGCGCGCTCGAAGGCGTCGAGCGCACGACCGAGGCGCAGGTTTTCCGGCGAACAGGCGAAATGAAATTGTGGAAACTCACGCTCCAGATCTGCGCAGGTGCCGACCGGCAGTTGCGAGGAAATCAGCACTAGCGCGCCGTCTGACAATTCGGCGAGCGCCCGGCGTAGCGGCTCCAGCACTTGTGCGACGTCGGATTCGTCGGCGTCGTTCACCGGCGTGTCGTAAGTCACCCAGAGCACATCCGCGTTGCGGCAGGCGGCGGCATCCGTAGAAAAATCGAGCCGCCCACCGGCGACATTTTCCGCGATTAACTCATTCAGGCCGGGTTCGAGGAGCGGCGCTTTTCCCGCGCGCAGTCCGTCAATCACTGCCGCATCAAAATCAAGCCCGGTGACCTGGCAATGCCGGGCGCAGCAGGCCGCTGTCACGCTGCCGAGGTGCCATAGACCGAGGACCGTGATTTTCATCGCACCGGAAAACTTACCCCCGCGATTCCAGCACCCACTGGTTTTCCGCGAGCCATTCGACGGTGCGCACCACACCCTGCTGGATGCTCAGCTTTGGCTGCCAGCCGGTCGCGCGAATTTTTGCGGTATCGAGGAAGATGAACGGATTGTCGCCCACCCAGCCGCGCTTGCCGCCGCTGAAACGCAGCTCCGGTTTCAACCCGAGCCGCTCACAAATCCACGCGATCGAGTTTTTGACATGGCAGTAGTCGAAGGTGCCGAGGTTGTAGATCTGCACGCGATGCTTCGCCTCCGCAGCGGTGCCCGCGCGGATGACGTGGAGCACGGCGTCGAGGCAGTCGCCGATGTGGAGATAGGATTTGCGCTGCGAGCCGTCGCCGAGCACGTCGAGGTAGTCGGGGTGCGCGAGGAGCTGTTTGTAGAAATCGAAGACGTGGCCGTGTGTGTAGCGCTCGCCGAGGATTGAGACGAAGCGGAAGATATACGCCTCGCA